>NZ_JAPZBC010000001.1:4337500-4625000 GCF_027460265.1 Streptomyces sp. WMMC940
TGAGCATCCGTACGTGCTGGCCAATCGGGCCAGCCTCGCGGCTTCTCTCGCTGCGAGCGGCCGCGTCGCGGAGGCGGTTGCCCTGGCGGCCCGGAATCTCCCACTGTGTGAGCGGACTCTCGGTCCCAGTGATCCTGTGACCGTCAAATCTCGTGCCGTCGTGGACGAACTGGGCGGAGCCGGGGCAGAAGGCAGCCCCCTCGGCCAGGACGGCGGGCCGGTCGAGAGGGCTTGACTGCAGGTTCTGCTGAGACGTGGTCGGCGAGGGTTGCCGGTCAGCCCTCGCAGCTGATTCCGGTGATGAATGCCGACCATGTCTCAGCGGTGAAGCCCAGCGGAGGGCGGTGAGGCGCCTTTGAATCACGCACGGCTACCAAGATCTGATCTTTCGCCTTGATCTCCACACAATCGCCGTTGACGGCAGAGTACGAGGACTTGGTCCATTCCGTCAGGGACGCAGCTTGCCGGATGTGCATAGTGACTCCGATGGTTGTGCCAGGTGTGCGGGTGCCTCGAGCCGCTGTCTCCAACGGCTCCGAGATCGAAGCTACGCTCCAACATCCCTTACGGCAGGGTGTGTTCACCCATCCGGATGGCATTATCTGTCGAAGTCTATTCAGCCTGAGCTCATGAGTGTATAGTGCCCGCGCTCCCGGTCAGCCTCCGTAACTCTCCGATACCTGGTGGATGAATTCCATCGACTGCTCGGCGCTGAGTGCCTTGGCTCGAAGATGCTCGTACATGACTGTGTAGCTTTGTACGTCGTTGGGCTTCTCAAGGTAGAGGTCGCTGGTCACACCCTCGAGGTAGACGACGCTGGCGTCCATGGCGTCCTGGAACTCCAGGATGGCGAATTTTCCGTACATGCCAGGATGAGCCCCTACGGCATAGGGCAGGACCTGCAACGTCACGTGCGGCTGCAGGCTCAGCTCAGCGAGGTGTTTGAGTTGGTCTGCCATGATCCGGTCATTGCCGACTACGCGGCGCAGCAGGGCCTCGTCGATGACGGCCCAGAACCGGAGTGGGTTGTCGGGGTCCTTGAGGCGGTCCTGTCGCTTGAGTCGGATCTGAATGCGCTTGTCGATCTCGCTCTGTGTGGCTTCGGGCCACATCCCCTCGATGACTGCATGGGCGTAATCGTGTGTCTGGAGTAGGCCGGGCACGATCAGCGATTCGTAGACCCGGAGGCTGGCCGCGTCCGTCTCCAGGCCGATGTAGACGCTGTAGGGGATGTCGCCGAAGGCGTGCCACCAGCCCTGCTGGCGCGAGTCCTTGGCCATCTGCATCAGAGAGTCGACCACGCGGTGGTCCTCGACCTCGTACACTCCGCAGAGGTCGCGCACATCGCGCTGGCTGATCGAGCGCCTGCCGTTCTCCAGTCGACTGATCTTCGACTGGGAGACGAGCAGGCGATCCGCCACCTCCTCCGCGGTCATGCCCTTGAGTTCGCGGAGCCGGCGCAACTCCTGGCCCAAACGGCGGCGCCTGACGGTGGGGTTGACGTTGGACGCCACGGGAACTGCACCTCCGGCTGTGGACTGCTGTGCTGTCCTTGTTGCTGTGCGTATCTACGTCTCAGCAGACTGCCACCAAAGGTGCTGCTCGCGCTGGAAAACGACGACACGCACGCACAATGCGGGGGACAAAACACCGGCTGCGCGCGGCGCGTGGTGGAGGCGCGCACCCGTGGGCGCGCGAGGAGGGCGCGGGTGCGCGCGTGTGAGCCCGCAGCGGGCGCGGTCGCATGCGTGGGAACGCGACGCCGGCGCGGGGTCATGCGTACCCGAGTGTCCTCGTGAAGTGGGCGCGGGACTGAGGGCGCGAGGGCGGGGTGCGCGCGTCAGGTGTGCGCATGCCGAAGAGAGAGCGCGGGGCGGTCGACGGTGCGACTGCCCCGCGCTCTCTGCGGCTCCCGAACCGGTCTCGTGCGACGCCGGTGCGGCGGTTCTCCCGGGCGGGCGGGCGCGCTAACGGGTGGTTCACGGCCGCGTCCACCGTCGCGCGGGTGCGTCGTGCGCATCCGTGCGACGTGTCCGCTTCCGAGTGCCCAGCCCGGTCCGTACCCCTACGCGTATCCGGGCCGTTGGCCTCTACGGGTACTAGTGAGCGGCGGCGCGGGCCATGCTGCCGCGTCCTGACGGCATCTGGACGGCCGACTGCCGACCCGGTGCCGCCGAACCACGGCGCGGCTGCGCCGATGCGCCGTTCTGAACGTCCATCACGGCGTGCGCCACGAGTCCGCCCATGGGGTCGTGCCTGATCAGATCCCGGAGCCGGGAGCGGGATGACCGCCCCTCGTTGCCGGGATAGAGGTGCTTGCCCAGGCCGACCGCGTGCGCCAGTGCGGCGAGTGCGGCCGTCCGGGGGTCCGGCGGTACGCCGGTGCGGATCGCGCTGTCCAGCCGGGCCCTGATCTCCCGGCTGATCGTCGTGTCCGTCGCCTGGTAGCGAGTCGTCGGCAGCACCCCGCACATCTGGCCCGCCACGGCATGGACCATGCCGCACCTTTCCAGATGTGAAAGGTAGGTCTGGCGCAACCCCAGCCGGGGCCCGCCGATCCAGTGGACAGCGCGGACCGGACTGCCGCGCCTGCGCAGCAGTTCCAGTGCGGAGTCCAGTGTCGGATCTCCTGTCGGCCGTGGCATCACCACGGCGATACGATCCCCGTCTGGGGCTATCCGTCCTGCCAGGGCCAGCTCCACTAGCTGTGCTCCGGCCAGGCCGAGGTCGAGCGACTGCGGCTGCGCTGTGGTACCCGTGGCCGGGTCCAGAGCGAGCAGCAGAAGCTCCTCCGGAAGTGTTCTGCGGCTCCTGCCCATCCATGCCTCCCCGCGTGGATGAATGACAGAGTGACGCCTCTCACATTGGTCTGTCGAGAGCGCCTGGGTGCTTCGTGTGGGAACCGGCAGGTATGTCGTTCTCGTCTAGCACGGGGGCCAAGGGGTTCACACAGGACACTGAGAGATGGTTCGGACAGTGGTGCGGGTGGTACCAGCGCCACGGCGGATTCAGTTTGAGGCACGGAGGAGGCACGGTGGCGGGCGAGTCCCCCGACAAGTCGGAGCAGCAGAAGTCGTCGGGGGAGACGACTCCGGGCGAACGTGATCCGCGGCTTGCCGTGGCCCGTTCGGCGGGGGCGTCCACCGAGGGGCGTGCCGACCAGCCGACGGCGGTGTTCAGGACGCTGCCGTCGGAGCCGGAGGAGCGCGCCGCGGCCTCGAAGTCGTCCGAACCGACGTCCTCGGACCCGTCCGCCGGCGCCGACGCCGACGGGCGCACGGGCACGGGCACGGGCACGGATGGGGACGCACCCGAGTCCGCGACCGTTTCCGACGACCCGGCCGGTTCGGCCACCTCCGGGGACCGCCCCGCCGACGGCGACGACCGCCTCCGTGCGGCGGTGGCCGCGTGGGTCTCCGGCAAGGGCGACACGGCGGACGAGACCGCGGACGAGACCGCGAAGGCGGGTCCCGCCGCGGACGGAGGTACGAGCGAGGGAACGCGTGATGGGCAGGCCCCGGCCGCCGCACCCGCCGCCGCACCCGCCGGCGAGGCCTCCGACGACGACGAGGCGGACGCGGACGTTCCGGGGGCGGTGGAGGGCGAGGACGCCCCTGAACGTGCCTCCAGCGCCCACCAGGCGGCCGACAGGGCAGGGAAGAGGTCCACGGCGCCCCCGCCCCGCAAATCCGTGGACGCGGAAGCGTCGGCCGACACGGACCAGGGCGAGGACGACGAGGACACGGCCGGCAGGAACGCGGCCGGCAGGAGCGCGGTCGGCAGGAGCGCGGGCGCTTCGACCTCGGACGGTTCGAGCCCGAGCGAGCAGGGCTCCCGGACGAGGGCGCCCAGCTGGGCCGCTGCCCGGAGCGCCGACAAGGACACCGCCACCGCCGAGAACGGCCCCGCGGAGGGGCCCGCGAGCGGTACCGACGGCGCCGTCGCGTCGACGGGTTCCGCCAGGGCGGCCGATGACGACGCCGGGAACGCCGGTGACACCCGGGACCGGACGGCCGTCGACCAACCGACGGCCGTCTTCAAGGCCCTGTCCCGGCCCGCCGTGGACCAGCCGACCACCGCGTTGAAGATCACTTCGCAGCCCGCCGCACCGAAGCGGGCCGCGACGTCCTCCGACTCGTCCGCCGGCTCGGCGCAGTCGGACGCGGACGGCGCGGATGCGGAGCGTCCGGGCTCGGAGGGTACGGAGAAGGAGGCCGAGCGCACCACTGCGCTCAGGGTCACCGGGCCCCCGAGCGAGAGGTCGGGGCCCGAGTCGAGGTCCGGCGCGAAGTCGGCGTCCGACGACGGGGCCGGGGCCAGGGGCACCACTGGCGAGAAGGCGGCGTCCGGCCGCAGCGGTGCCTCCGGGTCCGCGCCGGCCGCCCCGGCGTCCGGGTCCGCCCTCGACCGGACTTCCGGCGACGCCCCCGAGTCCGCTGCCGAAACCGCCGGCGAAACCTCTGCCGACTCCGCTCCCGAGGCCGCCGCCGAGCGGACCAGCACGTTCGTACCGCTGCGGCGCGACGACGTACGCCCCGCCCCGCCCCCTGCGCGGTCGGCGCCTCCGACCGCGAAGCCGGCCGGGCCCGTGGCGTCCCCCGCCGCCCCGCCCGCCGCGCTCACCGAGCCCGAGCGCACCAAGCAGCAGCCGCTGCCGCCCAAGCCGCCGCTCGATCTGCTCGCCGAACTGACGAACACCCCGCCGCCCCCCCAGACCCCCGTCCGCACCCTGGTACGGCGGGTCAGGATCTGGACGCCGCTCGTCGTGCTGCTCCTGATCGTCTTCGCAGTCGTACAGACCGTACGTCCGCTCCCGGACCCCACTCTCTCGCTGACGGCCGAGCCGACGTACGAGTTCGGAGGGGCCGCCCCGCAGCTGCCCTGGCCCGCCAAGGGCCAGGCGTACATGGCCGCGTCCGGGCTCGGCACGCTCGGCTCCTCCGGGGAGCAGAAGCCCGTGCCGATCGCGAGTGTGACCAAGTCCATGACGGCGTACGTGATCCTCAAGAACCACCCGCTCAAGCCGGGCGAGCCGGGTCCCATGATCGAGATCGACGCCAAGGGCGAGGCGGAAGGACAGCTCGACAAGACGGACAACGAGTCGACGCTCAACACCGTCAAGAAGGGCGACAAGATCAGCCTGAGGGACGCGCTGGCGGCGATCATGATTCCGTCCGCGAACAACATCGCGCGCCAGCTCGCGCGCTGGGACTCGGGCTCCGAGAAGGCGTTCGTCGAGAAGATGAACGCCGCCGCGGACGAGCTCGGGATGGAGAACACGACGTACACGGACCCGTCCGGGCTGGACGCGACGACGGTCAGCACGGCCGAGGACCAGGTCAAGCTGGGGCTGAAGCTGGTCGAGATCAAAGCCCTGATGGACATCACCAGATTGCCCGAGTGGACGGACCCGTCGGGCAAGACATGGCGGAACTACAACGAGCTGCCGCCCTACGACGGCGCGCTCGGAATCAAGACGGGCAGCACCACCAAGGCCGGTGGCAACCTCCTGTTCGCCGCCCACAAGATGGTCGGCGACACGGACCAGCTGATCGTCGGTGCCGTGCTCGCGCAGTACGACACCCCGATCCTCGGTACCGCGATCAAGGCGAGCAGGGAGCTGATGCTCGCGACGCAGGACGCCCTGAAGAACGCGACGATCGTCAAGAAGGGCCAGGTCGTCGGCGTGGTCGAGGACGGCCTGGGCGGTTCGGTCCCGCTGGTGGCCACCAAGGACGTCAAGGCCGTCGGCTGGTCCGGGCTCACCGTCAAGCTCGAGTTGACGAACGGCGGCAAGCTCCCGCCGCACGAGGCGGCGGCCGGCACGGTCGTCGGGTCGCTGACCGTCGGCGAGGGCGCCAGCCAGGTCACCGTGCCGGTCGCCCTCCAGGAGGCCCTCGTGGAACCCGGGTTCGGTGCCAGGCTGACCCGCCTGGGCTGACATCGGGCGGCCGGACGGGGGGCACGGACCTCCGTGCCCCCGTCCGGCGCATCAACACCGTGCTAGCGTCCCCGGATCGCGGCGTCTCCCGGCCCGGGGGCACTTCGCGAAGCCGGGACGGCGTCCCCGAGCACGGGAAGCGACCACGGGAGCCGCAGTGACCACCGTCGAGCCGACACACGCGGGCGAGAGCAGCGCCGTGAGAGGTCCACGAGCCGCGAAGGACCCACGAATAGGGGAGGATTCCGGATCCGGATCCCCTGAGTCCGTCGCGTGCCCCGTCTCCTCCGGGCGCCCCGCACCCCACGAGACCGCAGCATCGGCCGCGTCCGTCGTGGCTGCTGCGCCCGCCGTGACTGCCGGATCCGTCGTGCTTACCGGGTCTTTTGCTCCCTCGTCCGCCTCGTCCACCTCGTCCGCGTCCGCCTCGGCCTCCGGGACCCGCGTGGCTCCGGGGCCGCGTGAGGCCGCCGCGAGCCGGGAGTTGTCCACGTCCCCTGGAATCCCCGCACCTCATGGGCCGGTCGGGACGTCCGAGGCTCCCGCGTCTGGCGAGGCTCCCGTGTCTTCCCGGCGCCCGGCCTCGCGCGCGGCACGGCTCGACGGTTCGGAACGCGGCTCCGAGGCCCAAGGCACCGACTTCGACGGCTCAGGCGTCGAAGGCGCCGGGCTCGACGGTGCTACGCGCGACGGCTCTGGGCCCACCGGCTCCCGGTTCGCCGGCGCGCGGCCCACCGGCTCCCTGTCCGCCGGCTCCCGGTTCGTCGGCGCGCTGTCGCCGCGCCCCGTCCTCGTGGCAAGCGGGCTGGCGGCCTTCCTCCACCTCGGGTGGTTCTTCTTCTTCGCCAACAGCGGCGGTGACATCGCCGCTCAGGACGCCTGGGCCGAGTTCGTCGGCCGGCACCCCGACTCGGCGTACAACCTCGCCTGGTACGGCGGGATGCACCCGGTCTCGTACAGCGTGGTGTCCCCGTACCTGATGTCCCTCCTCGGCGTGCGCACGACGATGATGGTCGTCGGCACCCTTTCCGCCGCGCTGACCGCGCTGATCCTGACGCGAGTACGGGCGGTCCGGAACCCGCTGGCATGCGCGCTGGCCGGGGTGTTCGCGTTCTTCTGCAACGCGCTGTCGGGGCGGGTCACGTTCGGGCTGGGGATGGTGTTCGCCCTCGGGGCGGTCGCCGCGGTGTTCTGCTGGCCCCACCGCTGGCGGCGGAAACGCTGGGCCAAGGCCGCGTTCGCCGCGCCGCTGGCCGGCCTCGCGACCGCATCGAGCCCGGTCGCGGGCCTGTTCCTCGGGGTCGTCGCCGCGGCGCTGTTCCTGAACGGGCGCCGTCCGGGCGCCTACGCGCTCGGGATCGCCCCGGTCGTGGTCGTGGCGCTGTCGGCGTGGCTGTTCCCGTTCTCCGGTACGCAGCCGATGTCATTGGGCTCGACCTCGCTGCCCTTCCTCTTCGGGGTCCTCGTCCTCGTCCTCGTACCGCGTGAGTGGCGCACCGTCCGTACCGCGGCCGGGGTGTACTCCGCGGGCACGCTGCTGACCTTCCTCGTGGACTCGCAGATCGGCTCGAACGTCTCGCGGCTCGCGATGCTGTTCGCGGGGGTCGTGCTGCTGGCGGCGCTGCCGTACGCCGCGCCGCGTTCGCGCAGGTGGTACGCGGTCGTCCTGGCGTTCGCGGGGCTCAACGCATGGATCGGCTTCAAGAGCGTCGACGACATCGTGCGCACCGCGCCGGCGGCGTCATGGACGCGGGAACTCGCGCCACTGGTGAACGAACTCCAGGAGGTCGGCGCCGAGAAGGGCCGTGTGGAGGTCGTACCGGCCAGCAGCCACCGCGAGGCGTCGGCGCTCGCGCCCTACGTCAACCTCGCGCGCGGCTGGAACCGGCAGGCGGACATGGAGCGCAACCCGCTCTTCTACGACGACACGCTCGACGCCACGAACTACCGGGAGTGGCTGGACCGCTGGGCCGTCCACTACGTGGTGCTGCCGAAGGGCAAGCCGGACTCGGGTGCCCGGCAGGAGGCGGAGCTGGTCGAGCGCGGACAGCCCTATCTGAAGCCGGTGTGGTCGGACGCGAACTGGCGGCTCTTCGCCGTCCGCGAGCCGACGCCGCTCGCGGACCCTCCGGCGACCGTGGACCGGGCGGGAGCCGGTGAGCTGCGGATCCATGTGCGCGAGGCGGGCAGGGTGTTGATCCGCGTCCCGTACTCGCCGTGGCTGGGGCTCGTGGACGAGCAGGGCCGGAGTGTGGAGCAGCCACAGGAGACCGCGGCGTCGATGCTCCGGGAGGACGACGAGCCGAAGACCTTCGTCAATGTCGCCGGCTGTCTGACGAAGGCGGAGGAGGACACGGAGGGGGACGAATGGACGGAACTCCTCGCCCCGCGCGCGGGTGTCTACCGGCTGGCGGCCCCGTACCAGCTCCCTCGCGGTACACCGTGTCCGGAGGAGCTGAGCGGGAGGCGCTGAGCGGGACGGGGAGCCGGGGGGCCGGGCCGGAGGAGCTGAGGGGGAAGGCGCTGAGCGGACGGACGGGCGGACGGGCGGGCGCCCCCGGTCGCCGGGGCGGCGGCGAGCGACTTCGGGCCGACGGCGGGGCCATGGGACGCCCAAGGCCGCCCGCCCCTGACTCCCTGCCTGCCCCTGCGCCCAGTGCCCTGCCCCCAGCGCCCTTCGCCCCCTCGCCCGGCCGTCCGCCAGTCCGCCAGTCCGCCCGGCCGCCCGCCTCGGCATCGGACCGTCAGCGGCCCGCCCGTCCGACCGACCGTCCGGAGACAAGCCCCAGCGCCCCGCGGCCGTCACTTGCCGGTGCGCCGTGTCGCCGCCGCCCTGGCAGCCGTTGAGTGAGGGCCGCGCCCGTCAGGCCACCGGGAACGCCACGTCACAGACCTCGTCCGTCGCCGATGCCGCGTCCCAGTCCGCGAAGTACACCTCGCGGCACGGGCCGGCGACCGTCAGCCCTTGCCGGGCGGTCCAGCGCTCGACCGCGTCGAAGGCCGACCCGATCTGCGGATACGCCACCTGCGCCTTGGTCACCCTGGTGTAGGCGAGGCGGCCGGCGGGCTCCATACGGAGCACCGCCCCCGTCCGGTGCTCATCGATCCAGAGTTGTGCGGCGCGGACGTCGGCGACCGGCACGCACGCCTCCGCCGGGCCGTCGCTGTCCGGGCCGACCTCGGCGTGGTAGACGACGTACGGCGGGCCCGCGACGCCACCGCACTCCTCGGCCGCCCGTTCCAGGCGGCCGAGGGCCGCCGGGATCCAGCGGGGCAGCTCGTCCGCCGGCAGCCTGCGGCGCTCGGTCAGGACCGCCTGCTCGGCCACGTCCATCGTCCTGATCTCATACATCGTCTGTCTCCTGCCTGAAAGCCGGTCACGGAGATGGGCCACGACGGCGCCCTGCACGGCACGGCGTTCCTCGACCTCGGCCCAGTACGCCGTCAGCGCCCGAGCGGCCTGCGGCCCCGGCAGTTCCACCACGTCGGCGATCCGCGCCAGCGGCATGTCGATCTGCCGCAGGAGCGCGACGAGCCGGGCGCGATCGACCTGTTCGGTGCGGTACCAGCGATAGCCGGTCGCCGCGTCGACGTACGCCGGGGTGAGCAGGCCGAGCCGGTCGTAGAGGCGCAGCGCCTTCGGCGAGAGCCGCGCCCGCGTTGCGAAGGCCCCGATGGTGAGCAGGGAGTCGTCGTGCACGGGCCCATCCTCCGTCACCGGACGGGAGGTCCGCCCGGTTGCCGAGGACGATGCGGCCTGCCCCTGGGGCAAGGTCAACAGACGCCATCGCCTTCGCGACGGGCCTTCGTCCGTCCCGTGCCGGGCGCACCCGCGACGGGCACGCGAAGACGCCATGCGCACCCGCGACGGGCACGCGTCGCCGTGGGCCCCCGCGACGGGCACACGAAGACCCCGTGGGCCCCGCGAGGGCACACGATGAGGGCGTTCCATGGGACCCCCACGACCGACGGTCAACGACGTCCGCGCGACGGGTACCTGACATCCGTACGACGGACGTCCGACGTCCTTGCGACGGCCACCGGCAGTTCCCGTCGACGGGCACTCGCCGCCCTGTAACGGCCGGCCCGTGCCCACCCGTTGGACGGACCCCGGATTGATACCGCGTTGATATGCCCGCACGTCTACCGGCCGGTATTCCGCTCGCTGCATAGTGACCCGCATGGTTTGCGAGAGATGCGGAGGGACGCACCGGGGCGCGCTGCCGGGGATGGTGCTCGACTCCTGCACCGTCGAGTCCGTGCCGGCACACCGGACGCCCGGCGAGCCGGTCCTCGAGCGAAGGATGATGGCGGCGGGGGCGGCAGCCGTCCTCTCGCTGTGTCTGCTGGCGCTCGGAGTCACGATCATCGCAACCGCCGGCGGCGACGGTGACGGCGAACGCACCGACGACGCGCGACCGGTCGTGGAGGACATCGCGCTGGGCGGGATGCCCCAGAGGATCGGCCCGACGTTCTTCCCGGAGGACGTGCCGGAACCGAGCGCCACGTCCGCGAAACCGAAGCCCCGGCCCACGGTGAGGAAGCCGACACCGCCCGTGTCCGCACCCGCCCCCGGGGCGGAGCCGTCCGTACCGGCCGACGCGTCGGCCGGGGACGCGGCCTGGTTCAGCGAGTGGGCCGGGCCGGGCTGCCCGAACGGCGTCCGTACGCAGGGCCGTTACTCGGACGGCCGTGACGGCTGGTACGAGGTCGGCTCCGGCGGCCACCGCGGCAACGGGTGCGACGGCCGGTTCATCGCCGTGCCGATGTCCGGTGCACGGGACCAGGACGGCGGCAACACGGTCACCTGGAGCTGGCACCCGGGCAGCGGCTACTCGACGTGCTCGGTCGCGGTACGTGTGCCGTGGAGTCACCGTGAGGAGGACGTCGCCGGCGATCCGACGCGGTACCACGTCCTCGCTGACGCCCGGGACTCCGGATCCGTGCTCGCCGCGTTCGAGATCGGCCAGCGGACGATGCGCGGCGGGTTGGTCGTCGTGAACGACCTGCCCGTCCGGGAGGGCGAGTTGGCGGTGCAGCTCGTGGACCGTGGCCGGAACTGGGGGTACGGCGGGCGCGACGGGGCGCATCACGCGGCAGCGCAGATCCGAGCCGACTGCAGGTCATGAGCCTTCACGCCCGGCTCGGCAGAGTGCAGGTCATGAGCCGGTGCACGGCGCGGCCCGGCTCCCGCTGAAATGCCGATCGCGGGGGAGGGCCGACTCCCGGTCATGGGTCGACTGCGGATCGTGAGTCGACCGCGGATCACGGCGGTTCCCGCCCGTGACGCACGAGGTTCCTGCATAGTGGGCTGGTATGGCGTGCGAACGGTGCGGCAGTGAAAGGCACACGCCTCTGCCCGGTATGAGTTGCCCCGACTGCGGATACGTTGCCCCGGTCGAGCGGCGTCCCGGGCCGTCATGGGTCGCCCGCGAGACGATCGCCGGCCGCATCTCCCTGCTCTCCCGTTTCCGCAGGGCTCTGTTGGCGGGCGGAACCGTCGTCGTTCTGGGCTGTTTCGTCGCGGCTGCCGCACTGCTCACCGGCTCCGACGGTGACGGCGGGGGTGGTGCACAGGCCGCCGAGACCGACGTCCCGGGGCGCTCCATCCCGACTCGTGTGGGTCCGACGGAGCTGCCCGGAGGCGGGCAGTTCGAGGAGTGGGCGGGCCCGGGGTGCACCACGGGCACGTACCGTGAGGTGGGCCGTTTCGAGAACGGCGACGCCGCCTGGTACTCGGTCCGCCGCGGCGGCCGCAGCAATTCCGACTGCGACGGCAGCTTCACGGCCGTCCCCATGTCGGGCAGCACGGCCAAGGACACCCGGGCCACGGCCATCTGGAGCTGGAAGCTGGACGACGACTACCGGACGTGCGCCCTCGAGGTGTTCGTCCCCAGGACCAACCGCGCCTCGGAGTCCGCCGGTGACCCCACCTTCTATCGCGTCCTCGCCGACCCGGACGACGTACGGTCCGGCTACACCGGCTTCGGCGTCCGCCAGACCGTCCACCGCGGCGAGCTCGTGTCCGTCAAGAGCTACCCGGTCAAGGGGGACAAGGTCTTCGCGGTGCAACTCCTGGACCGCGGGCGGGACTGGGGCAGCGCCGAGCGCATCGGGGCGCACCATGCGGCGGCCCAGATGAAGCTGACCTGCGGGTCGGAGTAGAGCGGTCGGCCCGCCGTCCCGCCGCCTCGACGGATGACCACCCCCGTCCGTTCGTCATACCGGTACGACGAACGGGGTGCGGGCGCAGGGGGCACGATCACGCCCGGACACACGACAGATGTGCGCCATTCGATGCGTTCGGTGCCGCCTTCAACGCGTTGAGTGACCGGCGGGGTTACTGTGGCGGCCGCTGTTGTTGTGATCAACGGGCCGCCCCGCCCGCTTCCGGCTCGCGGGGCGGCCCGCCACGACCGGACAGGTACGCCCATGCGTCTCGCATCCCCCCGCCCCCGCCTCCTCAGGGCCGTCGCAGCGGCGTGTGTGCTGACGGCGCCCTTGGCCACCGCCGCCGCTGCGGGAACGCCCGCAGACGGGAACGACCCCCACCGTGCGGGTGAGGTCATCACCGTGACGACCACCAGGGTCGGTGCCCCCGGCAATCCCCCGGTGAGCGTCGTCCCCTTCACCGATGCCGTCTATGCCGACTGCTCCGCGGCTCCCGAGACAGCGCGCGGCTGCCTCACGGTCGGCGGGGTCGACTACCCGTACGAGATCGGCAAGCTCGAGGTCACCGTCGCGCAGTGGGTGGCGTTCCTGAACACCGCCGACCCCGACGGACACGATCCCTTCGACCTCTACGACGAGAGCGAGAGCGGCGCGACCTGGCCCAAGTACGGCCAGGTCGAGTTCTCCCAGGACGCCCGCAGGGGCCGCCACTACGCGATCGCCCGGCCGGAGTGGGCGGACAAGCCGTACGGCTTCGCGGACTTCCTCGACGCGGCCCGGCTCGTCAACTCCCTCGTCAACGGCCGCGTCCTGGCCAAGGCCACCCGTACCGAGGGGGCGTTCACCTACGTCACCTACAAGGTGCGGCTCTCACCGCGGACCGAGCGCGGGATGTACGACCTGGACCGCCCGGACACGACACGGACCGAGCACACCGGCTTCGTGGTGCCGAGCCAGAACGAGTGGATCAAGGCGGCGTACTACGACCCGAACGGCGGGGGTACGAACTCGTACTGGAAGTACCCCACCAACCCTGGCGTCTTCGGCGACGGCGACGCGACCGCTCCCAGCCCCACGGTCCTCAACCCCACCACCGGCGACGTCACCAACGCCTCGACCCAGCCGCTGGCCTCGTACCACCCCTCCGGCGGCGCGGCCCCCACCTGGTGCCCGGCCCAGGTGCCGCCGGCCGACTGCGACACCGTCAATCCGCTCGGCCTGGACCCCGCGACCTACTCCGATCTCTACCAGGGCAGCCTCAGCACGGTCGGCCGGGCCCGCACCACCTCCCCGTGGGGGACCCGCGACCAGGGCGGCAACGCGGTCGAATGGACCGACACCATCACCCCGCCTCCGACCGGGCAGGACTTCGGCCGCGTCTGGCGCCGGCTGCACGGCGGTGTGTCGAACTCGGCGCCCTACCAGATGTGGCCCTCCGCGGTCGGACTGCAGCCGCAGGACAACTTCTTCTACCGGCACACCTATCCGTGGCTCGGCATCCGGATCGGGGTGGTCGGGGACGTGGGGCCGAAGGGGCCCTGACGACCTGGCCCGGACCCCCGGCGGCGGGGCCACTTCGGCGAGCCGGGCGAACGGACGGACGGGACGCCTACCGCCGCCCGGGACGGCTCGAGTGCGGTCGCCGGGCCGGGGAGCCGACCTCCGCCAGTGGCGAGAGGCCGACACAGGACAGCGGGAGACGACGGCATGAGTACCCTTGAGCTGACCATTCAGGCGACCATCGCGATGGTCCTGCTGGTCGACCCCTTCATCCGAGGCGTCTTCTTCCGTGTGCTCACCGACTACGAACCGGAGCGGCGGCGGGAGTACGTCGGCCGCATCATGGTGGTCATCGCGATCACCCTGGGCGGCGCGGCCCTGATCGGCAAGCCGGTGCTCGATGTGGTCGGCATCGATCTGTCAGCGTTCGGTTTCGCCGGTGGTCTGGTGCTCCTGCTGATGGGGTTCGAGATGCTCTTCGGCGGCGAGCCGACCCGGGCGCAAGGCGGTGCCGCGGCGCACGAGCAGCCGGCGCCGAGATCGGCCGAGGACTCGATCGTGGTGCCCTACGCCATCCCCTTCATGGCCGGTCCCGGGGCCATCACCACGGTCATCGGCATCGCCTCGACGGGGCGGGGCTGGTCGGGCACGGTCGCCGCGCTCATCGCCGTCGCCATCACCGTGGCCCTGATCCCGGTGGGACACCTGCTCCTGGTCGACAGGTTGAGGATGTCGGCACAGACCATCGCCATCGTCACGCGGTTCGGCGGACTGATCGTCGCCACGATCGGGATCCAGCTCATGCTCAACGCGATCAGGACGTACTTCGGCCTCGGCTGAGCCCCGCGGACCCCGCAGACCGGCACGCCGCAGCGGTCGGTCGGGCCGGCACCCGCGGCTGCGGCACGTACCGCCGCCAGGAGCACCTCGGAACCGGATCGGAAGCGGTTGACGGGTACCGGCGGAAGCGGCCGGGGTGGTCTCGTGGACGGCGATGAGGCCGGGCGCAGCGGCCCGTGGCCCGGACGGCGGGGATCCGCGAAGGGGGAGCTGGGAGATGCGGAGCAGCCCGCCGATCCGGGGCACACGTCGTGGCCCGCGCCCGGCCTCGCCTTCGCCGTCAGTCCGCCGCGCGGGGGCCGAGTACGAGGTCCTGGAAGCGCTGCTCCACCGGAGCCAGGTCGGTCCGGGCCAGTTCCTGGGGCCGGACGACGAGCCGGAGCTCGGGGGTCAGGGCGGGGTGGCGGCGGCAGGCGTCGATGAACGAATCCGCGATCAGGGCGACCAACTGGCCCCGGTCCAGCTCCGTGACACGGGCCAGCCCGGAACCGATCAGCGGGATGGCGACCGGCTTGAACAGGCCGTGAACCGCCACCGAGGCCCACAGACTCTCCAGGCTCAGCCGCAGATCACGGTCGCTGGACCTGGCTACCAGATCGTTGCCGAGCCGCGAATAGGCGATGGCGAACACCCGGCGGCCGTCGACCGGCACCACCACGGTGGTGCCCACCGGGTAGCGTACCCGTCGGCCCAGCGGCTTGGACCGTGCGCTCTCGGTGCCCACCGCCTTCGTCTTGCGCAGCCCCGCCCGCAGCTTGTCGTCCAGCAGGCGGCGCCGCCCGCCGAACAGCCGGTCGACGAGCTGGCTCTGCACGCTCTCACGGCTGATCACGAGATCCTCGGCGGTCTCGGTGTCGAAGGTGTCGGAGAACCCGATCACCAGGTTGCAGTCCTCTTGGTCGAACAAGTCGCCGCGCAACAGCACCACATCGGCCCGCTGCCCCGGCAACGGCACCCGGTGCCGGAGCAGCTCCGCCCCGTGCCGGGCGCGGAGCTGCGCGCGGAGTGTGTCGAGGACCCGTGCGGCCTCGGCGTCGTCGGGGTGGTCGTGGGCGATCGTTTCGGCGACCGGCAGCGCGAGTTCCGGGCGCCCCAGGTCCGTCTGCACACGCACCAGTTCACGCCGGGCCGACTCCTGCAGGGCGGTCAGGCGGCGTACGAAGGGCACCGCGAACCCCTCGCCGCTCACCTCGGCCAGCGGTCGGCCGCGCACGAGGGACAGCGCCTCGGCAAGCCGGTGTGCGGCGGTTGCGGGCGGCGCGAGCAGGGCGTTGCTGACTATCGCGGTGAACCGCGCGCTGTCCAGTTCCTCGGGCCGCAGCACCAGACGGTAGGCGGTCTCCGGGCCCTGCACGGTGACCTGCTGCTCGGTGCGCAGCATGTTCGTTCCGACCCCGTCCAGGCCGGGTGCCAAGGCCCGCCGCAGCTCCAGGACCCGTTTCTGGACCTCGTTGCGGTTGCGCTGGTCCAGATGGCGGGGCTCGTCCGCGAGCCCCCACACGTCGCGACGCAGCTGCCGCACCGGCACAGCCTCGCCCTCGGCCGCCACCAGACGGACCAGCAGCCTTACGGTCAGCGGCGTCAGCCGGACCGGAACCCCGTCGACTTCGAGCTGAACCGGGCCCAGGATCTTCACTTGGACACGTGCTCCCGCACCGGCCATACCCGTCGCCCCCCCACGGTTGAACGTCACTCTGCGTCAGGCATTGGTGACCGAAAGGCTATCATCGGGCCCTGGGGTAACCGTGAGTTCGGGTGATTCCGGCGGTCCGGACCCGAGAGACCCGATACGATCCCCCGACTCCTCCCGGCCGCGCGCCGAGCCGTGTCCGCGACGGCGGCCGGCTCGCCCCCGCTCCCTTCTCTTCCCGCGTCTGCCGCGTGGCGCGCGGCGCGCCCGGCAGGTCTTCGTACGCGACACGATGGTGGCGTTCGGCGGGCTGTCGGCCGTGCTGCAGGTCCTGGGGCCGTTCGTGCCGCACAGCGGTTCCGCCGCCGCCGTCGGGCTGTCGGTGGGGGCGTGCCTGGGCTGGGGGTTGATGCGGGCCCGTCCTGCGGCCCGGGTGCAGCAGGTGTTCCGGCGGCCCGACATGACGGTGGTCGTTGAGGCGGGCGACTTGTTCGACCAGTCGACCCACCTCGTCGTCGGCTTCTGCGACACCTTCGACACCCTGTCGGCCGGCGGCCGAGTCATCAACGGCGACAGCCTGCAGGCGCAACTGCTGGACCGCGGATACGGCGGCGACGTGGCCCGGCTGGACGCGGAGCTGAGCGCGGCGCTCGCCTCGGCCGAGCCCGTCGCACGCGAGGAGCGGGCCGACAAGCCGCTCGGCAAGCTCGACCGCTACCCGATCGGCACGGTCGCGGTACTGGGCACTCGACCGCGGTTGGTGTTCGGCGTGGCCTACAGCCGGATCGGCAACGACTACGTGGCCGTCTCCGGGGTGGAGGACCTGTGGCGGGGCCTCGGCGGGCTGTGGGACGGGCTGCGCGCGCACGCCCAACTGGACCGGGTGGCCATGCCCTTGGTCGGCTCCGGGCTGGCGCGGATCGGCTATCTCGACCGGGACAGCCTCCTCCGGCTGATCCTGATGTCATTCGTGGCCCGCTCCCGGGAGAGCGCGATCTGCCGTGAACTGCGCGTGGTGGTACGGCCTGAGGAACTGGAGAGCGTCGACATGCGGGAGCTGGCGGCGTTCCTGGACGCCCTGGCGTCGGACCCGGACCGGTAGCGTACGGACCGAACGGCGTGGGTACATCCGTTGGCGTACGAAGGGGCGGAACTCGGCGTCCCGCCCCTCTCGCACCGTCCGTCAGGCCAGTCGGCGGTATGCCGCGAGATTCCTGAAGTACGAGATGTCGCGCCAGTCCGGCCGGGTGTCGTCGAGATCGCACTCGGCGCCCTTGAGCCGTTCGACGATCTTCGAGACGGCGGCCTCGGAGCCGTCGAAGTGGACCACGTTGCGGCCCGCGAGGTCCGCGGCGGGCCGCACCTGGCCGACCTGCACGATGATCGTCCGCTCCGGATAGGCCATCAGCGCCATGCCGAGTTCGATCAGCACGTTCTGGCGGGGCTGGCCGGTCAACCGGTCCTCGTAGGGGGGCTCGTTGAAGCCCTGCAGGTGAGGATGGAGCATGGCGACGTCGTCCGGGGTGAGCAGCACGAGCGCCGCCTGCGCCTGCGACAGTGCCTTCTCGATGACCTCGCCGAGGAACGGAGCGGTCCCCCCGGTGGCCCGAACCAGCCGCTCCCACTCCAGCGGGCGCAGGTCGAGCCGGCGCAGCAGCCCGAACATCGCCGTGCGGACCTCCTCGTCACGGCCGTGCACGACGAAGACGCTGCGGCTGCGGCCGTAGTCCGCGCGCGCCCGGGCCGCGCGCTCAGCCTCCTGCTCGACGGACGGCTGTTGCTGCTGCGGAGTGTTGTGGACGTTGTAGCCGAAGTTGCTGTTCTGGCCACCGAATACGTTCTGGCTGTTGTCACCGAAGGTGTGGCCCTGGTTCATGGTCGTTTCCCTGTTCGTCATGATGATCGGCCGTCCTGCGGCTGGTAGTTGTAGCCGAAGTTGCTGTTCTGGCCGCCGAATACGTTCTGGCTGTTGTCGCCCAGCAGGATGTTGGTCTGCGCGCGGTCGTGCTCGGCGAGGTCCACGTCGTGCTCGTCGAGGAACGCGCGGATGTTCTGGAGCAGACGGCGCTCGATGATCTCCATGTACTTGGTCGCGTCGGAGTGCTGGAAGAAGTGGTGGTAGTGCTCGCTGGTGGCCAGTTCCCTGACGCTGGCCACCGCGCCGCAGTTGAGCCACGGGTTGACGTAGCGGCCGAGCCCGAACTCGCTGGTGTCCGTCATCTGGTCCGCCTGCAGCACCGCGGCCATCGCCCTCCTGGCCCTCCTGGCCCGCCAGGGCCGGATCCACGGGACCGCCCACGTCGGCAGGAACCGCTCCGGGACCAGCCACAGCGGCCAGAGCCACAGCACGGTGGACCAGCGCACCGTGGTCGTGAACATGTCCCACGCCAGCCGCACTGCCAGACGCCCGTCGATGGTGCGGGGCAACTGGTCCACGAGGTGGAAGTCCTTCACGAGCGGGCCGAGCACATAGGTGTAGAACTCGGTGTGCAGTGTGTTGCCCCGGATGTCGAACCCGACGAAGATCGAGGTCACCAGTTCCTCGTCCCACGACCCGACGCGCACGCACAGGTATTCGCGGGCCGCGTCGTAGTCCTCGCGCCAGTGGACGCCGGGCAGGTCGTCCGTGCCGGGCAGTTCGGACCAGTCGGCACCGGTGGACCGGTCGTTGGTGCGGATCGCGGTGGTGTAGCGGCGCTGCTCGACGGTCAGCCCTTCGATCCGCTCGTCGGGGTGGGCCTCGTCGCGGAGATCGGCGGCCATCCGGGCGGCGACCTGGCCGGTGATGTCGCGCACGGTGAACGGGATGACCTGCCTGCGCTCGACGGTGTCGAGGTCGGGCGGCAGGCCGTTCTCGCCCTTGCGTGCCATGATCCGGGTCTTCGGGGCGCCCAGCAGCAACTGGGCGTTGGACCACTCGCGCATGGGCAGGCCCGCGCCGACGAAGGGCCGGTAGCCGCCGTAGAAGACCAGTCCGCTGCGGCTGGCCTGCTCTTGGTCGATCTTGCGGGCAAGCTCGGAGGTCAGCTTGTCGTGCGACGGGCAGGCGCCGCCGAAGCCGCCGTCCGGCCCGCTCTCCCGGAGCCGGGTCATCAGGATGTGCAGGGTGACGATCCGGCGCAGATAGGCCGCCGCCCACGGCACCCAGAGCAGCACGACGACACCGAGGGGCCCGCTGAGTACCCCGCTGCTCATCAGCAGCAGGACCGCGGCCGCCGTGCCGGCCGCGGCCGCCCACTGGGTGCGGTGCAGCCGGCGTGCGGCGAGGGCGTGTGCGAGCACCGACACGGCGTCGTAGCCGAAGGAGGGCGCGACGACCCGGAAACGGCTGTCCAGCAGTTCCCGGATGACGGCACCCCGGTAACCGGGATCGAGGTAGGTGCCCGCTGACAGCAGCCGGGTGGCTCTGGTGCGCAGGTACTCGCGGTGTGCCGGCGGCCTCTGCGGCGGCGGGCCGGGTGGACGGGGGGAAAGTTCTTCTGTCGCCATGGTGGTTCGCGCTCCGCTCATGTGGGCGCACCTCTCCGGCACGCCCGGTGGGGTGTCAGTCGGTCCGGGTGGCCGTGCCGCTGGTGATGACACCGTCACGGACGGTGTAGGTGGCGTCGTACGAGTGCGTCGTGCCGTCGACCTGGAGGGCCTCGATGGTCAGCCGCACCTTGGTGCCTTCCACGGACACGATGCCGATGGCGTCCCGCTTGGTGGTGGCGTAGCCCGAGACGAAGCGGTCGTAGCTGGAGTCGAGGTTCTTGCCGCCGAGAGCCCAGGCGGTCTGGTAGTCGCGGGCGTTGATCGCCTCGAAGTAGGCGGTGACGACATCGCTCGGTCCGCCGCTCGCGCTCGCGGCCGGGGTGCCGGTGGTGGTGTCCGTCGGGTAGGCGAACCCGCCGTCGCCGTACCCGTCGGTCGCGGTCGCCTCGGGGGTGCTGTACCGGTCCGGTGTACTGGTGCCGTCGTACGGCCATGCGGGTGCCGTCGTCGACGGCGTGTGGCTCGGCCGGCCGGCCGGGCTTCCGCCGTCCGTGCCGAAGGTGTCCGAACCGAACAAGCCCGACCCGGACGATCCGGACGGCCCGTAGGGCTCGGACGAGGCGGAGTCGTCGGCTGCGCCGCCCAGCAGGACCACCGTCATGGCGAGCAGCAGGGGCGTGGTGATGACCACGAGCCCCCAGGTGCGGGCGGGACCGCTCGGGGGTATCAGCCCCGGGGCGCGATAGGAGGGCGGCGCGCGGTGGGTGGACGGTGTGTCGGGGCGCCCGGCGTACGGTGTCAGCCCTGGGTCGGTCATGGGGTTCTCCACAGGTCACTGCAGTGCAGCGCGCCCGCCCCGAATGGCCCATGGCGGTCCGTACGGTACGTGTGTACGCGATGGGTCCGCCGTGAGGCGACGATGGACAGCGGTGCGCGGAATGGCGGTTGACGCCTCCGATGCGACCAGCGCCCCCGCTTCCGTGCCCAGAACCGACCTGCTTCCGATCCGCTTCCGGCCCGCTCCGGGCCCTTGGGACGGCCGGTCCGTACCTCCCGTTGTGCCGCGCAGGCCGCCGACCGCGAGGGGCAGCACCTCCGGCCGGACCCGCTCGATCTGGCGCGGTTGTGGCCCGAGCCCGGGAGCGCGACGCGTTCCCCCGTGCAGCCCGGCGAGTAGTCGAACATGTTCAATACTGCTGGCAGGATGACAAGCGCGTGATCGACGCCCGGTCGAACCGCGGTCATGTGGCAGGAGTTCGACTTCGATGACGGGTGGCGGCTGTCAGGGACCGGGCAGTGGGAGCTGACCGACGAGCGCACGGGGTGGAACGCCGGTCAGCATGTCCGGATGGCTCTCACCTCGCGCATGGCATCGGCCACACGTACTCCGGATTCCGCCGAGCTCGACCCGTCGTCCGAGCATGAGCCGGCACCCGAGACCTGCACGTGGACCTTCGAGTTGCAGCGCGACGACATGAAGCAGCTGCTGTTGTACTTCTCTTTCGGCGACCCTGACTCTCGCAGCTCCTACGTCCTGCAGCGAAAGCAGCCGTAGCAAGTCCAACGGTGCTGGCCACCGCTTGAAGACCCTGTTGAACGCCTTCCAGATCGCCTTCGAAGGACGCCTCACCCCCACCAGCCACTGACACCTCAACAACCAGGATCAGCCGTTGATTGGACAGAACGGGGGCCCGGCCGGTCTCCCGGCTCGAAGAACAACAGCGTGCCAAGCGCCACGACGTCGGCAAAACCGTCAAGCGCCCTGAATCGAGCAAGGAACAGCAACCCCAACGAGGTCAAACGCCAAGCTGAGACCGAGCCCGCGCATAACTCGGGTGACGGCGGGCTCCGGTCGGCGCTAGCGTGCGGCGGTGATCAGCAATGAGGGGGTGTGCCTGGGTGTCGAGGCCGCACGTCGCCTGGCAGAGACAGGTCTCCACGAGTTCGAACCAGGGTTGACAGACGCCGAGTTTGCGCGCATTGAGCGCGAGTATGGCTTCGAGTTCGCGGACGACCACCGGGCGTTCCTTGCGGCAGGCCTCCCCGGTCAACGTCCCTCCCGAGGAGGGACAGACCTGGTCCAGGCCGTGGCCGGAGTGGCGCGGTGGTGATCGGGACAGCTTGCGGCGACAGCTCGCCTGGCCGGTCGAGGGCCTTCTCCTCGACGTTGAGCACAACGGGATCTGGTGCGACGACTGGGGCGAGCGGCCGGCCGAAGGGACTGCGGCACTGAATTCGGCGTGGCGTCATCTGGCGGAGGTACGGTCCTGGTGCCCGTGTATGGCCACCGATACCTGCCCGCTGGCCAGGGAAGCTTCGGACATCCGGTGCTCTCGATGTGGCAGACCGACATCATTTATTACGGGCTGGACCTGGTCGACTACATGCACCAGGAGTTCGCCGAGGCGCGGGGCGAGGTCGACGAGAGCTGGAACCCGCTGGCAACGGTCCCCTTCTGGCGGGACCTCCTCTGACTCCTCTGGACCATGGGGACGGCGGCCTTCGAGAGTTGGCAGAGGAATCTACGCGGGTTTGTCGCCCGGCCTGGTTCCGTTGTGGGCGGTGCGGGCCGGGCAGGAGCTACGTTCTCGGTGTCGTCGCGGCCGGACGGGTTCGCGGTGCGCATGCCGGAAGCCGCCGTGGGCGGCAGGCCGCGGAGGCGGTCGCAGACCTCGCTGGCGGAGACTGGACGGTCTTCGGGCTCTTTGGCGAGCAGTTCCATGACCAGGTCGTCCACCGAGGCGGGCACCCCGGACCGGACCCGGCCCGGGGGCACGGGGGCCTTCGCCAGATGTGCGCTCATCATCGACGCCGGGCTGGTGGCGTGGAACGGGACCTGCCCGGTGAGGAGTTCGTGGAGGACGCAGCCGAGGGAGTACAGGTCGGAGCGGACGTCGCCGGGGTGCCCATCGAACCGCTCCGGCGGCATGTACGGGAACGTCCCCATCACCCTGCTCGACGGCAGTGACTCAATGAACCGGGCGATGCCGAAATCGAGAATCTTGACCCGTCCGTCTGGGGTGAGCATCAGGTTCGCCGGCTTGAGATCCCGGTGGACCACGTCCATCTCGTGCGCCCGAGCCAGTGCAGCCGCCGCCTGCGCTACCCAGTCGACAGCGGCCGCCACCGGTGGCGGCCCGTCCTCTTTCAGCACCGTGGCCAGGTCACGCCCCACGAGAAACTCCATGACCAGGAACAGCGAGCCGTCCTCCGTGTCCTGGCCGAAGTCGTGCACGGTCACCACGCCGGGATGATTCAGCGCCCCGGCTGTGCGGGCTTCGCGCTGGAACAACGCGGCGCCGGGGGTGTCGCGTCGGTCGTGCGGGAGCAGTTTGATCGCCACCTGCCGCCCGATCACCCGGTCCCGGCCCTCCCACACCTCGCCCATGCCGCCGCGGCCGACAAACCGCACGAGCTCGTATCGCCCGGCCAGAACCCGCGTCATCATCGCACCCCCGAACACGACCGCCACACCTTCGGCACGAAGCCCGCCCGCCCTTTCCCATTCCTGAAAGCACCGCTGCCAAGCTGCCCAGTCCTACGGCACGGAGCGTCGGATCCTTGAGCCCGGGTAGTCGTGGGCCCAGGAACACGTCCCTTGCTGTTGCGTCAGCCGACCTCGATCTCCAGGACGACGGCGGCTCGGAAGCCCGTAATGGTGACCTTCACGTCGAGGATGGCCGGTTCTCCGCGCGGCTCAACCGCGATACTGCACGTGCGGGAGCAACCAGAGGAGTGGGTGTCCTCCACTTCGCCCACGCTCGTGACGTAGGGCGAGTCCCTGAGCCACTCGCGGAGGGCATCGCGGTCACCGTCGGTCAGACACCAGTTGCATACCTCTCCACTCGTCTTCGTGTAGCGCGCGAGTACCTTTCCGCCCCCGGCCTGCTCCTCGGACTCGATGGCGAAGCCGTCCGGGTTCCCCAATTCCTTGAGCACACGGTGGCTGAGCTCGTGCGTCGCACGCTCCTGGTAATCCTGGTACTTCACGTACCCGGTGACCGACCCGCCCACAAGGAGGGCCGCCAGCATCGCGCCCGGAAACACCGGGAAGCGTCTATGCCGCCGTCGTCTGCCTGCTGGGGGCGGCGGCTGATCCGGCATGGGGGGAAGAACCAGGGTGGGACGGCCCACGTCGAGGTCGGCAGGCGGCACGGCGGCGGCCACCTGCGCGAGGACCTGCTGGAGCTGGTCGGCACTCATCCGCTCGGCGGGGTCTTTGCGGAGAAGTCCGGTGAGTGCGGACTCCAGCGGGCCTGCGAGGGCCGTGGGTGCGGGGTCCTCCGTGGCGACGGCTACAAGGACCGCTCCGGGGTTGCCTTCCGGGAACGGAGGATGCCCTTCCACCGCGGTGTAGAGCGTCGCGCCCAGCGACCACAGGTCCGAGGCGGCGGTGGCCGTGAGGCCACGCACCTGCTCGGGCGCCATGAACGCCGGGGTCCCTATGATCACGCCAGACCCGGTGAGCGTTGCGTCACCGTCCACGGCCGCGATGCCGAAGTCAGTCAGGACGACGCGATCGCCCTCCAGGAGGATGTTCGCGGGCTTGATGTCGCGGTGCGTAATACCCGCCCGGTGCGCGGCCATCAGCGCCGACAGGACCTGCACACCTATGAGGGCGACCTGCGCGGGCGGCAGGGCGCCCCGCCGGGCGAGCAGGTCGGCCAGGGATCCGCCCTGCACCAACTCCATGACGATCCACGGGTGTCCGGTCTCAGGATCGACGACGCGATCATGAACCGTGACTATGCCGTGATGCTTCAGGCTGGCCGCCGCCCGCGCCTCGCGCTCCAGGCGGGCGATCCAGTTCTCCCGCTCGGCGGCGGTCAGGTGATCCGGCAGGCGCAGTTCCTTGATCGCCACGTCCCGCCCCAACTGCTCATCCCGGGCTCGCCAGACGACACCCATGCCGCCCTGCCCCAATTTCCCCGTCAGCCCGTATCGGCCGAGCAGAACCCTCCCAAGATCCCCATCCACAGCAGGAAATCTAGTCCACGCTCGTGACGCTCAGCGCGTTCTTCTAGAAATTTCTTCTACTTCAGGTGCATTAGGCTGTCTGCCATGACGTCAACGAGATCGAGCCATGTCTCCTAAGCAGCAGCGCGGCGAGGCCACCGTCGACCGTCTCTTGACGGCCGCCCTCGAGGTGTACGCCTCATCGGGCCAGCAGGGGTTCACGGTGAACGCAGTCACCGAGGCCAGCGGCGTCAGCCTCGGCAGTCTCTACCACCATTTCGGCAGTTTCGACGGCCTCGCAGCAGGCCTTTACACCAGGTGCATGCAGGAGCTGTTCGACGAGTTGACCGCTGCCGTGACCCGTACCCGCACCGCCCGCACCGGTGTCCGCGCGCTCGTAAGGGCCTACCTGCGCTTCACCGAGGAGCGGCCCGACGCCGCGCTCTTCATCCACGCCTCCGCGTACTCCGGCTATCTCGTGGCTCACGCCGACCGCATCCGCGCCGCCAAGGCCGTCATGCTGGGAGGCATCGTGGACTGGATGCGGCCGCGGATCGAAGCCGGCGAGATCCTGCCCATCCCCGAGCCCCTGGTCGAGGCCCTGGTTATCGGACCGGTTGCCGAGACTGCGCGTCGCTGGCTGGCCAGCACGTACGACATCGACCTCGCCCAAGCGGCGCGGATCCTTCCCGACCGGATCTGGCGGTCCCTGCGACCGGACTGTGACTAGGTGTGCTGTCCGGGGACGGGGACGCCGCTGGCCCGCAGGGTGCGGGCGGATGCCTGACCTTCGAGGGACCGCCTGGCACAGTCGAGCCCTGCACTGAACGGCCATTTTGCCCTCTCGGACGCTCATTCACCCCAGGCTTCGGCATCGCTCTTACCCTGCCCATATCGAGTGAGGGCTTCTGTCACCGCGGCCCGCTGCTGGTCCGTCATCGGCCCGAGGACGCAGATGGGCACCATCCCGTTACGGCCGCGGGTTTTAGTCCCGTAGGGCCACCCTGGCGGGCGGTGCGGAGTCGAGGGCTTCTCACCCTGCGCGAACTTGACGTGGAGTCCGGCTCTGGCGCCGTGCAGAACCCGATCGGGCAACTCCTCGTGGTATCCGAAGACTTCTTCGACGGCGAACGTCCGCACCTGACTCCATCGGTATTGATGCCTGTCGAGTTGGGTGGTGGTTCTGATGCCCCGTGGCCCGATCTCCAGAGACCACGCGGACCTGCGGTTTGGCTCGAGAGATTTCACGATGGCAGCCAGGAGCAACATGGACAGGCAAAATACCCCGATGCAGCTGAAAACTATCGCTGTGACCGTCCATGCGGGCGGGTGTCCGGGTTCGAACTCAAACGGCTCGTCCGGCGCCAGTGCGAGCGAGATAAGGAAACCGGCCAGCGCCACCGCCGACGTGATCGTGAACCCAACGACCACGCCACGTCCTTGCCCAGTCATGTAGGCAGACAGTGGCTCTTTTCCCGTCCATGAGATGGTGACCGGGCCGTTGGCGCGGGACGGTGTTCCGTCCAGCGGGAGCGTACGCGGTGGAGGCGGCTGCATCGCCGTGGTCTGCTGGTCCGACGCCTCGCGATGCTGAGCGTCAGGGATACGGCTTGCGGCAACGTCGTGCGCAGCTCGCATGGCAGTGGCGAGCCGGGCGAGGAGGGCAGCGCGGGACTCCCGATGTGAGGGGACCCTGATCGGCCCGGCGGTTGTGAGGATGTGCGTTCGGTCGAGTTGTTGCAGGGCCTGGGAGAGGTTGGCGGCGTTCGGGTACCGCTGGGTGGGGTCCTTGTGGAGCAGGGTCAGCACGAGGTCGTCCCAGGCGGATGGGATGTCCGTGGACACCGAGCTGGGGGTGGGGGGCTCCTGGGTGAGGTGTGCCGAGAGGTAGCCCACGGTGTCGGGGGCCTGGAAGGGCAGTTGGCCTGTGATCAGCTCGAAGAGCAGGCAGCCGAGCGCGTACAGGTCGCTGCTTGGTTCTGGGAAGCCGCGTGCTTGTTCGGGTGCCATGTACGGGGGTGTGCCCACGATGAGGCCGGTCTGGGTGAGTCGGTCGGCGGTCGCGTAGGGGTCGGCCGCCCGCGCGACGCCGAAATCGAGGACCTTCACGTTGCCGGAAGGCGTGATGAGGATGTTGGAGGGCTTGATGTCCCGGTGCATGATTCCGGCTTCGTGCGCGTCAGCAAGTGCGTCACATATCTGTGCGCCCCATCGGGCCGCGTCCGGCAGGGTGACGGCGCCTCGGCGAAGCATCGTGTCCAGGCCCTCGCCTCGGATCAGCTCCATCACCAGGAACGGGGCCCGGTTGTCCCCGGTGTCGGTCTCGCCGAGGTCGTGGATGGTGACGATGTGGGGGTGCTGCAGTCGGGCGGTGATCCGTGCCTCGCGCAGGAACCTGGTGCGTGCCTCGCCGCCGCGGCTTCCGCCACCGGCGAGCAGGGAGATCACCTTGACCGCGACGGGCCGGCCCAGCGTCTTGTCCTGTGCCTCCCACACCTGCCCCATACCGCCCTCGCCGAGCTGCCGCACCAACCGGTAACGGCCTCCGAGGAGCTGGTCTCGCACCGCCGTGCCTCCCGTGATTCGATCATTCCTGCCCTTCCGCCTGCGAGCCGGCGCCCTGGAATCATGACGCGACCGCGAAGGCAGCACGCCCGAAACGCCGGAACTTGCCACCAGCAGAGATGCTCGCCAAGAAGGCCACTCCGGTCCGGATCGGCCTTCCATCCCAGGTGTGCCGCCGACGGGCGATCCGGCTCAGTGAGCGTCGCTCACCTCGGCGTCGAGAACCCGGCGCAGATCGACGCATGCCCCGGTCGCACAGGACGGCAATGCGTCACCCGCTGCGGAGAACGTCCCGCCCAACCGGAACCTGGTGGCTGCTGTTCAGGCGACACCACGCACCCCTGTCAGCATCTTGGCCTGTTCCCAGACCCGTTGCGCCAGGGCCTGGTCTGCCGCGACGGGCTCGAGGGGGACCTGCCGGTCGGCATCGAAGTAGCGACCGGAGGCGTCGCCGGGTTCGAGCGCGAGCCGGACCACGGGGGCGGCACCTTGCTCAGGGGCGGCCCAGGAACGCTTCATCGCCTTCAGGACAAGGCCCAGCACCCCGCCAGGGTCTCCAAGTCCGGTCCTGATCACGCCCGGGTGGATCGCGTCGATGGTCACGCCCGTGCCCTGCCAACGGCGGGCGAACAGCGGGACCATGAGGAGGTTGGCGAGTTTGGTGGTGCAGTAGGTGCGCATCCGGTGGAAGTCAGCACCTGTGGGTGTCCGGTCCACGTCGAGTCGCCCCTTGACATACAGGCCGGCACTGACCTGGACGACCCTGGTCCGGCCTTCCAGGAATCGCTTCTCCAGCAGGTGGTTGAGCAGGAACGGCGCCAGATGATTCACGGCGAAAGCCTGCTCCAACCCGTCCGGGGTGCGTACCAACCGGGCAGGCCACACGCCGGCGTTGTGCACCAGCACGTCGATCTGCTCGGACCGCTCCATCAGCTCGTTTGCCACCGACCGCACCTCGGAGAGCACGGATAGATCGCCGACCACCAGGCCGACGGAGCCGCCCAGTGCCGCGGCCGCCCGCTCACCCCGTTCCCGGTCCCGGGCGACGAGCACAACCCGGCAGTCCCGCCGGACGAGTTCAGCGGCCACCGCGTAGCCGATGCCCCGGTTGCCGCCTGTGACCACCGCCGTGAAGTTGTCATCCATGCCAGGTACTTTAGAGGCAACCTAGAAGATCATTCTAGAAAAGTGCTTTAATCGCGACGTCCCGTCGCGCACACTGGACCGGGGACCATGAGGCTGCGCTCACGGCCGCCGCTCTCCTGCCTGTGCGGAGATGCCCACCATGAGGAGTGTCGATGAAGTTCCGGGCCCCTGGTGCTGTCGCAGCTTGCGTCCTCGTGCTCGCCGGCTGCTCCGACTCCGGCGAACAGCTGACGTTCGGCGAGACGGCCACCGTCTCCGCCGAGAAGGGCGGCACGCTCGATGTGACCGTGCTGCGGATCGACGAGGGCAGCAACTCGGATCTCAGCGCACTGGAGAATGCGTCGCAGTACACCGGAGACACGCCGTACTACGTGCACTACAAGATCGCGAAGACCGAGGACAGTCGCGACACCCTCCGGGAGTCGTTCGTCGTGTCCGCCGGAGGCGAGCGATTGACGGAGCTGAACGTGATGGCGGCCGTGGACTTCAGCGACCCGTTCCGCCCGACCGTCCAGGAGTTCGACCGGTGCACGGCCGCCGACAGTACTGAATTCGAGAAGGCCGCGAAGGGGCAGAGTGTCAAGGGCTGCGCCATCTTCCTTGCCGACAAGGGCATCGGGGCACCGACAACCGTCCAGTGGGCCCCGGACGATGCGGACAAGCCGCTCGTCACTTGGAGGCGAAGCTGACGGGTTCTGGAATGAGTTCGAGCGATCACACAAGGGTACGAACGCTCACGGTGGGGGGAGATCATTTGGCCCTCCTGATGCTGTCACGTCAATTCCGCTGTGACTGCTGGCTGTTCATCTCGATCGACGCGGCAACGCACGGACTTCACGGACTTACGGGGAAGCTACGGAGGAAGGCCATGACACTCGACGCGGGCGAGCCCGGTCCGGTCACCGAACCACCAGAGGATGCGGAAGCAGGCCCGCCCGGAGGGCCGGAACGCGGCCCCCGGCATCGGCCGTGGATACCGTCGCCGCGCGGTAGGTGGTGGCGGCTCGGTAGGGATGTCGCCCGGATCCAGAGGGGGCGGGGCATGACTGTCCTCATGTCGGCTCGTCGTCCGGTTCGTGTTCGCCACAAGGGTCTGGTTTTGGCCTTGGCGTTGGTGGCGATGGCGGCTGTGGGTGCGGTTCCGTCGGAGTCGGTGCGTTCGGCGGGGCCGGCGGCGGATGCGGATGCGGCGGTGACGGTTCCCGAAGCCGTACCCGCACCAGCAACCTCGAATGGCTCAACTACCGGCTCACCGCCTGAACATCAGGAACTGAGCAGCAGAGTCGAAGTCAAAGCCAAAGCCGAAGTGCTGCCGTTGCGGATGATCACGGACGTCCTCACTACCGACGCGACCGTCCCGGACGTGAAGGCCACCCGGCCGGTCCAGCAGAACCTCGCCGACTGCGGCCTCACCCCTGGTGAGCACTACCTCGACGCCGGCTACCCGTCCGCAGACCTGATCCATGACGCCACCCATCGGCGCACCTGCACCCTGTAGGCCAAGCAGGCGTCGTTGTCCCCGGCGGCACCGCTTGTACGGTCCGACCACCAATGACCGACTACTGAGAGGAACCACTCGTGGAAGTGTCGCCTCGACTGTTACGGCGAAAGGCCACCCTGTTCAAGGGCGTGGTCGTCGCCCTTGCCTCCCTCGCAGCCCTTACTGTTCAGGCATCCCCAGCGGCCGCGGACGACGTCTGCGGCAAGCAGGTCGGCGGAGCGATCCTCGTCAAGTACATCGAGCTGGACCGTGAGACAGGGCCACTCGGCTGTCCGATCAACATCGAGCTGGACAACCCCGACGGGCACGGAAAGCGCCAGGAGTTCGCGGGCGGCACCATCTACTGGTCCGCCGCCAGCGGCGCGCACCCCGTATGGGGCGCGATCGGCGGCAAATGGGGGGCGCTCGGCTGGGAGGGCGGGAAGCTCGGCTATCCGGTCGACGATGAACGCACCAACCCCGACGGCGTCGGGAAACGGCAGCAGTTCCAGGGTGGCACCGTCTACTGGCATCCGACGCTGTCGAACGGGGCGCACCCTGTGTGGGGGCGTATCGGTGAACTGTGGGCCGCCTACGGATGGGAGGGTGGTGCGTTCGGGTATCCGACGTCGGATGAGACGTGGGACGAGGCGTACGAGTCGATGACGCAACGCTTCTCCAACGACGGCCTGGCCCTGTTCTGGAGTCCGGGCGATCCGGACGACGAAACGGCCTGGTGCAAGCAGGAGTGCGTCGGCTACTCCGGCGCCGCCGGTACCGACTGGTTCAAGGAGACCCGGGTCGAGACCTATGTCGGCACGGACCATGTGAAGGTCCGCGCCATCCCCACCAGGAACGGGTTCGTCAACGCCCGCACCGACTTCCACGGCGCGTGGAACCAGGTCTGGTCCATGGCCCCGTACCCGAAGGGCATCGACCAGGAAGAGCACCAGTCGTTGTACGAGCAGTTCGCCTGTCACGCCGCGTGGGCGGAGGAGCGCCTGCCCGGCGACTGGAATACCGGCCCCACCTGGGACCTGGAGTCGTGGCTGCCGAGCATCGGCATGCAGAAGGCGATCGACCCGATCGAGGCCCTCGAGCACGAGTGCAACTGGAGCTGACGCTTCGCGTCCCGGCCTGAACGTAGATACGCCTGCGTGCCCTGAGAGACTCTCTTCGGTGGGCGCAGGCGTATGACGCAATCAAGAAGGTGCCGCCAGGCTATCGGCAGCCAAAGAGAGAGGGCGGCTAGATAACAGGGTTGCGGAGTCCTCCCGCCGATGCGGGAGTGATCCACGGAGCACAAACACTCCGCACCCGCCGCCTGAGTGCTCCCGCCAACGCGGGAGTGAACCGATCAAGGGTGCGCCGGTCAACCATCGGACAGGCCCTTAATGCCGTCGCACATCGACGTACCGGGGCTTTCCCGAGGATGGGCCGTGGCCCTGGCGATCAAGACGTGGGTTGGCCGCCAGATCGTTAAAGAATGTCCAAAGTGCGAATAATGTGCACTTCGGTGTTCCCAGGGCGTTCCCATTGCGCACCTGAAGGCCTTCCAGGGAGGTTCCCTGGAAGGCCTTTAGCGTGCTGACCTGCAACTTTGTGGTGCCCCCGGCAGGATTCGAACCTGCGACACCCGCTTTAGGAGTGTGATCGAGTCCTTGCCGGGGGGTGCTCGGCGCTGCCGCGCGGTGCGGCTTCCCCTGGTCAGCGAGATGCGGCTGCGTACTCGATCCGGCACATGACGCTTCGTGCCGGACAGTTCGCTCACGCATCGCGCACGCACGAAGCCCGCGTCCTGGAATGCGAAGGTGCGACTCTGGGCCAGGTCCCTCCGCGAGGCACCGTGGAGACAGTTCCTCCGCCCAGGTACACCCTGTTGGCCCTCACGGTTGTCCGCGCAGGACCTCTCGGTTACAGTTATTGCAGATGAGTTTTTGCCTGGATCGGCTACTGGAGGCGGCTATGGCTCGTACGAGCGTTCTTGCCCGTGCTGAGAAGGTCGAACCGAATCCCTCGCATCGGTGCGCGCTCGCCGCGACTGCCCGAATGGTGCCAGAGCAGGTTCAGGTTCTGGTGCGCACCTCCGATGGCGGCGAGCTGGCGCTGCCACGGGAACTGGTCCGTATCCTCCTCGCCTCCGCCGGCGAGCTGGCCCGCGGGCATGCGGTCACTGTCCTGGCCTCCGAGGTTCAGCTGTCGCCGGCTGAGACTGCTGAGCTTCTGGGCTTGTCGCGACCGTTCGTCACCCGCCTGCTTGATGCCGGCGACATCCCGTCGATGAATCTGCCCGGAAGTAGTCACCGTGTGGTGCGCCTTGCCGATGTGCTGGCGTTCCAGCAGCGGCGTGAGCGCCGCAGTGAGGGGCGGCGTCAGATCGCCGATGTGTTGGGCGACGCCGAATCGGCCAGTTGATTCGGTTCTCAGTGCCAGCGGCGAAGCAGAGGGGGAAGCGTGGCACCGCGGGTCTTTGTGGACACCAACGTCTTGTTTCCGTTCTCGGTGATGGACGTGATGCTGGCCCTCACGGAGGACTCCGTTCACGAGATCGTGTGGTCCGAGCGACTCCTCGCGGAGTGGGAGCGGGTCATCGTCCGGGAAGGTAGGCGTTCAGCGGAGTCGGCCGCCGCGGTTGGCAACGCCGTTCGACGCTTCTTCGCTGACTGTGAGATCGCGGCGGCGTCCTATGAGCATCTTGTGGATGAGATGCCTGGCGGTGATCCCGACGACCGGCACCATGCGGCGGCTGCGGTGGCTGCCGGTGTCGCCGCGCTGATTACCTGGAACCTTGCCGACTTCCCTGCGGGTGACTTGGCTGAGCGCGGAGTGCGGGTGATCGACCCGGATTCGTACTTGTGCGGGCTGTATGGCGAGTTGCCGGATGAGGTGGTGGACACGGTGGTCAGGCTTGCCGGAGAGAAGCGCAACCCGCCCGTCACGATCACTGATGCCATCGCCCGACTCGCGAAGGCCGGTCTACCAGGCTTCGCCGACCTCCTGACGCAGCATCTCGGGCACTGAACCCAGGTGCTGCGACGGCGGTTCGCGAGCGGAGGACGGAAGTCGAATGCTCACGCAAACGGCCCCGGACGAGGTGTCCGAGGCCGAATAAAGCGCCTCCCCGGGGAAGAAACCCCAGGTCAGCGATGTAACACGTTGTGCCCCCGGCAGGATTCGAACCTGCGACACCCGCTTTAGGAGAGCGGTGCTCTATCCCCTGAGCTACGAAGGCGCGTGGATCTCTGCGAGATCCGGCGTCTAGCCTAGCGGATACCTGCTGCCGCCCGGCAAGATTCACGTTTCGCCTGTTCGGGGTGTGTGCAGGATCGAGGTGGAGCGGGCCGAGGGGTGCAGCCGGGTGGCTGATTGGTCCGGTTTGTATGGTATGTGCCGTTTGTGTAGAGGTCGCAGGTGCGTTGCCGTCCGCATGGGCACCTTCAGGTTCGGCCCCACCCCCTGGTCTTCCGTCCCACCCCGCCGTACATCGCCACCTCGTCCGGTAGCGGCTCGTCGGCGGGGTCCGGACGCCAGCGGTTGCAGGGGGCGACGCCTGGGGTGAGGAGATCCAGACCGTCGAAGAAGCGGGTGTCGTCGGCCGGGGGGCGTCGGGTGGGTTTCGGGGCGCCGTGCTCGTTCCGGAAGGCGACCGCCGCGTCGACGTCCGGCATGGCGGGGCCGGCGATGGTGTGGGAGAGCGCCAGGTGGCTGCCGGGCGGGAGGGCGTCCATGAGGCGCCGGACGAGGCCGTGGGGGTTCTCGTGGTGCCGTCTCCGTCGGGGTTGTTGAGGGGGAGTTCTCGGTGCGCCTCATCGCCGTCGTCCCGCGCCTGGTCGTGGCCATGTCCGTTACCGCAGGTGGGCGGGGGCGCGGCGGGAGTCGGTCCGGGTTCCCGGGCTGGGGGCGGCAGCCCCCAGCCCCGGCCTTGACTGCTCGCGGGGCGCGGCATAGCGTCGGCCCGCGAGCTGAGCGAGCGCTTAGGGAGGGACCGTTCATGCCGTTCTCCGGAGACCCTTCGGATCGCCTCACGGCCCCGGGCGCCCCGTTCGCGGTCGAGGACGGGGTGTACGCGTCGGGCCCGCGCACCCTGCGGGAGTTCGTCGAGGCCACGTGGGCGTTCGGGGGCCGGCCGTTCCTGGTCGCGGAGAGCGGGACGTACACGTACGGGGAGTTCTTCGCGGCCGCCTCCGCGCTGGCGAACCGGCTCGTGGAGGTGCACGGACTGCGGCCCGGGGACCGCGCCGTCGTCGGCATGCGCAACCACCCCGAGTGGCAGATCGCCTTCTGGGCCGCGCAGTTGGCGGGACTCGTGACGGTGCCGCTGAACGCGTGGTGGACCGAGGAGGAGTTCGCGTACGCGCTCGACGACTGTTCGCCCGGAGTGCTGCTCGTGGACGGTGAGCGGCTGCCGAGGGTGCGGGCGTGGGCGTCGCGCAGACAGGTCCCCGTGGTGCTCTTCCACGACGAGGGGCCGGCCGGCGGCGGTGCCGGGGTGCCGGCGGGCTGGGAGGGGATCGAGCGGTACGAGGACCTGCCCGTACCGGACCCTGGCACGGCCCCGCCGGATGTGGACGTACGTCCTGAGGACGACGCCACGATCATCTACACGTCCGGCACCACGGGCCGGCCCAAGGGGGCCGTCGCCACCCAGCTCGCTCAGGCGGGCGCGGCGATGAACCCGCGCTACACGGCCGCCGCCTCGGCTCTCGCCAGGGGAGTTCTCCCCGGACAGGGCCCGGCGCCCGTCACCCTCATGACCTTCCCGTTCTTCCATGTGGCCGCGTTCACCACGGTCTACTCGGTGATGGCCGTCGGCGGCACGCTCGTCCTCATGCACAAGTGGGACGCCGAGCGGGCGGCGGGGCTGATCGAGCGCCACGGGGTCACGCACTACTCGGGTGTGCCGACGACCGCGCTCCAGCTGCTCGACGCCGTCGAGCGCAATGGGAGCGCGCTGCCGAGCCTCACCCACCTCAACACCGGTGGCGCCGCAGCCCCACCCGGTCTCGTCGCGCGGCTCACCGCGCTCTTCGGCGAGCGTGTGGAGCCCCGCAACGGCTACGGGCTGACCGAGACCTGCGGGGGCGTGACGGCCAACTCCGGTGCCTCCTACAGGGAGTTCCCGGACAGCGTGGGCCGACCGACCCCGGCCACCGAGGTGCGGGTCGCCGGACCGGACGGCGAACCACTGCCGGAGGGGGCGGTGGGGGAGCTGTGGCTGCGCGGCCAGTCCCTGGTCCGGGGCTACTGGCGGGACGAGGACGCCACGGCCGGGGCCTTCACGGCGGACGGCTGGTTCATGACCGGAGACCTCGCGACCCTTCGGGACGGCCGGGTCTCGATCGTCGACCGGCTGAAGGACATGGTCGTCCGCGGCGGTGAGAACGTCTACTGCGTGGAGGTCGAGGCCGCTCTGCACGAGCACCCGGCGGTCGTGGACGCCGCCGTGCTGGGCGTTCCGCATCCCGTCCTCGGGGAGGAGGTGGCGGCCGTCGTCCAGCCGGCGCCGGGCGCCGTCGTCAAGGCCGACGAACTCCGGACGCACGTCGGGCGGACGCTCGCCGCGTTCAAGGTCCCGGCGCACGTCCTCGTGCGGGACGAACCACTGCCCCGCAACCCCACGGGGAAGATCCTCAAACGGGAGCTGCGCGAGGCGCTGGCGCGGCAGGTCGTGGGCGGGGGCCATGAGCGGCGGGCTCGCGCCGACGGAAGGGGCGCGGCGGCCGGTTGAGGCTCGCGCCCGAGGCCGTACCCCTCCATGCGAGGCCGCAGAGGTGGTGCATGCGAGGCCGCAGAAGTGGTGCGCGTGAGGCGAGGGCGGCGTCCGCGTCCTCGTGGGGTTGCGGGGTGGTGAGTCCGCGCGGGGAGGCCACCGGGCCCGTCCGCGTCCTCGTGGGGTTGCGGGGTGGTGTCGTCCGCGGGAGGCCACCGGGCCGTGCGGTGCTGTCGCGGGACCGTCGGGGTGTGCCCGCAGCCGCCGGGCCGCCGTGCGGTCGCGCCGAGGTCAGGAGCGGGTGACCCGCACCCGGTAGGTCCCGTTCGCGTTCTCCGAGAGGACCGTGATCCGGAGCCTGTTCCCCTCGTCGGTGAACGTCTCGCCCGGCCGGTACGGGGCGTCCGACAGCTCCGCGTGCACATTGGGCCGACGGGTGCAGCCCCCGCTGTTCTTGTCGCTGTCGGCGACGGCGACCGGCCCGTGGCCCGTGTCGACGTCCGTCTTGACGTGGTAGACGAGGACGCCCGGTTTGCAGACCGCCTCGTCGTTGCCGGCCCGGGTGCGGACCTCCAAGGCGTACCCGGACTCCGAGTCGAGGGGGACGACGACCAGCTTGCGGCCACCCTTGAGGGCGAGGGGGGTGAGATCGTACTCGCTGCTGCCGGTGGCGGCGGCGCACTGGATCTGGTCGTTGTCGAGCCAGCCCAGTTTCCACTTGTGCCAGCCGAGGAGATCGTTGTTCGCGCCCCAGTCCTCGGACATGATGTCCCAGTGGCCGACCGCGCCGCCGCCCTCCGCCGTGTAGAGGTCGGGCAGGCCGAAGACATGGCCGTTCTCGTGCGGCAGCACCCGGAACCCCGTTTCGGAGTAGCTGCCCGAGCCGTCGTCCTGGCGGCTGTAGACGAAGCTCGTGTTCGCGAGCGGCACCCCGTCCGCGTACGGCGCCTCATGGTTGCCCGAGAACGTCACGGACAGCACGGTGTCCAGCGCCGACGGTCCCGCGTTGGGCGTGACCAGCACGTTGACCAGGTCGTACGAGCTGAAGTCCACCTTGTGGTCGGTCGCGGTCACGATGTCCTGCACAAGCTGGCGGTAGCCCGGCTCGTACGGCGAACCGCGGTCGATCCCGTACGCGCTGAACGCCATGGGCATCCGCAGCCAGCTCGGCAGCGGCGTCTCGGGACGGTAGTCGAGCCTTCCGTAGGAGCTGGTGGCGAACCACTGCTCGGTCTGCGGGAAGAACTCCGCGAACCGGTCCAGCGCAGAGCCCGCCCCCTCGGCGTCCGGGAAGTCGATCATCAGGTTCAGGGCGCGGATCTCGCCCGTGGAGCGCACGTAGCCGGACGGGGTCGGGATCCCCTCGGACATCTGGACGCCGGTGGTGGAGGTGAGGCGGCACGGTTCGAGCGCCGATTCCTCCGCCGTGGCGATGGGGCCCGCCGTGGTCCGAGACCCGCCGTGGAGCATCGAGCTCGCCGAGGTGAGGGTGGCGAGCGTGATGACGGCGAGGGCGCCGAGCGTGCCGGGTCTGCGTATCCGTCGGCGGGTCTGCTGCATGCGGTCGTCCGCCTTCGGCTCGGCGGCAGCCGGCCGGGCCCGGGCTGCGCTCGTGCGTTCAGCCTGTTCGGAGGTGTGGCGGGGCGCGCGCCGGGAGGGCCGATCGTGGGACACGCCGGAATAGTGACGTGATTCAGATCACATCGATTGATTCGACGGCGGGGAAATAACCGGGGACCCCTTCCCCGTTTGCCTTCATGTCCGCAGGAACCGGGGAGCCCTTCCCCGGTTCTGCGCGGGCGCCGGACGCGGTCGCAGCCAGGGGCCGTGTCACCCAGTCGATCGAGAGGACGTGGAGCCGTGAGCCCCGCCACCGACACCGCGGCGCGGCGCGCCACCCGGCCGCGGGCGGACGCCCTGCGCAACCGGGAGCGGATCGTGACGGCGGCCCGGGAGATGTTCGTCGAGTTCGGCGCCGAGGTGCCGCTCGACGAGATCGCCCGACGCGCCGGCGTCGGCAACGCGACCCTGTACCGGAACTTCCCGGACCGTTCCTCCCTCGTGCACGAGGTGGTCCTGTCCGTCCTGCGCCGCACCGCCGAGCGCGCCGAGGAGGCGGCCGCGACGGAGGAAGATCCCTTCGCCGGGCTCAGCCGCTTCACCCACGCGGCGGCGGACGAACGGGTCGCAGCCCTCTGCCCGCTGCTCAGCGGCGACTTCGACAGGGACCATCCCGACCTGGTCGCCCAGCGCGACCGGCTCGAAGGGGCCGTCCAGGCGCTCGTCGACCGCGCTCACGAGGCGGGCCGGCTGCGCGCCGACGTCGCGGTGGGGGATCTGATGGTCATGCTGTCCCAGCTCACCCGGCCGCTCCCGGGCACCGCCTGCCTGGACATCGACCGGTTCACCCACCGCCATCTGCAGCTGTTCCTGGACGGGCTCGAAGCGCCGGCGCGCTCCGAACTGCCGGGTTCGGCCGTGACCCTGGAGGACCTGAGGCGCTCGCGGTGAAACACACGACCTCGTGACCTGCCGGCCGTACGGCCGTAGTCACCGGGCCACCCGGTTACTCGGCCACACCCGGCCGCACGGCCCGTGGCCACCCGATCAACGTCGACTCCCTCCGTCCTTTCCATTCCCTTTACTCCTCTTCCTTCGTCTTCCTTCGTTCTCTTCTCCGCTCCGCACACCTAGGTGGCTACCTCCATGTCAAAAGCGGTCGACACGCGCCTTTCCGACGGCTCCGACGGCTCCGACGGCTCTGCCGGTCCCGATCCGAGCCGGTGGAAAGCGCTCGTCTTCATCGCCCTCGCCCAGCTGATGGTCGTGCTCGACGCGACGATCGTGAACATCGCCCTGCCCTCCGCCCAGCAGGACCTGGGCATCTCCGACGGCAACCGGCAGTGGGTCATCACCGCCTACGCCCTGGCCTTCGGCGGACTGCTGCTCTTCGGCGGCCGCATAGCCGACCTGTGGGGGCGCAAGCGCACCTTCGTCGTCGGCCTGGTGGGCTTCGCCGCCGCGTCCGCGCTCGGTGGCGCGGCGACCGGTGAGGCCATGCTGCTGGGATCGCGAGCCCTGCAGGGCGCCTTCGGCGCGCTGCTCGCACCCGCGGCCTTGTCACTGCTCGCCGTGATGTTCACCGACGCCAAGGAGCGGGCCAAGGCGTTCGGTGTCTACGGTGCGATCGCCGGCGGCGGTGGAGCGGTCGGTCTCATCCTCGGCGGATTCCTCACCGAATACCTGGACTGGCGCTGGACGTTCTACGTCAACATCCCCTTCGCCGTGGTCGCCGCCGTGGGTGCCTGGCTCGTCATCCGTGAGCCGGCAGGCGGACGCAACCGCTCGCCGCTCGACGTCCCCGGCGTCCTCCTGTCCACCCTCGGCCTGGTGACCCTGGTCTACGGATTCACCCGCGCCGAGTCGCACGGTTGGTCCGACGCGACGACCCTCGGCCTGTTCGTCGCCTCCGCCGCGCTGCTCGCAGCCTTCGTCGCGGTCGAGGCACGGGTGGCGTCGCCGCTGTTGCCGTTGCGCGTGCTGACCGAGCGCAACCGCGGTGGGGTCTACCTCTCGCTGGGGCTGGCCATCATCGCGATGTTCGGCCTGTTCCTCTTCCTGACCTACTACCTGCAGATCGTGAAGGGCTACTCGCCGGTTCGGACCGGGTTCGCCTTCCTGCCGATGATCGCCGGCATGATCACGGGCTCCACGCAGATCGGCGCCCGGCTGATGACCCGGGTGCCGCCCAGGCTGCTCATGGGCCCCGGCTTCCTGGTCGCCGCGACGGGCATGCTGCTGCTGACGCAGCTGGAAGTCGACTCCTCTTACGTCGGCCTCATCCTCCCGGCGCAGTTGCTGCTCGGACTCGGCATGGGTACGGCCTTCATGCCGGCGATGTCGCTGTCGACGTACGGCGTCGAGGCGCGCGACGCCGGTGTCGCCTCCGCGATGGTGAACACCTCGCAGCAGGTCGGCGGGGCGATCGGCACTGCCTTGCTCAACACCGTCGCCGCCTCCGCAACCACCTCGTACCTCGCCGCGCACGCGGCCGGTGCGACGGGGGCCGAGGCGCAGCGGCTCCTCCAGCTGGACGGCATGGTGCACGGCTACGCGAGCGCCATCTGGTGGGCGGTCGGCATCCTGGCGGCCTCGGCCGTCATCGCCTTCACGCTGATCAACTCCGGGCGGCCCGGCGCCACGACCGTCGTGTCCGCTGCCGCTTCCGAGGACGAGGACGAGGACGAGGTGAAGATCCCGGTCGTCGCGCACTGACGCCGTACGGGACGAGCGAGCGGTGACAAGAGCGGGCGGCAAAGAGTGAGCAGTAACAGCCGCAAGAGTCAGCGGTAACAAGAGAGAGCAGCAGTAGCAAGAGAAGCGAGCGGTAACAGCGGGTCCTCGTCGGTGCGTACGGCACCGACGAGGACCCGCTCATGCCCGGGGCCGGGGGCCGTGCGCGCCCCGGGCGGTGCGGCCGCCCGTGCCCGGCCCGGTGAGGCTGCGGCGGCCGGCGGTCAGCGCGCCGGGAGAGTCGGCGCGCCGGGAGGCCAGGGAGATCAGCTCGGCCGGGTGGCGGTGGCGGTCAGCGCAGCCAGGGGAGGTCGGCGTCGGTGCCGTCCGGCTGGAGGCTCTCCGCCATGATCCGGGTGATCTCGCCCAGCTGGCGCACCTGCTCGGGGCTCAGCCGGTCGAAGACCGCCTGCCGTACGGCCGTGACATGGCCCGGCGCGGCCTTCTCCAGCACCTCGAAGCCCTGGTCCGTAAGGCAGGCGTTCTGGCCGCGTCGGTCGTTCGGGCAGTCCTCGCGCCGCACCCAGCCGTTCCTCTCCAGCCGGGCGATCGCATGGGAGAGCCGGGATCGGGTGATCTTGGCGTGCTTGGCGAGTTCGGTCATGCGCAGACGGCGGCGCGGAGCCTCGGCGAGTTGGACGAGCAGGCCGTAGTAGACGTGTGGCATGCCCGCGTCCCGCTGGAGCTGCCGGTCGAGACTGTCCTCGAGGAGCGTGGTGGCGTGCAGGTATGAGCGCCACACATGCTGCTCCTCGGCGGTGAGCCAACGGGGTTCGCCCGAGTTCGGTGCCGTGGTCATGCATCTATCCTACGAGCAATTCTTGAAGATTGAACTAGATTGGCGTACGGTGTCCTCTCGGAACTTGAAATTTCAAGTTCGTGGCTCGGGCCTGGGAGGATCTCGCGTGAACGCCGCTGATGGGCCACGCGCCACTGGTGCTGCGACTCCCGCGGTGCGGATGCCCGCCCGGATGCCCGCCCTCTATCTCTCGCACGGCGCCCCGCCCCTCGCCGACGACCCGGTGTGGCCCGGCGAACTCGCCGACTGGTCTGCGTCACTGCCCAGGCCCACGGCGATTCTCGTGATCTCCGCCCACTGGGAGGAGGCCCCCCTGGCGATCGGCGCGACGCGGAGCGTGCCGCTCGTGTACGACTTCTGGGGCTTCCCCGAGCGCTACTACCGGGTGCGGTACGAGGCGCCCGGCGCCCCCGGGCTCGCCGAGTCCGTGCGCCGACTGCTGCGCACCCCTGGCACTCCCGTGCAGGACATCCCGGACCGCGGCCTCGACCACGGGGCCTACGTCCCGCTCGTCGAGATGTTCCCCGAGGCCGACGTCCCCGTGCTCCAGGTCTCCATGCCGACGCTCGATCCGCGGCGTCTCCTCGAAGTCGGGCGCAGGCTGGCGCCGCTGCGCGGCGAGGGCGTCCTGATCATCGGCAGTGGGTTCTTCACCCACAACCTCGCGGCACTGCGGCACACGGAAGTGCCCGGCTGGTCGGCGGAGTTCGACGACTGGGGGTGGCGGGCGCTGGCCGCCGGGGACGTGGACGCACTGCTGGACTTCGAGCGCAAGGCGCCGGCGGGCAAGCTCGCCCATCCGCGCACGGAGCACTTCGCGCCGCTGTTCGTGACGATGGGGGCCTCTGAGGGTGATCTTTCGAGCGGGCGCAGCGTCATCGACGGCTTCTGGAGGGGACTGGCGAAGCGCTCGATCCAGTTCGGCTGAGCCGAACGGCCGTCGATGCGCGGCGGCCGGGGCGGGGCCCGGAAGTGGCTGCGAGTCGGACCGTGGGCACGGACGGGTGGCACGAGGGACAGGCGATTGGTGGCCGGGCGATGGGTGAGGGTGCCTGAGGCGGGCGCCGTTGTCCGGGGTGGACGGCGGAGGTCCGGGGCTGCCCGGGATCCCGGCGGCACGGGCCGCCCTCGCGGGGTGGATCGCTCGCTGCCGATGGGGTCGCGGGGGTGGTGTCCGGCGGGCCGATGGGGTCACGGCGGTCGTGCCACGGGCCAGCCCCGGTGGGTCGGCCGAGTGGCGGAATGATCCGGGCCTTCTGGGTATCGGGCCTTCTGGGTATACGGAGCAACCAGGAGTGCGGCCCGCGTCGTCCTGACGGGTGGGGGATGCGGCGGCTGGAGGGGTCTCCCGACCTGCGCTTCGAGATGGCCTCGCGGGGGCCGGCTGCGCGGATCAGCCCCAGATCGGGGGCAGGGTACTGCAAGATCACAAAAATCTATGCACCCGTGGGAATTCTGTCCGGATTCCAGTCGTTGTTTCCGTCGGATGCAGGGCACCCGGAAGGGTGTCGCGACCTACTCAGCAAGGGAGCACGCATGGCAACCCGTGCCGTCGCCCGTCGTAAGTCCGCCAAGGGGACCGGGGCCGATGGAGCAGAGAGCGTTCGTTCCACGAGTGGGGAGATCGCCGACCGCGATCTGGTCGGCATGTACCTCGACGAGATCGCGCGTACGCCGCTGCTGGATGCCGCCAAGGAGGTCGAGCTCTCGCAGACGATCGAGGCGGGCGTCTACGCCCGGCAGATCCTCGAAGGCGAGGTGGAGAGCGACGCGGCCGGGGCCACACGCGAGGAGCTCGAGGCGCTGGTCGCAGCGGGCGAGCGCGCGAAGGACGTCTTCATCAAGTCGAACCTCCGCTTGGTGGTGGCCGTCGCGCGGCGCTATCCGCGCAGTGGTCTGCCGCTGCTCGACCTGATCCAGGAGGGCAACGCCGGCCTGGTCCGCGCGGTCGAGAAGTTCGACTACACGAAGGGCTTCAAGTTCTCCACGTACGCCACGTGGTGGATCCGTCAGGCCATCACCCGCTCGATCGCCGACCAGTCGCGTACGATCCGGCTTCCCGTCCATCTGGTCGAGGAGCTGGGCCGGATCCGGCGGGTGCAGCGCGAGTTCAACCGGGAGCACGGCCGCGAGCCCGAGCCGGCCGAGGTGGCCCAGGAACTGGGCTCCACCCCGGAGCGGGTCACGGACGTGCTGGACTGGGCCCGCGACCCGGTCTCGCTCAACATGTCCGTGGACGACGAAGGCGAGACGCAGTTCGGCGATCTGCTGGAGGACACCTCCGCGGTCTCCCCGGAGCAGTCCGTGCTGACGCTGCTGCGCAGCGAGGAGCTCGACGACCTCATCGACCGGCTCGACCACCGCACCGCATCGATCATCCGGATGCGGTACGGCATCGAGGACGGCCGGGAGCGCACGCTCACCGAAGTCGGCAAGGAGCACGGCCTCACACGTGAGCGCATCCGGCAGATCGAGAAGCACGCGCTGCTGGAGCTGAAGCGGATGGCCCGTAGCACGGGCTTCGACGAAGCGGCATGACGCCGGCGGGGCCCGCGCCCCCGCCGCGCCCCCTGAACGACCCCGGCACCCTTCCCCCCCCGGTGCCGGGGTCTTCCGCTGTCCGTGCGCGGTCGGTGGACCGCGAACCGCTCGGTGGACGGCCCCACCGCCCCCCGGAACGTGCCCCGTTCCCGGTGAATCCGCGGATCGCGAACGGCCCTCTTGGGCTCCGCGTGCCTCGCGGTTCCCCGCCTCGTGACCGCGTGACCTCGTGACCTCGTGCCCGCGTGACCTCGTGCCCGCGTGACCTCGTGCCCGCGTGCCGTTCGCCCAGCCGCGTCCCACCTCGGCGAGGCGTGCTCGTCCGCCTCAGCCGCTCGTCCGCCTCAGCCGCCCGCCCGTGTGAGACGCGCGCCCATCTCCCTCAGATGCTCGGAGAGAGCCGGCGGGCCGTGGACGGTGAACTCGCAGTCGACCAGGGCGAGCCGCAGCGCGATCCACTCCAGTGAGTCCTGGGAGCGGCTGCGCAGCCGACAGGTCTCCGGTCCCGTCGGCTCCGGTGTGCCGAGATGGCCGGGCAGCCGGGAGGAGACGCGTTCCGCCGGTGCCGCGAAACTGACGTCCAGTGCCAGTTCCGGCTGGTTCCGGGTCATGGAGGCCGAGAAGAACTCGGCGGCGTCGCCGCCCGTCGGCAGCTCGCGCGGGGTGAAGCGGGCACCGGTCGCGAACGGTTCGCGGACCCGGTCGACCCGGAACGTTCGCCAGTCCTCGCGCCCGAGGTCGTAGGCCACCAGGTACCACCGCCGACCGGTCGAGACCAGTCGATACGGCTCCACCAGGCGTTTCGACTCCGCGCCGTCGCCGGAACGGTAGCCGAATCGCAGCCGCTCCCGCCCGGTCACGGCCGCCGCGAGGGCGGTGAGGGTGTGCGGGGCGACGGTGGCGCCGTCGCCGCGGGTGAGCGGGATCGTCGCGTTCTGGAGGGTGGACACCCGTCGGCGCAGCCGGGCGGGCAGCACCTGTTCCAGCTTGGCCAGGGCCCGTACGGCAGCCTCCTCCACCCCTTCGATGGCATGGCCGGCGCCCGCGCGTAGTCCGACGGCGATCGCCACGGCCTCCTCGTCGTCGAGGACCAGCGGAGGCATCGCGGCGCCCGCGACGAGCCGGTACCCGCCCACCGCGCCCTTCGTCGCCTCGACGGGATAACCGAGCTCGCGCAGCCGGTCGATGTCCCGGCGGATGGTGCGCGGGCTGACCTGGAGTCGTTCGGCGAGTTCGCTGCCCGGCCACTCCCGCGGCGTCTGGAGCAGAGACAGCAGATTCAGCAGTCGTGCCGGCGTGTCCGTCATGGGGGCAGACTGCCAGGTTTTTAGGACGTGATCTGTCCTATATCCGCCCTAGCTTCTCCCGCATGAGCTCCCACGCCGCCGTACCGGATACGGCTCCCGATCAGCCCGCAGCCCCCGACCGGCGACGTTGGACCGCCCTCGCCATCGTCATGACCGCGGCCTTCATGGACCTGGTCGACGTGACCATCGTCAACATCGCCATCCCGTCGATCGAGCACGACCTCGGTGCCTCGTTCGGCGCGATCCAGTGGATCACCGCCGGTTACGCCCTGGCTTTCGCCGCCGGCCTGATCACCGGTGGCCGGCTCGGTGACATCTACGGCCGCAGGCGGCTCTTCCTGGTCGGCATCAGCGGATTCACGGTCGCTTCGGCGCTCTGCGGGCTGGCAGTAGGGCCCGAGATGCTGGTCGCCTCGCGGCTTCTGCAGGGCGCGATGGCCGCGATGATGGTGCCCCAGGTCCTCGCGATCGTCCATGTGACCTTCCCCGCCCACGAGCGGGGCAAGGTCTTCGGGATGTTCGGCGCGGTCGTCGGTCTCGGGGCCGTCTCCGGTCCGCTGCTCGGCGCCCTGCTGACCCAGTGGAACCTGTTCGGTCTGGAGTGGCGGCCGATCTTCCTGATCAACCTTCCCGTCGGTATCGCGGGTCTCGTACTCGGCCGGAAGTACATCAGCGAGTCGCGTGCGGAGAAGGCGCTCCGGCTCGACCTCGTCGGTGTCGCACTCGTGACCGCCGGACTGCTGATGCTGATCTACCCGCTCACACGCGGACGCGAGCTGGACTGGCCGCTGTGGGGACACCTGTGCATGGCGGCGAGTCCGCTCGTGTTCGCCGCGTTCCTGGCCTATGAGCGCCACAAGACGCGCAAGGACGGGTCACCGCTCGTGGAGCTGTCGCTGTTCCGGGTGAAGAGCTTCGCCGCCGGCATCGCCGTCCAGCTCACCTTCGGCGTGGTCCTGGGCATCTTCTTCCTGGTCTGGACGCTGTACATGCAGATCGGCCTGGGCTGGAGCCCGCTCAAGGCCGGTCTGACCGGCGTGCCCTTCTCCGTGGCGGTCTCGCTCGCCGCGGGTGTCTCGGTGCAGAAGCTGGTGCCGCGCTTCGGGCGGAAGGTGCTGCAGGCGGGGGCGCTGACGATGGCGTCGGGGCTGCTGCTCTACATCTGGGAGGCCGACCGCTTCGGCACGGGAATCGAGCCGTGGCAGATGACGGCACCGCTGGTGATCATGGGGCTCGGGATGGGGCTGATCGTGGCGCCGCTGACGGACGCGGTGCTGTCCGAGGTGCCGCGCGAGCACGCGGGCTCGGCGTCCGGGCTGATCAACACCACCGGGCAGATGGGCAACGCACTGGGCCTCGGGCTGGTGTCGGTCGTGTTCTTCACGGTGGTCGACGAGACGCCGCTGACCTCGCAGGCCGCGGTGGGCCGGGCGTTCGCGGATGCCTTCCGGGGCTCGCTCTGGTGGGTCGTGGCCGTGCTCGCCGTGATCTTCCTGATGATGTTCGCCCTGCCCGCACGCCCCAGGCGGCATCCGGAAGGTGGCGCGGGCGGCGCCGGTGCCGCGGACGCGGCCGCCGGGGCGGGCGAGACCGGCGACGAGGCGGACGGTGCGGGGCCGGACTCCGCCGTCCCGTCGCAGGAGAACCCGGACGCGGGCGAGCACCCGGACGCGGGTGAGCACCCGGACTCGGGGGCGGAGGGGGAGCGGCAGCCGGTGCTGTCGTACTGACCCGGGCGGAAGGGCACGGCAAGGGTTTCGGGGGCCCGCGGTCTGCGGCCACGGTCCGCGGGCGTGCTTCACGGGCCGTGGCCGCAGGGCTGTGATTCCGCGATTCCGCGGAGCGGCTGGACCGCTGCCGCGTGGGGTCGTCGATGGGGATGGGGATGGGTGTGTACGGGACCGTGCGGCAGGCGAGCCGGTCGGTGATGTGTCCCCCGCCTCGTCGCCCGTGCACGCCGTCCGCTCGACGGAGTCGGTCGTTGCCTTCCCCGCGAGGCCGGGCACCGGGGAGCCCCCGGTGCCCGGCCTTCGCCGATACCGCCCGCACACCACGGCTGCCTGCCCCGGGCTGCCGCGGCTCCGGGAATGCGTGAGGTGTGTGCCCGGCCTGCTGCCACCCCCGGCGAGCGTCCTTCCGGCCGGGTCCGGCCGTACCCCTTCATGCCCGAATCTGTTTACTTTGCGAGTATCAAGGCGTAGCCTGACGGTGAAACCACAGGTTCGGGCATGGAATGGAAGTAAACCCACATGTACGCACCGGAGCGCCAGCAGGAGATCCTCCGTCTCGCACGTGAAGGCGGACGGGTCGAGGTGCTCTCGCTCGCCGACGAGTTCCAGGTCACCGCCGAGACCATCCGGCGCGACCTGAAGGCGCTCGACCGGGCCGGACTGGTGCGCAGGGTGCACGGCGGTGCCATCCCGGCCGGCCGGCTCGACTTCGAGCCCGACCTCGCCGAGCGCGAGTCCACCGCGGCAGACGAGAAGGACCGCATAGCCCGGGCGGCGCTCTCCGAGCTTCCCGAGGACGGCAGCGTCATCCTCGACGCCGGCTCCACGGTGGCGCGACTGGCTGCCGCGTTCCCGCTGGAGTGCTCGCTGACCGTCGTCACCCACGCCCTGCCCGCCGCCGCCCGGCTCGCCGACCACCCGGGCATCGATCTGCATCTCGTCGGCGGTCGCGTCCGGCACCGCACCCGTGCCGCCGTCGATGCCTGGGCGCTGCGGGCGTACGGGGAGATCCGCGCCGACGTGGTCTTCCTCGGGACGAACGGCTTCTCCGAAGTCGGCGGGCTCACCACGCCCGACCTCGCCGAGGCCGCGGTCAAGCGGGCCCTCGTCGCGGCGGCGCGCCGCGTCGTGCTTCTCGCGGACTCCGCGAAGTACGGCGAGGAGCACTTCGCCCGCTTCGCCGACCTCGCCGACGTCGATCTGCTCATCACGGACAGCGGGCTCAGCCCCGAGGAAGCCGCGGCCGTCGGGGCCGCGGGCACGGAAGTAGTGCGTACATGATTCTCACCGTCACCCCGAATCCCTCGCTGGACCGGACGTACGAGATCCCGGGACTGGAGCGCGGCAGCGTGCTGCGGGCCACCGGTGAACGCATGGATCCCGGCGGCAAGGGCGTCAACGTGTCACGGGCGGTTGCGGCGGCCGGACACCGCACCGTCGCCGTCCTGCCGCTCGGCGGCGCCCCTGGAGCACTCGTCGCGGAACTGCTGGCCGGGCAGGGCATCGAGACCGCGCCCGTCCCCATAGCCGGAGTGACCCGCTCGAACGTCGCGCTCGCCGAGTCCGACGGCACTCTGACGAAGATCAACGCTCCCGGCCCCGAGCTCACGCCGGACGAGGCGCAGGCGCTGCTCACGGCGGTCGCCGCGCAGTCCCGCACCGCCGACTGGATCGCCTGCTGCGGCAGCCTGCCGCGTGGACTGACGCCGTCCTGGTACGCCGAACTCGTCACTCGTGCGCATGCGTCGGGGGCCCGTGTCGCACTGGACACGTCCGGGCCCTCGCTGACGGCCGCCCTCTCCGCGCGGCCCGATGTCGTCAAGCCGAACGCCGCGGAGCTCGCCGAGGCGGTCGGCCGTCCGCTGGCCACCGTCGGCGACGCAGTGAAGGCGGCGGAGGAACTGCGCGCGCTCGGCGCGGGTGTGGTGCTGGCCAGCCTCGGAGCCGACGGGCAACTGCTCGTCTCCGACGCCGGAACCTTCTACGGAGCCGCATCCGTCGCCGACGTTCGCAGCGACGTCGGGGCCGGCGACGCATCCCTGGCCGGATTCCTGGCCGCGGGCGGCGACGGCGAGGACGCCCTCACCGCCGCCGTCGCCCATGGCGCGGCAGCTGTCCGGCTTCCGGGCAGCGTGATGCCCACGCCGTCCGATCTCGATCCCGCCGCGGTCCTGGTGACCGCGGACGTCCCCCTGGACCGCGCACTCACCCAGCAAGGGAGCCCGCGATGAGCGACATGATCACCGCGGACCTGGTCGACCTCGACCTGGCCGCCGCTACGAAGGAGGAGGCGGCCCGCTCGCTCGCTCGGCGCATGGTCGCGCTCGGGCGCGTCACCGACCTCGACGGCTTCCTGGCCGATGTGGCCGCACGCGAGGCCCAGATGCCCACGGGGCTGGACGGCGGTATCGGCATTCCGCACTGCCGCAGCACGCATGTCACCGAGCCCACCCTGGCCTTCGGGCGGGCTTCCGCGGGCATCGACTTCGGCGCGCCGGACGGCCCCGCGGACCTCGTCTTCCTCATAGCCGCCCCGGCGGGTGCCGACGACGCGCATCTGACCATTCTCTCGGCCCTCGCCCGACGGCTGATGGACACGGGGTTCACCACCGCCCTCCGCGGTACCGCTTCGGCGACGACCGCGGCGGCGTTGGTCCGCGGGGACATCGAACCGTCCGCGGCGGCGTCGACCGGGACCGGGACCGGGACCGCGACCGGGACCGGGACCGCGACTGAGGAGAAGACGACCGAGGAGAAGACGACCGAGGCGAGGGGGACCGAGGAGAAGACGACCGAGGAGAAGACGACCGAGGGTGAGGCGTCGGGCGGAGATGCGGCGGCGACCGCCGCCGCGACGGTACCCGCCGGCGCGGAGGCGCCGGTGCCGGGGGAGAGCTCCGAACGCGACGCCACCCGGGCCGTACCTGCCGACGCACTGAGTACCGAACCCGCCGACGCCGGGGCGGAGAGGGGTGAGGCGGCGAGTGCCGAACCCCCGGACGCCGGGGCCGGGCCGGACGGGGCCGGTGCCTCGCCGCCGCCCTTCCGGATCGTCGCCGTCACCTCCTGCCCGACCGGCATCGCGCACACCTACATGGCCGCGGAGGCCATCGAACGGGCCGGTCGGGAGGCGGGGGTCGAGGTCTCCGTCGAGACCCAGGGCTCCGCCGGGTTCGCCAGGCTGGACCCCGACGTCGTCACCGCGGCCGATGCCGTGATCTTCGCGCACGACGTGCCCGTACGCGAGAAGGAGCGCTTCGACGGCAAGCCCGTCGTGGACGTCGGAGTGAAGGCCGGGATCAGCCGCGCCGCCGAACTCGTCGCCGAGGCGCGGGACAAGGCCGCCCGCGGCGTGGTGACGACCGTGACCCGGCCGACCCCCGTTGAGGGAGCCGGGGAGCCCGGTGAGGGCTACGGAACCAAGCTCCGCAAGTGGCTGATGTCCGGCGTCAGCTACATGATCCCGTTCGTTGCCGCCGGCGGTCTTCTGATCGCGCTCGGCTTCGCCATCGGCGGCTACGAGATCGCCGACGCGAAGTCCGTCGCCGACTCCTTCGTCTGGAGCGACCAGTCCAGCTGGGCCGCACTCCTCTTCCAGATCGGCGGACTGGCGTTCAGCTTCCTGATCCCGGTCCTCGCCGGATACATCGCCTACGGCATGGCCGACCGACCCGGACTCGTCCCCGGCTTCGTCGGTGGGGCGATCGCCATCACCATCAAGGCGGGCTTCCTCGGCGGTCTGGTGGCGGGACTCCTCGCCGGTGCCGTGGTGCTCGCGATCCAGAAGGTCCGAGTGCCCGCGGTGCTGCGCGGCATCATGCCCGTCGTGGTGATCCCGCTGCTCTCCTCGGCGATCGTCGGCTTCCTGATGTTCCTGGTGATCGGCAAGCCGCTCGCCTCGCTCCAGAAGGCACTCACCGACTGGCTGAACGGCCTCAGCGGGGCGAATGCCGTCATCCTCGGCGCGATCCTCGGCCTGATGATGTGCTTCGACCTCGGCGGCCCGCTCAACAAGGTCGCGTACACCTTCGCGGTCGGCGGCCTCGCCAGTCCGACCGAGGGCTCGCTGAAGGTCATGGCGGCCGTGATGGCGGCCGGCATGGTGCCTCCGCTCGCGATGGCACTGGCCACGACGGTCCGCGGCCGGCTCTTCACCAAGGCCGAGCGGGAGAACGGCAAGGCGGCCTGGGTGCTGGGCGCTTCGTTCATCACGGAGGGCGCGATCCCGTTCGCCGCGGCTGATCCGCTGCGGGTGATTCCGTCGGTCATGGTGGGCGGCGCCGTCACCGGAGCCCTGTCGATGGCCTTCGAGTGCACGCTACGGGCCCCGCACGGCGGCATCTTCGTCGTACCGTTGATCGGCAACGCGGTCCTCTATCTGCTCGCCATCCTGGCCGGCACGGTGATCAGCGCGGCCCTGGTCGTCCTGCTGAAAGGTCTGCGGAAGAACTCCGAGGCATCGGTCCGGCCGACGACCGCACCCGACAAGGCCAAGGTCGTCGCGGCGGTCTGAGCACCGCGCCGTGGTCTCCCGACCTCCGGCCCCGGGCCCGCGGTCCACGATGTCAGGCCTGCTGCCCCGTGTTCGCGGGCCGCCGGAGGGGCCGAACGGGCCTTGCGGCGGCACGACCTGCCGTACGGGGCCCTGTGGCGGCACCCCGTGGGCGCCGCCCGCCGATCCGGCGTCACCCGCAGGGGCCCGCGTCAGCGCACCCTGGCGCGGAGCTCCATGGCCTCGCGTGCGGTGCGCTCGTCCGCGTACACCTCGCACATGTGGCGACCGTCGGGTGTGGCCGTGTGCTCGACCTCCCACAGACTCAGCTCCGTGCCGTCGAGCAGCAGGAAAGCGTGCTCGTAGAGCGTGAAGACGGCGTCCCGCACATCGGCGGCCGGGCACTGCCGGCCGAACGCCTGCCCGATGTGGTGCGCGAAAGCGGCGCGCAGCAGCCCGGCCGTCTCTTCGCCCGGCCGGTCCGGGTTCTCGGCCCGGCGCAGCAGTCGCCGGGCATGGTCCGCGGAGTCGTCGGGGACGTAGGTGCGTGCCAGGGGCATCGGCGGAGTGGCCAGCAGGCGGCCCAGCAGCTCCAGATCGGCGTCGAGGTCGTCGACGGGCCTCCCGTCCGGGCCGTCGTGGCCGGTGCCCTCGGGCGCCGCGCCGAATATCGCGGCGAGTTCGTCGGTCTGTCCGTCGTCCGTACCGTCCGCGCCGGGCCGCCGCCCGCGGTCCGGACGCAGCCGGGACGCCGCGAGTCGGGCCTCTCCCTCGTCCGCGTACAGCTCGTGCCGCGTGGCGCCGTCACGGCCGGTGTTGTGCACCAGCTCCCACAACGTGAGGGAGGAGCCGTCCGCCAGGAGATACGCGTGCCGGTAGGTCGAACGGTCCAGGGCCGCGCTGTGGTGCGATGAGTGCAGCGAACTGTCATGGGCCAGAGCCGAGTCGAGCCGCTCCACCACGCTGTCGGGAAGGTCGAAGGAATTGAGAGCCCGACCCAGGAGCCGCTCGAGGTGCGTCTCGGTTGTCTCATACGGATCGTTCAAGGTGGATCTCCCGGATCTCCAGGCCGTTGCCACACGTCACTTGATGACTGCTTAACGTAGTCCCTGGGTCTGACATCGCGTCCCGGGTTCGGGAAAACGAACGGCGCACCCGCCGAAGTTCCGCCGCATCCACGCGCCCCCTCAACTCCCGTGCGCCGCACGTCAGTCCGCGCTCCCGGAGCTGAACCCTGCGCCCTACCGGCCCTCGTGACGCCCCCCGTACAGCTCGGTGTACGAAGGGAAGTCCCCTCCCGGTCCGTGCACGCTCTCGGCGGCCAGCACCGCCCGGACGACCGCACGGGTGACGACGTCCGCACCGGCGGCGAGCACCGCGTTGAGGGCGAGCGGATGGCCGTCGAGCGGGCGGGTGCCGGTGGCGAGGGCGAAGACGGTGTCCCCGTCGTTGAGGAGATGGACGGGCCGCACGGCGCGCGCGATGCCGTCGTGCGCGGTGCCGGCGAGCTTGTGCGCCTGGGCACGGGATAGGTCGGCGTCGGTGGCGACGACGGCGAGGGTCGTGTTCAGCGGAGGCGCCCCATTGCGCTCGGACGCCTGGGCCAGCCGGTGCAGCGCCGCCGCATGGACCTCCGGAGCGGGTGCCACCGGCTTCGCGCCGAAGAAGTGCCGCCCGTAGAGCACACCTGTGTCCGGGTCGAGCGCGGAGCCCGCCGCGTTGGCCACCACCAGTGCGGCGACCGTCGTACCGTCCCCCAGCACCGTGCCGGCGGTGCCCACACCTCCCTTGATCCGGCCCACCACCGCGCCGGTGCCCGCGCCGACAGAGCCCTCCTGGACCGGCGCGCCGGACTCCGTGCGCGCCGCCGCCTCCACCGCGGCGCGTCCCGTCGACGCGTCCGGCCTCGCCCGCCAGTCGCCGCCGCGTCCGAGGTCGAAGACGCACGCCGCGGGAACGACCGGCACGACCTGTCCGGGCTCCCGGCCTGCCGGCACCCCGCGCCCCCGCTCTTCCAGCCACGCCATCACGCCTGATGCCGAGTCCAGGCCGAAGGCGCTGCCTCCGGTCAGCACGATCGCCTCGATGCGCTGGACGAGATTGCGGGGGTCGAGGGCGTCGGTCTCCCGGGTGCCGGGACCCCCTCCTCGGACGTCCACCGCAGCCACGGCGCCGCCCTCGGGCGCGAGGACGACCGTGGTGCCGCTGAGCGCGCCCTCACCGCCGAGCCGGGCGTGGCCGACCCGAATGCCGCTCACATCGGTCAATGCGTCGTTGAGTCCCATGACTTCTGGGTATCACGCGGTCGCCTACGGTGAGACGGCCTCGGCGCTGACGTGGTCCCACTCGTCGCCCTGGCGTCACTGCCCGGGCGTCGTCGCCGTGGCGTCCGCGCAGTGGTGTCACCGGGCTCCGATCGGTGAAGACTCGTCACACCTCCGAGGGGGGAGTACCGGAGGCCCGTTTCGCCTCGGGGGTGCGGCTCGCCAGGGCGACGCCCGTCGCGACGGTGGCCGCGGCCACCAGCCCCGCCGCCAGGACGGCCCAGTGGCCGGCGAGAGTGCAGAGGAGGACCGCGGGGACGGCGACCGGGAGGACCAGTTGCTGAGCCAGTGTCTCCTTGAAGTGCCGGGCGTGGAGGAACCACACCGTCAACAGGTAGATCGCCGTCGGCACGGTCACTGCGGCCGAGGCGGTCGAGGTGGGGATGTGCGCCTTGCCGACGGACTGCTCGACCGCGACCTCCAGGCCCGCCCCGATCGCGGCGGCCGAGGCGAAGATCAGGAAATGGCCGTAACCCCATGGAATGGATTCCCGGTTGCTCTTGAGGCGTTCGTGGGCGGGTACCGCGAAGTAGATCCACCAGGCCGAGAAGATGATCAGGATGCCGCCCCCCGCGATGGGCGCCAGTTCGGAGAACTCCTTGACGTCGCCCAGGGCCGACTGGACCGCCACCGTGGTCGCGAACATCGTCTCGCCGAGCACGATGATCGTGAACAGGCCGTAGCGCTCGGCGATGTGGTGCGGATGCCAGGGCGTCTGGTGGCGACGCTCGGCCACGACCGGCACCAGCAACTCGGCCGCCACGAGGATCAGGAAGAGCCAGCGTCTTGAGTCCGCGGGTGCGAGGAGCAGGCTGATCCAGCCGAGCTGGCACAGGGCCACACCACAGGCGTAGATGAGCGCGGTTCTGCGTGCGGGCCCCCGGTCCTCGGACGCGGCGGCGCGGAGCCACTGCGCGGTCAGCGCGATTCGCATCACGACGTAGCCGATGACGGTGATCGTCCAGTCGTTGTCGGCGAACGCCCTCGGCACTCCCGCCGCGTAGATCAGCACTCCGCAGATCGCGAGCAGTGTCGCGATCCGGTACGGGACGTCGTCGCAGTCGTAGGCGGAGGCGAACCAGGTGAAGTTCATCCAGGCCCACCAGATGCCGAAGAAGACGTACAGATAGCCGACGACGCCGTCGGCGACGTGGTTCTCCGCGACCGCGTGCACCAGTTGAAGCCCGGCCTGCCCCACCGCGACGACGAAACAGAGGTCGAAGAAGAGCTCCAGCGGAGTCGCCGTGCGATGCGCCTCGTCCCGGCGCCGGGCGTGCATGTGGCGCAGCGCCCCGAAGCCGACGTGCCCGCGGGAAGCGGATGGAGAGGTCGAGGAGGTCATGGATCCAGCACAGCAGAAGGCACCGGATCCGCATCCCGCAGGACACCGCCGGCCGGTCCGGCTCGTCGGCGGACCCGGCCCGTTTCTCGGGCCGGGGCGAGGTGTCCGCCGGTCGGGCCCGCCCCTCCGCCGGCCGGGCGGCGCGGTCCGGGGCAGTGAGGTGCCGGCCCGCGCCCGCGTACGCTGGTTCCATGAGCACCGCCCCCGCCACCGGACCGCGCGATGCGGAGGAGCCCCGGCCGCAGCCCCTTCCCAAGCCGGGACTGATCTTCGACGACCCGCTGGACCAGCAGTCCTCGGACGACACGGACCGCGGGTGGGGAGAGCGGTCTCCGGCGAGCGGTGACAGCGCCGCGGACCTCGCTCGCTTCCTCGACGAGAAGCCCCCGCACCACCTCTGACGGCGGGGCCGTGCCGGCGCGCGAACGGCCCTCCCGTGCACACGGGCTCGGCTCAGCACAGTGTCACCGCCAGCCGTGAGGTGGCGCCCGCGCCGGCCAGCGCCGTGGCGACGGGGCGCGGCACGGCCAGGACGATCAGCGCGCCGCCGTCCCGGACCCCTGCCGCCGCCCGAGGCACCTCCGCCACACGGGCGCCCGTCACGATGACGCGTGCGTCGGGACCGGTGCGCGACGCGCCGCCGATGCCCGTCCCGCGGCCCGGAGCCGTGCCCGCCGACACCTCGGGGGCCGCGATCACATCCACGCGGTCGCCCGGCTGCAGCAGCCGCACGGTCTCTGCGTCCGCGATGCGCACCGGAGCGGACACGATCTCCGTCGACCGAGCCGAAGCGCCCCCCGACAACGCGTCGCCCTGCGCGGTGTCGTCGGGTGAAGCGCCTCCCGCCGAAGCGTCCTGCTGCGGGCCCGCCGCAGTCGAGGGCGGTGTCGGCGGTCCCTGGGAGGTCGGGGAGTGCCGCGGTAGTGCGGCCGGCTCGCGCGGTGTGTCCGGACCGGGCTGCACCCGCGGCAGCCAGGCCGCCAGCGCGGCGGCGGTGACGGCCAGACCCGCGGCCAGTGCCCGTCGCCTCCGCCGTAGCACCCTTCTCAACCGGGGCCTTTGCCACGGGCGTCCGTCCGGCACCCTCAGGGGGGCGAAGGCGGGCACCCCGCAGGGCTCCGGCGCGGGAGCCGGGGGCAGCCCCGGCGCCCAGGTCGCCGAGGAGCCACCGGCACCTGCCGAGCGGGGAGGCCCCCAGGAGCCCGGGGAGCCCGAAGGGCCGAAGGGGGCGGAGGGCACGTGGCCGTGGGAGGAGGGCGCGGAGAGCAGCGTCATGGTGGTGACCACCTGTCGTGTGCGGGGACGGTGACGCGGGCGAGGTACGCCCGACGCCCCTCACGATCCCCGTTCACGCTGCGGCCCGCTCCGGCCTGTGGACGACTTGAGGAGTGTGGAAAAGGCCCTCACCCTCTCAGGTGACAGTGGCTCGGGCACCACCCCGAACCCGCCCGCACTCCATGGCGCCCGTCCCGCACTACGGCAGGGCGCACTACGGCAGCGTTATGCCCGTCTTCAGGCCGTTCAGCGCGCTCTTGCAGAGGCAGTCGCGTTCCCCGTTCGCCGGCAGTCCGGCCACCGCGTCGAACAGGACGTCCCTCAGCCGGTCGACGTTGGCGGCGAATACCTCCAGGACTTCCTCGTGCGAGACGCCCTCGCCGCTCTCGGCCCCGGCGTCGAGGTCCGTCACCAGGTTCATGGACGTGTAGCAGAGCTCCAGCTCACGGGCGAGCGCGGCCTCGGGGTGCCCGGTCATGCCGACCACCGACCAGCCCATGGCCGCGTGCCATCGGGACTCGGCGCGGGTGCCGAAGCGCGGCCCCTCGACCACGACGAGCGTTCCGCCGTCGACCGGCTCCCAGTCGCGGCCGCGCGCCGCGGCCAGCGCCGCCGCCCGGCCCGCAGGGCAGTAGGGGTCGGCGAGCGACACATGGACGACGTTGGGCACCTCGCCGTTCGTCAGCGGCTCGCCGTCGAAGTAGGTGTCGGCCCGGGACTTGGTCCGGTCCACCAACTGGTCGGGGACCAGCAGCGTCCCGGGCCCGTACTCCGGCCGCAGGCCGCCGACGGCGCACGGCCCCAGGACCTGGCGAACGCCCACGGACCGCAGGGCCCACAGATTGGCCCGGTAGTTGATGCGGTGCGGCGGGAGGCGGTGGCTGCGGCCGTGCCGGGGCAGGAAGGCGACCTTCCTCCCCGCGATCTCGCCGAAGAACAGGGAATCACTCGGGCTGCCGTACGGCGTCGCGATCTCCGCCTCGGTCACGTTCTCCAGGAACGAGTAGAAACCCGAGCCGCCGATGACGCCGATCTCCGCGCGCTGTGCGCTCTCTGCGTTGGCCATGGCCGTCACAGTAGCCGCGCTCGAACACGGGCCGGTATCCGCCCATCGGCCGCCCGCCACCGCCCGGTGGATCCGTCGACCGGGCCACGCCCACCGCCCGGAGAACCCGCCCACTCCACGACTCCCATGACCGCCACGACTCCCCCGCCCGCCGAACCCATCGGGCACGACGTCCGTCGCACATGCGAAAGGTCCCCGCCGCCCGAAGGCGGTGGGGACCCTGCGAGCTCTGGAGTCAGGCGGCCGTCGTGCTGCCGGACGAAGCCGACGATCCGGACGAGCTGGAGGAGCTCGCGGACGCCTTGGAGTCCGACGACGAGGAGGAACCCGGGGAAGAAGAGGACGCCGAAGACGCCGAGGACTTCGCCGACGAGGACGACGGAGTGCTGCTCGACGAGGAGCCGCGGCTGTCGTTGCGGTAGAAGCCGGAGCCCTTGAAGACGATGCCGACGGCCGAGAACACCTTCTTGAGGCGCCCCTGGCAGCCTGGGCACTCGGTCAGGGCGTCGTCGGTGAACTTCTGCACCGCCTCGAGGCCCTTGCCGCACTCGGTGCACTGGTACTGGTACGTCGGCACTTGTCTTCCTCCTGGCACTCTCACTCGATGAGTGCTAACGACGGTCCATAGTGACGCATTCCCTCGTCTCAGTCCACCGTCACGGGCACTCGGTGACCGACACCACGTGCGACCGTACGGCTGTGCGGGCGCGGCGCGAGGCGCGCCCGCAGTGCCACCAGGGTGGCCAGGGCCAGCACGGTGCCCACCAGCGGCACGAGGAATCCCGCGGTCGCGCCGTGGGCGTCGGCGAGTCGGCCGGCGACCGTCACCGCGGCCGCCTGGCCGAGCGCCACGGACCCGGTCAGCCAGGTGAAGGCCTCCGTCCGGGCCGACGCCGGAACCAGCGGTTCGACGAGTGTGAAGCCGCTGATCAGCGCGGGTGCGATGAACACTCCGACGAGCAGTCCCAGCCCGCCGAGCAGCACGGCGGAGTGGGCCGTCCAGAGCAGCGACGCGGCGAGCGCCAGACCCGCGTAGCCCACCAGCATGCGGCGCCGCGGACCGGACTTCCAGGCGATCGCGCCGACGGCGATGCCCGCGAGCATGTTGCCCGCGGCGAAGAGTCCGTAGAGCAGACCGTTCATACCGGGCTGCCCGATCTCCTCGGTGAACGCGGTGAGCGAGACCTGCATGCCGCCGAACACCGAACCGATGCCGAGGAAGGCGATCGCGAGGACCCGCACACCGGGCACCGACAGGGCCGAAGTCCGGACGGCCGGCCCACCGGACACGGGGCTGCCGAAGGGCGGCTGCGTACGGCGCTGGGCGGCGAACAGCAGACCGCCGGCCAGGGTCAGTCCGGCCTCGGCGACGAGACCGGCGGCCGGGTGGACGCCGGTGCACAGGGCGGTGGCCAGCACCGGTCCGACCACGAAGGTGAACTCGTCGGTGACGGACTCGAACGCCGCGGCCGTCGGCATCAGCCGGGACCCGCCGAGCTTCGCCGCCCAGCGGGCCCGCACCATCGGGCCGACCTGCGGCACCGAGGCGCCGGTCGGCACCGCGGCGGCGAAGAGCGCCCACAGGGGGGCGCCCGCGAGCGCGAGCGCGGTCAGTGCGCCGCCGGCCGCGGCGTGCACCAGCACACCCGGGACCAGGACGGCCCGCTGGCCGAAGCGGTCGGCGAGCTTGCCGCTCTGCGGGGCGAAGAGCGCCATGGAGACGCCGGTGACGGCGGCGACCGCGCCCGCGCTTCCGTAGGAACCGGTGGTGTGCTGGACGAGGAGGACGATGCCGATCGTCAGCATCGCGAACGGCTGCCGGGCGGCGAACCCGGGCAGCAGGAACGTCCACGCGCCGGGAGTGCGGAGCAACTGTCCGTAGCCGGGACGCCGGCCGCCGGACGGTGCGCCGGAGGGCGGCTGCTTGTGCGAGGACGAGGAGGTGCCCACGGACGGGGCCGTGTCCGACGCGACCGGGCTCGTGGACGAAGCCGTGCCGGAAGACGGCGTGGGGGGAGTGCTCGCAGGGGTGCCGGTGGACGTGTCAGAAGCGACCGTGGACTCCACGGCCCTTGCCTTTCTGCCGCCTGGTAGCGCTCTCCCGGGGTGCCGGGGATCGCCGAGAGCTGTCCTCTTGCGCGGAACTGCGGTAGATACCGGGCCCCACTGCAGGGAGTCGCTCGGCCGCCATACGGTCGCGCCAGCTCTGCGTCAGGCAGAGTTGGTCGATCAGTGTGCCTTCATGCTACAGGGACCGGAGGCGTCCCGGCCTCGGAATGCGCCGACTCAATGGGATCGTCACCTGGGATTGGCCGGCCGACGCCTCCACGTCCGCACCGCCGTCCCCGCCGGCATCGGTCCGCCGCCCGTCCCGCGTCCCCGAGCCCCGTCCCCGGCCTCCCGGCCGGCTAGCCGCCCGTGCCCAGCCAGCCGGCCAGCTTGCCGCCCTGTCCCACGGCCCGCAGGCGTGCCTCCGCCGCGTCCCGCACCGGATCGGTCGCCACCACCAGCAGTTCGTCGCCGCGCCGCAGCACCGTCGTCGGGCTCGGTACGAAGCTCTTGCTCTCGCGGACGACGAGCGTGACGGCGGCGCCGGCGGGCAGCCGCAGTTCGCCGACCTCGACGCCGTGCATCCGGGACTTCTCCGGGATCGCGACCGACAGCAGATGGCCGCGCAGCCGCTCCAGCGGCGCCGACTCGATGCCCAGGTCCGCGGCCTCCGCGCCGTTCCCGAGCTTCAGTGCCTTCGCCACCCAGGGCAGCGTCGGGCCCTGGACCAGGGTGTAGACGACGACCAGAACGAAGACGATGTTGAAGATCCGCTCGCTGCCCTCGATCCCGGACACCAGCGGGATGGTCGCCAGGATGATGGGCACGGCGCCACGCAGACCGGCCCACGACATCAGGGCCCGCTCGCGCCACGGGATGCGGAACGGCAGCAGGCTGACGACGACCGACAGCGGCCGTGCCGCCATCGTCAGCACCAGTCCGATGACCACCGCGGGCCAGAAGTCCCGCACGAGCTCGTGCGGGGTGACGAGCAGTCCGAGGAGGACGAACATACCGATCTGGGCGATCCAGCCGAGCCCGTCGGCGAATCCGCGGGTGGCCGGCCAGTGGGGGAGCTTGGAGTTCCCGAGCACCATCGCCGCGAGGTAGACGGCCAGGAAGCCGCTGCCGTGGGCGAGGGCGCCGACGGCGTACGCCGTCACCGCGATGGCCATGACGGCGATCGGGTACAGGCCGGAGGCGGGCAGGGCGACGTGGCGCAGCCCGTACGCGCCGAGCCAGCCGACCGCGAGGCCGATGGCGGCGCCGATCGCCAGTTCCAGCAGGATGGTTCCGACGAGGATGTACCACTCCTCGATCGGTTCCGTGGTGGAGAGCGCGATGACGAGGATGACGACGGGGGCGTCGTTGAAGCCGGACTCGGCCTCCAGGACACCGGTGATGCGGGAGGGGAGGGGGACCCTGCGCAGCACGGAGAAGACGGCGGCGGCGTCCGTCGAGGAGACGACCGCTCCGATGATGACGGCCTGCTGCCATTCCAGTCCGACCAGGTAGTGCGCTCCGGCCGCGGTGACTCCCACGCTCACGGCGATGCCGACGGTCGACAGCATGGCCGCCGCGGGCAGGGCCGGTTTGATCTCCTTCCACTTGGTGCCCAGGCCGCCCTCGGCCAGGATCACCACGAGTGCGGCATAGCCGATCACCTGCGTGAGTCCGGCATTGTCGAACTCGACGTTGAAGATGCCGTCCTGTCCTATCGCGACCCCGATGCCCAGATACAGCAGCAGGCTGGGGAGCCCGCTCCGGGAGGAGACGCGCACCGCCGCGACGGCGATGAGCAGAACGAGCGAGCAGATGAGCAGGAGTGCATTGAGCTGGTGGACAGTCAGCGGCCGATCCTTCCCCTCGCGCTTGTCGCCGGACAGTTCCCCCGGCAAGCGACACTTCGTTACCTTACCTAATCTTTAACGTTTTCTTGACGCTCCCATGACGGCTTCCTTCCGGTAATCGCCAGTGCGTTCGAATGACTGCTGGTTGGCGTCGCGTTACTGATACCGCGTCCGGGCCCGTCGATCGCTGCGCCTATGGTTGCTCCAGCACTCCCAGGACCACACTGCCCTCGAAGGACAGCGATGCCCTCCAACACAACCGCCTCCCCCGCCCAGAAGCCGGCAAGGAGGAGGGGCCGCCGCGGCCGTCTCATCGTGCTCGCCCTGGCCCTGGCGCTGGTCGCGGGTGTCGGCGGCGGTGCGTACTGGGGCGTCAGTACCGTGCGTGCCTCCTTCCCGCAGACCACCGGGACGATCAAGCTCAAGGGTCTGACCGCCCCGGTCGACGTCAAGCGGGACGCGAACGGCATCCCGCAGCTCTACGCGAGCACCGACGAGGACCTGTTCCGCGCGCAGGGCTACGTGCACGCGCAGGACCGCTTCTGGGAGATGGATGTACGCCGCCACGTCACCGCGGGCCGGCTGTCCGAGATGTTCGGCGCGGGGCAGGTCGAGACCGACGCCTTCCTGCGCACCCTCGGCTGGCACCGGGTGGCACAGCAGGAGTTCGACGAGAAGCTCTCGCCCGCGACCAAGAAGTACCTCCAGGCGTACGCCGACGGCGTCAACGCCTATCTGGCGGGCCGTGACAACGGCGACCTCTCCCTCGAGTACGTCGCCCTGGGGCTCACCAACGACTACAAGCCGGAGAAGTGGACGCCGGTCGACTCGGTGGCCTGGCTGAAGGCGATGGCCTGGGACCTGCGCGGCAACATGCAGGACGAGATCGACCGCTCGCTGATGACCAGCCGGCTGAGCGAGCAGCAGATCAAGCAGCTGTACCCGGAGTACCCGTACGACCTGCACCAGCCCGTCGTCACGGCGGGTGCCGTGGACGACGACGCCGAGAAGTGGGACCCGAAGGGCAAGCCCTCCCCGGACTCCCCGGGCTCGTCGGGTTCCGCCGGCTCCCCCGGCTCCGCCGGCAGCGGCCCGGGTGCCGGCTCCGGCGCGGGGCAGGGCGCGCAGACGCAGCTCTCCGGCCTCTCCGATGTGCTCGACCGCGTCCCGGCGCTGCTCGGTCCGAACGGCAACGGCATCGGATCCAACTCCTGGGTCGTCTCGGGCGAGTACACGACGACCGAGAAGCCGCTGCTCGCCAACGACCCGCACCTCGCGCCGCAGCTGCCGTCCCTGTGGGCGCAGATGGGCCTGCACTGCCGTGCCGTCTCGGAGAAGTGCTCCTTCGACGTCGCCGGGTACACCTTCTCCGGTATGCCGGGGGTGGTCATCGGCCACAACCAGGACATCGCCTGGGGCTTCACCAACCTCGGGGCGGACGTCACCGACCTCTACCTGGAGAAGGTCTCCCAGGCGGGCTGGACGTCCGGCAGCCGGATCAAGCCGTTCAAGGTCCGTGAGGAGACCATCAGGGTCGCCGGCGGCGGCAGCAAGAAGATCACCGTCCGGGAGACCGACCACGGACCGCTGATCTCCGACCGCAGCGCCGAGCTGGAGCGCGTGGGAGAGCGGGCGCCGGTCAGGACCCCCGCACCCGACCGCGGCAACGGCTTCGGGGTGGCGCTGCGCTGGACCGCGCTGGACCCGGGCAACTCACTGGACGCCGTCTTCAAGCTCAACCGGGCGAAGGACTTCCAGGGCTTCCGCGCCGCGGCGAAGGACTTCGACGTCCCCTCGCAGAACCTGATCTACGCGGACGCCAAGGGCAACATCGGATACCAGGCGCCGGGGCGCATCCCGGTCCGCGCCGAGGGCTTCGACGGCTCGATGCCGGCCCCGGGCTGGAACCCGACCTCCGGCTGGGAGGGGTACATCCCCTTCGACGAGCTCCCGTACGAGTACAACCCGAAGCGCGGCTACATCGTCACCGCCAACCAGGCCGTCGTGGACGCCGAGAAGTACCCGTACCTGATCACCAAGGACTACGGCTACGGCTCCCGCAGCCAGCGGATCAACGACCTGATCGAGCTGAAGATCAAGGACGGCGGGAAGATCTCGACGGACGACATGCGCACCATGCAGACGGACAACCAGAGCGAGATCGCCAAGCTGCTGACGCCCCATCTGCTGAAGATCGACGTCTCCGACCCGTATGTGCGCGAGGCGCAGAAGCTGCTGGAGGGCTGGGACTACACCCAGGAGCCGGACTCGGGGGCCGCGGCCTACTTCAACGCCGTCTGGCGCCATGTGCTCAAGCTGGCCTTCGGCAACAAGCTCCCCAAGGAGCTGCGGATGCGGGGCGAGTGCCTCAACGTCCGTCCGGCCGACAGCACCGGACCGGTCGACGACCTGAACTCCCTGGTGCGCGAGTGCGGCCAGCGCGACGCGGACTCGGCCCAGCCGGACGGCGGCGACCGCTGGTACGAGGTGGTCCGCGGGCTGATCGACGACGAGGACAGCGAGTGGTGGCAGGCGCCGAAGACCCGCAAGGACGACGCGACGACCACCCGTGACGAACTCCTCGCCCGGGCCATGAAGGACGCCCGTTGGGAGCTGACGGCCGAGCTCGGCAAGGACGTCGGCGGCTGGAGCTGGGGCAGGCTGCACCAGCTGACGCTGAAGAACCAGACGCTCGGTACCGAGGGCCCCGGCATACTGCGGCGGATGCTCAACCGCGGCCCGTGGAACCTTGGCGGCGGCGAGGCGGCGGTCAACGCGACCGGCTGGAACGCGGCCGGCGGCTACGACGTGATCTGGGTCCCGTCGATGCGGATGGTCGTCAACGTGGGCGACTGGGACAAGTCCCGCTGGATCAATCTGACGGGTGCCTCGGGCCACGCCTACAGCGAGCACTACACCGACCAGACCGACAAGTGGGCCAAGGGCGAACTGCTGGACTGGGCCTACAGCGACAAGGCGGTCGAAGCGGCGACGGAGGACACGCTGGCGCTCAGGCCGTAGGCCGGGCCGCGAAGCGGCGGACGCCCTCCGGGGTCACCACGGCATGGACGGGGTGGTCGTGCGGTTCCTCCGGGACCCGCGCGACCACCTCGTTCGCGTACAGGAGCACGACGAGCGCGGGCCGGGTCGCGGCCGCCTCCAGCCGGGCGAGGACCCGGTCGTACGAGCCTCCGCCGCGGCCGAGCCGCATGCCCCGCTCGTCCACCGCGAGCCCCGGCAGCAGGACGGTGTCCGCCTCCAGTACGGCCTTGTGACCCAGTAGTGGGCCGTCCGGTTCCATCAGCCCGCGACGGGCCGGCACCAGCCGGTCGGACCCCTCGTACACCGCCCACTCGAGGTCGTTGTCGTCCAGCAGCACCGGCAGGAGCACCCGCACGCCCCGTGTGCGCAGCGCGTCGAGCAGCGCGCGGGTACCGGGTTCGCGCCCCACGGAGACATAGGCGGCCACGGTACGGGCGGTGGCCAGCTCGGGGAGCTCCAGTGCGTGCCGGGCGAGAACCAGCGAGGCCTCACGGACGTCTTCAGGGGACAGCAGGCGTCGCGCGTCGAGCAGTTCACGTCGAACCGTGCTCTTTACGGACATCTCGGGGTCCACCGCAACCTCACAATCCACTGTCAATATGCCTGTATGAGGAGAAAGTTAACCGGAGGCTAATCTTCCGCCCATAGGTACCGGATATGGTGCCCGCATGAGCGAGTCGCACCCCCGGATCAGCAAGGCTGTCATCCCCGCCGCAGGCCTCGGCACCCGGTTCCTGCCGGCCACGAAGGCCACTCCCAAGGAGATGCTGCCTGTCGTCGACAAGCCGGCGATCCAGTACGTGGTCGAGGAGGCGGTCGGCGCCGGCCTCTCGGATGTTCTCATGGTCACCGGGCGCAACAAGCGCCCCCTCGAGGACCACTTCGACCGCAACTACGAGCTGGAGGAGGCGCTGAGCCGCAAGGGCGACGCGGAGCGCCTCGCCAAGGTCCAGGAGTCCAGCGACCTCGCCACCATGCACTACGTGCGCCAGGGTGACCCCAAGGGCCTCGGCCACGCCGTCCTGTGCGCCGCCCCGCACGTCGGCGAGCAGCCCTTCGCGGTGCTCCTCGGCGACGACCTGATCGACCCGCGCGACCCGCTGCTGTCCCGGATGGTCGACGTCCAGGAGCGCGAGGGCGGCAGCGTCATCGCCCTGATGGAGGTCGAGCCCTCCCAGATCCACATGTACGGCTGCGCGGCCGTGGAGGCCACCGGCGAGGACGGCGTCGTCCGGGTCACGGGGCTGGTCGAGAAGCCCGACCCGGCCGAGGCGCCCAGCAACTACGCGATCATCGGCCGCTACGTCCTGGACCCGGCCGTCTTCGAGATACTCCGCAAGACCGAGCCGGGCCGCGGTGGCGAGATCCAGCTCACCGACGCCCTGCAGATACTCGCCGCCGACGAGAAGATCGGCGGGCCCGTGCACGGCGTCGTCTTCAAGGGCCGCCGCTACGACACCGGCGACCGAGGCGACTACCTGCGTGCCATTGTCAGACTCGCGTGCGAACGTGAAGACCTGGGCCCGGACTTCCGAGCCTGGCTTCGCCGTTACGTCACCGAGGAGATGTAGCACGTGAGCAGCACGGCAACACCCGGCACCGGCTCCGGCACCCCGGCCGCCGACGGCCCGGCCGCCGACGGCCCCGGCGGCGGACAGGCCCTGTGGTCGGTGGACGCCCATCTGGAGGACATCCTCGGCGCGCTCCACCCGCTGGATCCGATCGACCTCCCGCTGTCCGACGCCCAGGGCTGTCTGCTCGTCGAGGACGTCACCGTCCCCGTGGCCCTGCCCCCGTTCGACAACAGCTCGATGGACGGGTACGCGGTCCGTGTCGCCGACGTCGCGGGTGCGAGCGAGGACTTCCCCGCCGTGCTGACCGTCATCGGGGACGTGGCCGCGGGCGGCGACGAGGCCCGCACCGTCGGCCCCGGGCAGGCCGCCCGGATCATGACGGGCGCCCCGCTCCCGCCCGGTGCCGAGGCCGTCGTCCCCGTCGAGTGGACCGACGGCGGCACGGGAGGCGGGGCCGCCACGGCCATGCGGCCGGCCGGCGCCGCCCCCGAGGGCGCGACCGGCGAGGTGCGGGTCCACCGGCCGGTGGAGCCCCGCGCCCATGTGCGCGAGCGCGGCAGTGACGTCCGGGCCGGGGACCTCGCCCTGACCGAGGGCACGGTCCTCGGACCTCCGCAGATCGGTCTGCTGGCCGCGATCGGCCGCGGCACTGTCCGGGTGCGCCCGCGCCCGCGTGTCGTCGTCCTGTCCACCGGCAGCGAACTCGTCCAGCCCGGTGAGGAGTTGGGCGAAGGCAGGATCTACGACTCGAACAGCTTCGCGCTCACCGCCGCCGCCCGTGACGCCGGGGCGATCGCCTACCGTGTGGGCGCGGTCACCGACGACGCCGACGAACTGCGCGCCACCATCGAGGACCAGCTCATCCGCGCCGATCTGATCGTCACCACGGGCGGGGTCAGCGTCGGCGCGTACGACGTGGTCAAGGAGGCGCTCTCCTCCGTGGGCGACGAGGACGAGCCCGGCGGCGGGGTCGACTTCCGCAAGCTGGCCATGCAGCCGGGCAAGCCCCAGGGCTTCGGCTCCATCGGCCCCGACCACACGCCGCTGCTCGCCCTGCCGGGCAATCCCGTCTCCTCCTATGTGTCTTTCGAGCTGTTCGTCCGTCCCGCGATCCGCACCCTGATGGGGCTGCGGGACGTGCGGCGGCCCCGGGCGTGCGCGGAGCTCCGCACGGACAAGGCGCTGACGTCGCCCGAGGGGAAGCGGCAGTTCCTGCGAGGTGCCTACGATGCGGAGAAGGGCACCGTCACCCCCGTCGGAGGCAGCGGGTCACACCTGATCGCGGCCCTCGCCCAGGCGAACGCGCTCATCGTCGTCCCCGAGGACACGACCTCCGTCGAGCCGGGCACGGAGACGGAGGTGGTCCTGCTCGGATGAGCGCGTGGCCGTGGCGGTAGCGTGTCTCACCACACAGTGACCGGGAGCCACAGCCATGAGCGCGCAGCAAGGACTCACACACATCGACGAGGCCGGCGCGGCCCGTATGGTCGACGTCTCGGAGAAGGACGTCACCGCGCGCACCGCCCGCGCGAGCGGCCGGGTCCTCGTCTCACCGCGTGTCGTGGAGTTGCTGCGTGGCGAGGGGGTACCGAAGGGCGACGCCCTCGCCACCGCCCGGATCGCGGGAATCATGGGCGCGAAGCGCACACCGGACCTGATCCCGCTGTGCCATCCGCTTGCGGTGTCGGGGGTGAAGCTGGAGCTGTCCGTGGCCGACGACGCCGTCGAGATCCTCGCCACCGTGAGGACGACCGACCGCACGGGCGTCGAGATGGAGGCCCTGACCGCGGTGTCCGTGGCCGCGCTGACCGTCGTCGACATGGTCAAGGCGGTCGACAAGGCCGCGGTGATCACCGAGGTCCGGGTCGAGGAGAAGACCGGCGGGAAGTCCGGCGACTGGGTCCGCGAGGAGGCCCGGCGATGACCCCCCGCGCCGGTGAGGTCCACAGCCACGCCCACGCCGGGAAGCCAGGGCCCGGGGGAGCCGGACCAGGGCACCGTCCGCGCCGCGCGCTCGTCGTGACCGCCTCCAACCGGGCCGCCGCGGGGGTCTACGAGGACAAGGGCGGCCCGCTGCTCGCCGAAGGACTCGCCGGGATGGGCTTCCAGGTCGACGGCCCCCGGGTCGTCCCGGACGGGGACCCGGTCGAAGGGGCCCTGCGCGACGGCGTGGCCTCGGCGTACGACGTCATCCTCACCACCGGTGGCACCGGGATCTCGCCCACCGACCGCACCCCCGACGCCACGGCCCGGGTCCTCGACTACGAGATCCCCGGCATCCCCGAGGCGATCCGCGCGCACGGTCTCGCGAAGGTGCCCACCGCGGCGCTGTCCCGGGGCCTCGCCGGGGTCGCGGACCGCACCCTGATCGTGAATCTCCCCGGGTCCGCAGGCGGTGTGCGCGACGGGCTCGCCGTGCTGTCGCGAGTGCTGCCGCACGCGGTGGACCAGCTGCGCGGCGGCGACCACCCGCGGCCGGCCGAAGTCGCGGGCCCCCCGGGCTCCCCAGGGAGTCCCCGCTGAACACTCACTCGTGGCCGGTGGTCCTGGCGGACGGTGATGTCACCCTCCGCCCGATAAAGCTGCGTGACCAGCGGGCGTGGCGGGAGGTGAACCGACGCAACCGGGACTGGCTGCGCCCCTGGGAGGCGACGATCCCGCCGCCGGCGCCCGGCGGCCCGGTCGCGCAGCGCCCCACGTACCGCCAGATGGTGCGCCATCTGCGTGCCGAGGCCCACGCCGGGCGGATGCTGCCGTTCGTGGTCGAGTTCCGGGGCGAGCTGGTCGGTCAGCTGACCGTCGCCGGCATCACCTGGGGCTCGATGTGCTCGGGTCATGTCGGCTACTGGGTCGACCGCGAGGTCGCGGGCCGAGGGGTGATGCCCACGGCCGTGGCGCTGGCCGTCGACCACTGCTTCGGAAGCGTCGGGCTGCACCGCATCGAGGTCTGCATTCGCCCCGAGAACGGGCCGAGCCGCAGGGTCGTGGAGAAACTCGGATTCCGCGAGGAGGGGCTCCGCCCGCGCTATCTCCACATCGACGGCGCTTGGCGGGACCATCTGGTGTTCGCGCTCACGGCGGAGGAGGTGCCCGGGGGACTGCTGCGCCGCTGGCACCAGGCACGACCCGCGCGACACGAGAAATAAAATAATTGTTCGAATTTCATCCCCGCTCGATCGCTCTGTGATCTGAAGAATCACAAAAAAAGTCAGTGGTATCAGCCAGATCGTGCGACACACCGGGCCAATTGGCCGATGCCCTCGTGCGAATCCCTCTACGGTGTGTTGCGTGAGCAGCAGCGGCCTCATCTACGCAGTCATCGTCGGGGCCTGGGCCGCCTACTTGGTGCCGATGTGGCTCCGCAGGCAGGACGAGCTCAACGAGGCCCGTCCGACGGAACGCTTCAGCACCGCCATCCGGCTGCTGTCCGGACGGGCGGGAATGGAGCGCCGGTACGCCAAGGAGCTGCGTGAACGCCCCACCGAGGACGGCCCCGCCCCCGACGCCGACCCGGAATCCGAGACGGACCGACTGAGTTCCGTCGACGTCCGGGCCTTCGCCGTGCCCCCGGCCAGGACCGAGGCGCGGCTGGACGTGTCGGCCGCCCCGGTCGGGGCGCGCAAGGAGCGGGCGCCCAAGCCGCACGGCGCGGCCGCCTCGGAACGCGCACGGCGCACCAAGGCCCTGGCCCGGCGCCGGCGCACCACCGTTCTCCTCTTCATGGCCTTCACCCTCGGCGCGATCGTCGCGGCCGTCGGCGGTCTGGGCCTCCTGTGGGCACCGGCGGTTCCGGCCGTCCTCCTCAGCACCTACATCGCCTACCTGCGCGCCCAGGAGCGGCGCCGCTTCGTGTACGTGATGGACCGGCGCCGTGCGGAGGCCGCGGCGCAGCGGCTGCGCGAGACCCGTGTACGGCGCCGGCCGGCCGTCGCCGAGGAGCCGGACCAGGTTGCCCCGGCAGGGCCCGAGCCCGAGCCGGCGCCCGCCGTCTCGCCGCAGGAGGCGGGCCGCCGGGCCCTGGTCGAGCAGACCGACCACGCGGAGTGGGTGGACCAGCAGCGCGACCCGGGCCCCGGGCGCGGCGACAGCTGGGACCCGGTCCCGGTGCCGCTCCCCACGTACGTCACCGCGCCGGTCGCCCCGCGCGCCACGAGCGGCATCGACGTCACGGACCCGGAGACCTGGAGTTCGGCCCGCTCCTCCACGGCCGATCCGGCCTCGCCCGCGGCCCCGCAACCCCCGCGGCAGCGGACCACTCCGCCGCGCCGTACCCGCGAGCACGGCCGCACCCCGCTCTTCGACCAGTACGAGGACGAGGACCGGCCCCGCGCCGCCAACGAGTGAGACCGGGCCGGGCAGGCGCCCGACCTTCGGAACCCTGCCCGGCCCGACCAGCGAGGAACGGATTTCCAAGCACCCCGATCGGGGTGCTAAGGTTTCACTCGTTGCAAGGGCCTGTGGCGCAGACTGGTAGCGCACCTCGTTCGCATCGAGGGGGTCAGGGGTTCAAATCCCCTCAGGTCCACAACAGGTCAGAGCCCCTGTCGGAGAGATCCAGCAGGGGCTTTGTCGTGCCGTACAGCAGCGAAGTACAGCAACTACTTCCGATCCGGCCCGTCCAGGTGCTTGCCGAGCTTCCGCAGCACCTTGCGCGTCGCCTCGGACGGGATGTGTGTGTAGACCTCCATGGTCACCGCGATCTTGCTGTGCCGGAGAATCTGCATCGCGATGCGCGGGTGCACGTCGAGGGCCGCCAAGAGCGAGCCGCATGTGTGGCGAGTGTCGTACAGCCGGATCCGGCGCACGCCGGCAGAGGCCGACCGGGCGGCGAACGACCGGTTGAAGTTTCGCGGCTCGATCGGGCTGCCGAACCTCGTGGTGAACACGAAGTCGGACTCGACCCACCCTGCACCCGCAGCCTGCCGCGCCACAGCCTGAGCCTTCTGCCTGAGCTGGACTGCGGTGACACAGATCTGCGGGAGAGGAAGGGCCGCCGTCGAGGCCTCGGTCTTGGTCTCGTCGTGCACCAGCTGACGGTTGATCCGCTGCAGCTGGTGTTCCACCGTGATCTCTCCCGCGTCGAGATTCACGTTCTTCCAGGTGAGTGCCAGCGCCTCGCCGCGACGCAAGCCGAGAACGAGCACCAGGACGTCCGGGTACAGCGGGTCGACAGCCGTCCGGGCGGCTTCCAGAAACGTCCGCGCTTCCTCGACGGACCAGGGTTCCCGCCGGCGCTTCCGTCCGGAGCGAACCTTGACCCATGCAGCGACGTTCTTGTTGATCAATTCCTCTGACATGGCGTAGCTGAGCGCCGAGCGGAGAACAGCCCGAGCATCCTGCACCGTCCGACGCGACGGGACCTGATCGCAGCACTGACGAGGCGCTTCTCGCCGAGTCCCGGAGCGATGTACAGGCGGACGTGCATCGCATAGGTCTCGGCAGTCTTGGGCTTGAGGTCCTGGAGCACGAAGTTCTTGAGTCAGTACGCAAGATGCTGGGCCAGCGTGGGCGAGCTGGTGGCCACGGGCCCCTTGGACGCCTCACCGTGGAGCTTGACCCACTTCTCATGCACGACCGCCCTGGTGGGACCGTAGTCGTACGTGCGCTTGCGGTCGCCCTCGGGAGTATCCACCCAGACGTAGGCGGCGTATCCGTTCTTGTAGGGGTAGATCGAGCCTTCGCCGTTGCCGCGCTTGCCACTCATGCTGTCAATCCTTCCTGGGCCTCACGGGCCCGACGTTCGACGTACTCGTCGACCCAGCGAGGAAGGATGCGGCGGCTACGGCCCTCCTTCAGGGAACGGATCTCGCCGGTGAGGACGAGCATTTTGGTCTTGGACAGGCCGAAGCCGAGCATTTCGGCGACCTCGGCGGTGGTGTACCACTTGCCCTCGATGACGGTCGTGGTCATGCGGGGGTGTCTCCTTCCTGCGGGTCGTGTGTGAGTGAGGCGGCGAGCCATTCCTCGCTGCGGGTGAGTCCGGTGCCGGCGAAGGCCCGGTGGGCGAGGACGAGGGTGGTGTCGTCGTCGGCGGGGTCGGCCGTGGCTTCCTGGTCGCAGCGGGCGATGGCGGCTTCAACTGCGAAAGCGCCGGATCCTGCCGGTCATCTCCCGCAGAGGCGCACCAAACATCGAGGGCTTTGGCAAGCTCCGTTACGTCGTCGAGCAGACCTTCGCGCTGCTCCACCACTTCAAACGACTCGCCGTCCGATGGGAACGCCGCACCGAACTCCACGATGCCTTCGCCTCCCTCGCCTGCAGCCTCATCCGCTACCGACGGCTCAAGAGGGCTGCCGCTCCATGATCGAAAAGGCTCTCATGGCGGCAATGTCCATCGGAAGGGCGACGGTTGCCCGGGGACACTCGCCACGCGCTCGTTCGCTACTCACCCGTCTCGTGCTTCGGACGGTCCTGGGCGAGAGGCTCGTTGTAGGTGATCACGACCGGCGCGTTCGCCTCTGCCCGTGCGCGGTCGGAAGCCGCTGCGATCTCCTCGTAGGTCCATTCCTGGTACAGACGCTCTCCGTGGGCATCGGTGATGTCGATGACCAGGCGTGTCCACTCCTCGGCGTGCTGTTCGGGGACGAGTCCCAGTTCGTACGTGGCGTCCTGAAGGAGGGATTCGGTGACGCGTATGCCGGTGAGTCTCTCGGCCAAAGCGAGGACTGCCGCCTTTCCGTCAACGGCCGGGGCGTTCTCGTCGTGCTCTCCCTCTGGAGTCAGCGGGAAGCCGACTTCCCGCAGCAGGGGAACCAGTTCATCGGGGCTGCTGCCATCGCGCGCCGAGGGGCCCTCAAACGTCGTACGGAGCTCACCGTCCTCAAACCAGTGGAAGAGGTGGATGGGCTTGCCTCTGTTATTCGAGTGCGCCACGACCCGGCCGCCCTCCGACAGCGTCTCCGCACACGGCATTCCAAGGCCACCGTCAAAGCCGAGGACAACTGTCCAGTCGCCCTTCTCTCCTGGGACCTTGAAGGCGCCCGCGACGTAGGACTCGTCCCAGTCGGCGTAATCCACCTCGGCACGGTGAGCGTCATCCGCCTCGATCAGCCCAACCGTACCCTCCCCGGTGCCGCGCGGTTCCGCCTCCATCGCACGCAGCACCGCCCGGGGGCTCCGCCCTCGTATCAGTGTCAGGGTGTATCCGCTCTCCATCATGTGGCGGAAGAGCGGCGAGGTGCGGATCCAGGCGTAGTCGTGTGCGGTCACCAAGTTCATACGGCGCAGTGTGCCTGACGCCTCTGACAGTGCCCGAAACGCCGGTTCTCACAGCTGGAGCCGGTGTTGAGCTCCAAGGCCCTCATGAAGCCGACCGGCCAGCTCAGCAGACCTCAGCGACCGCTCACGCTTTGAAGGTCAGTAGTTGGGGGTTGTCTGGTTAGGGGTCCGCTTGGAGGGTCCCCAACCAGAATCAAACGGGCGTCGCGCCCGATCAGCCCGCCCCGATCACTCCGACCGGAAAGTGCCCTGCTATTGAAGCGGACGGCCCACTTCAAGGAACTGCCGATAAACGAGATCGAGCAGCGCCGCGTATGCATGTTGCGAGTGAGCGACGGCTTGGTCGCCACCCGATGTCATCTCACCGAGCCGATCGATTCGCTGCATCAGTGCTTGAAGCGTCGAGAGGACATCAACCGGAGCCGGCTTAAAGATCCCACGTTCCACATATCGGATCACCGTAGTCACGTACTCGTCGGCTTCCGCCAGATCGCTGTGCGCCAGAATGAGGTCCTTGCTCGATCCGCTCCGAGGGAACGGCAGGTTGCGCCACAGGGTGTAGGCGTCCATGAAACTGAGCATCACGTTTTCCTTGCTCCTAGTGGGTCTCGTCGTACCAGAAGGAAACGACTCGTCCGTCCGGCCCGATGATCCCACCCATACCTCCGTTGGGATCCGAATACTTCACGCCCCATTTACCGTCGTCGAATGGCATCCTCTTTGCGTTGTAGCCCTTTTTGCCCCCTGGCTCAGCCAGACGCTGAGCCCAGTCAATCGAATCTTGCAAGTACTTCTCGCGCGTAACGTTCAATGGGCTGCCATGCTTTCCCCAATGGTATTCGAAACTGCCTCCGGGGTTGTCGAACGTGCCCTCGTGCCAGGCATCTGCAACCCCCTTAGGGCATGGCCCCGAATTGTGCACCAAGACCGGCGTGGCGCCCGCCAGCACATAGTACGTGTGGAGGTCGTTGACCGTGAGGTTGTAGGCAGGTTGAAGCGACTTCCATTGACGGACAGTGGAGATCGCTACGGTCTTGCCGTCGGCCTTGAGGAGTGTGTCGCCGGGGTTGAGGTCGGCGGCGTCGGTCCACTTCTGGGTCTTCTCGGACCGGAAGGGGTGGTGGTCGGTTGCCGTGACGGTGCCGCCTCCGGCCGCCGCGTCGAGCGTAAGGTCGGTGAAGTCACGGTCGTCAGGCGTGTATATGGTCGCCTCTACCCGGCGAGCTCCACCGGACCCGGTGAGCGGATCGGTAGCTTCGACGTAGTCGCCGGTTCGGATCTGTTCGATTGGCTTGGTGGAGCCGTCACCCATGAGGACGTGCGTGCCGGCGGGGAAGCTGTTTTTTCCGCAGGAGGGTGTCTTCTTGAGTAGTTTGGAGAGTGCTTCGAAGACAGGGCTGAGGTCGACTCCGAACTTATCAAGCCAGCCGAGTCCCTTTGCCCCGGAAGCGGCCCATCCGGCGATCGGCGTAGCGGCAAGACATGCCAGGCCGGCATCCTTGTATGCCTGTTCGCTGTTTCCCCATTGAGGAACGTACTTGTAGAGCCAGCCTTCGGCGCCGTAAATGATGCAGTTGCCGATGTCGAGGGGTTCTCCCACGCCGGGAATGAGCCCGAGGGCGTCCAGGGTCGTGTGGATCTGGTCCATCGTGCTCATGTCCGGGAGTTCGTTGTTCCCTCCCGGCATCAGCCATTGCAGGAGCCCGTAGAGCGAAGAGGCAGCCGACTTCTCACGGGCCGCCTCGGCGGCTGCCTGTTCCTGGAGCCGGCGTTGGATCTCTGCCTTGCGGCGGTCCTCGGCGTAGCGGTGCAGGGTCTCCTTGTACATGGCTGCGACGGCGGCGTGGCTGTTGCCGGCGTTCTTCGCCGACTTACGTGCCTGTTCGGCTGCCTGGTAGGCGCTGGCGGCGTATCCGCGTGCGGCGTTGGCGCTGGCCTCGGCCCGAGCGGCTGAAAAACTGGCGTAGTTCGCGCTGGTGCGGGCTCGAGACTCCGCCTTGCGTGCGGTGGCCGCGGATTCGGCCGCCTGGTCGGCCGAAGTGCGGGCTCGGTCAGCGGAGGCCTCGGCGTCCTTGGCGTAACCATTGGCCTGTTGGGCGTACTTGTCTGCCGTCGATGCGTGGCCTCGGGCCTGGTCTGCGTGGCCTTGGGCGTCGGCTGCGGCTTTGGCGGCGAGGGAGGCGTCCTGGTAGGCGCGGGCGGCAACCTCGCTGGAGGTGGCGATGATGCCTTGGATCTGCTCGATGTGGCCGGCGGTGAGCAGATCGCGGCGCTTGGCGCGGTACTGGCCGGATTCCACGAAGGTGATCAGATGGGTGTCGGGGCTGGCGAGGGCGGTCTCGGCGGCTGCTTTGAGCTCGAGACCCCCTCCCTCGGCCATGCGGGCCGCTTCAACCCGGTAGTCCTCGATGCGGGCCTGGTACTGGCCCTTGGCGAGGAAGGTGTCCAGGGCCTGAGGGTCCGGGTCGTGGAGCGCTGCCTGGGCGGCTTCCTTGATTCCGGTTCCGCCGGCCTCCGAGATTCGGGCGACCTGGATCCGGTTGTCCGGTGCCGCGGCCTGGTACTGGCCCTTGGTCAGGAACGCGTGAACTGTGGCCTGGTCCGCCGCCTGGGCGCTCTTGGCCGCTGTGCGGACATCCTCATACGGGGAGGTCCAGGCGAGGGCGTCGACGGCCTCCCGTTCGTCCTGGTCTTCCGCAAGCTTCCAGCCGGTCCGGGCATAGAGGACGACGGCGTCGTCGTCGCCGGTCAGAGCCGCCTCGGCGGCGGCCTTGCTCCACGGTCCACGGACCTGCAGGGCCAGCAAGGCCATCTTCCGGCCAGCGGCGGCGATCTGGGCCGGCTGTGCGTCGGGCTTGGCGGCCTCGGTAGCGAGCGTGTCGAAGTCGCTGTCGAGCTTGACCGCCTCCTGAAGCTTCTTCTCCGTGACCGCCTTGGCCGCGTCGACCGCTTCCTTGGTGTCCCTGGCCTCGTTGACCAGCAGCTTGGTGCGGGCCTTGGCCTCTTCGGCCTCGTTCTTGCGGGCGGTTTCCTGGACCTGCTTGGCCTTCTCGACCGCCGCTCCGGCCGCCTTCGCAGCTGTGAGGGCCTCATCCGCGTTGATTTTGGCCTGGTTCGCCGCCGCCTGGGAGTCACCGGCATGTTCGGCTGCCTTGCGAGCGGCTTGTGCGGCCTTGAGGGCATGGGCGGCCGACGAGCGTGCCGCGTCACGGGCCTGCTCCGCCGCGAGAGCCGCGTCGTCAGCGTAGGCGGCGGCGACGTCCGCGGCCCGCCTGGCTTCGGCCGCGTGGCGGCGGGCCGAGGCTGCGGCTGCCTTGGCCTGAGTCTCGTGAACGCCGGCCTGACCGGCCCAACCCGCGGAGTCTTCCGAGTACTGGGCCGCGTCGGTCATCGCCTGGATGGTTCCGCGCACCGCCACGATGCTGGACTTCAGGGCCACAAGCGTGCGGCGTGCGGCCTCTGCGGAATCGGCCATCTTCGAGGTGATCTTCGCGACGGCCTCGGCCTCCGCCGCGGCCGTTTCATGGACCTTGCCGGACGCTGCCGCCTTCCAGGCCTTACTGGCGGCCCGAGAGGCCTGCAAGGCGGCGTGGGAGGCGTTCTGTGCGGCGAGCGCGGCCGTCTGCGCTGCGGCGTTCGCCGCCCGGGCAGCGGAGATCGCGGCTTTCGCGGCGTCCGCGGCACGGCGGGTGGACTCGGCGGCACGGCGAGCAGCGTCTGCGGCCTTGACGGCATCGTTCTTCGCCGCCTTGGTCTCGGCGGCAGCCTTGGCAGCCTCCTTCTTCGCCAGCTCCGACGCCGTCTTGGCCTTCTCGAGGTTCTCCTGGGCGTTCAGCTTGGCCTTCTCGGCCGCCGCCGCCGCATCGGAGGTCTGCTTGGCCAACGTGCTGATGGTGGCGTGTTCCTGATCTTGCGCGCGAGAGACGTGCTGCCCGTACGCGAGAAACTCGCGGATGTCGTCGATGCTGCCGGCCAAAGCCTGCGCGGCAGCGCGCTTGGTCGACGGTCCGCCCGTGGCCTCGATCTGAGCGACGCGCACGCGAGCGTCGTCGTCACGTTGCCTGTACTGCCCCTCCGTGAGGAAGGCCCGGATGTCATCGATGGAACCCCGCATCGCTGAGTCGCCGACCTCACGGACCCCGACCCCGCCGCTCTCGATGACCCGGGCGGCCTCGACACGCTGGTCGTCCGCGAGCGGGGCTTTCCAGCCGTCCTTCATGAAGACTTCGAGCTGCTCAGGTGTCCCGTTGAGCGCGGCTTGCGCGGCCTCGCGCAGAGCCGAGCCTCCCTCGGTCACCAGCGTGAGTGCGGCCTCACGCCGGTCCAAGTCCTCGGCGATCTTCTGTCCGGTGTCCAGAAAAGCGCGGACCTCGTCGTCATCTCCGGAAAGCGCGGCTCCGGCGGCGGCCTTGACGGCCTGTCCGCCGGTTTTCCAGCTCTGCAGTACACGCTCACGTTCGGACGGCCGGGGTGGTGCCGGGTCGTCCGCGGCGGCGGGTGCCGCGGAGACCAGCCCGGCAAGCAGAGCAAGCGGAAGCAGGCCACGAGCAGCCTTACCGACTGCCGCGTACCCCCTCTGCCATCCCCGTGTGCGCCGGCTTCTGTTGAGAAGCACGAAGTTGGTTTCCCCTCAATGGTCTCTGGGCGCAGCACCCGACGCGGCAGGATCCCCCCGATGAAACACAGAGGCTGTGGGCGCCATTGCCCCCATCACCCGCGCCGCAGGTCAGTCACCCTCCATGAATCGGCTTCCCCAGGCCGGAGGAGGAAAGACCGTTCCCAAACCTCACGGCCGGTACGGCACTGCTTGAACAAGAAGGCAGATTCAACCAGGAGTTGGATGGTTGTAGGCCCCGCCGGCACCGTTACAGGATCTTGATCAATGGCCTGTGTGGGGCGCGGTCACGTCATGCAATGCGATGGGTTCTGCTGCCGGGAGCGGCTATGCTCCTTCTCGGCCCCCCAGGCGATTACGACCATCCGCAGCGAAGCGTTGACGGTCCCGTTGTGCTTCCGCCTTCCCTCCCGCCTGATCGGGGGGCTCATTCGTGAAAGCGAAACACCTGTGCGTATACGCAAATGGCTGCCCGCAGCGATCGTGATCGCAGCCACCGCCGTGGGGATGCCCGCTCCCGCGGCGACTGCCGCAGACGAGAATCCGACCGACACCACCGCCCCCTACGCCGTCGAGGACGGTGCCTACCCCGGCGCCGATGAGATCCTCAAGTACACGGGGGCTCAGCTCATCGCCGGTGACGGGAGCATCACCTTTACCTCGTGCGCCGCGGATTTCCAGATCATGGTCTGGGCCCGGAACCTGAAGACGAACGAGTCACGGATCTGCTTCAAGGCTGCGAGCACCGGCCATCTGTCCGTGAAGATTCCGCGCGCCTACCGGATCGAGACCGCCGGCCGGGATATCCGGGCCGAGGTCAGCATCGACGGTGACACGGAGACCTTGAACGTCCCCAAGGACACCGCCAAGGGCTTCGGGGAGGCCGATCCCGCCGGCCCCAAGCAAGCGGTGCTGCTCGATCTCCAGGTGTCGGGGCCCGGGGTGAAGCCACCCACCGGGGAGCAGAAGGACATCAGCCTGCCCTTCACCGGCAAGCTCACCATCGGCACCCTCCGCTCCTGCACCGCGACACTGGTCGCCCCGCAGTGGGTCGCCACCTCGAAGAGCTGCTTCGCCGAGAACCCGGCAAAGAGCATCGACATCCCCACCGGGCCCCCGAAGGAGAAGACCACACTCACCCTCGGCCGCAGCGACCTCGCCCTCGGCGGCGGGCACACCACCGAGATCACCACACTCGCCCCGCGCGGTGACCGTGACTTTGTCCTGGCCCGGCTCGCCGAGCCCGCCACCGACATCACTCCCGTGCCGCTCGCGACCTCAGCAGCCGGCAAGGGCGAGGCGGTGAACGTCGTCGGCTTTGGACGCACCGCGGACCAGTGGGTACCCACCAAGCGCCACACCAGCGGGTTCACCGTCACCGATGCCACCGCCACCGAGGTCAATCTCGACGCGAAGTCCGAGGCCGCCGTCTGCAAGGGTGACGCCGGCGCGCCCGTGCTGCGTACCAAAGACGGCGAGAGCGAACTCGTCGGCATCGCCAGCCGCTCCTGGCAGGGCGCTTGCTTCGGGGAGACTAGCGAGACCCGCACCAGCGCTGTGGCCACGCGCGTGAACGACATTCTCTTCGGATCCCGGCTGACCGCCGCCAGGCGCCTGGACCCCGGTGACATCCTCGTGTCCGCTTCCGCCCAGCTGACGATGCGCACCGACGGCAACTTGGTCATCACCTCGAATGCCGGCAAGACCCTCTGGTCCACGGACACCGCAGGCAACCCCGGAGCGTTCACGCGTCTGAGCAAGGGCAACCTGATGGTGCGCAACGCCGCAGACACCACCACGCTGTGGGAGTCCAAGACCAGCGCGCCTGACGGCTACGCCGTCCTGAACGACAAGGGCGACTTCGTCATCCACGACAGCGAGGGCGAGTCGCAGTGGTCCAGCGGCACCGCGCTGCGCCACGACCAGGACGGTGACGGGCGCAGCGACCTGGGCGCCTGGTACAGCTACACGGCCGGCAATGACGGCATGTACACCTTCCGCAGCGACGAGGACGGAGCGATCGGCGCCCCCGAGCGGTCCTACCTCGCTCCCGCCGGTGAGTGGGAAGCCAAGGCCATGAAGTTCGTCACCGGCGACTTCAACGGCGACGGCCACGGCGACATGGCCACCGTGCGCGGCTACAGCGACACCAGCGTCAAGATCTGGATCGCGCTCGGCAAGCCCGACGGCGGCTTCAACAAGCCCGTCGCCACCTGGAGCTCGCCCGCGGGCGGCCCGTTCCACATCAGCTACACCACACCGCAGGCCGGCGACTTCAACGGCGACGGCCGCGACGACCTCGCCGTCTGGTACGCCGCAGGAGACGGCACCACCAAGCTGTGGACCTACCTGGCCACCGACAAGGGCAAGCTGGGTGCCCCCACCAGCTCCTGGTCCGCCCCGAGCGGCACCTGGGCACGCAACCGGGCCAAGTTCGTCACCGGCGACTTCAACCAGGACGGCCGCACCGAGATCGGCGTCTTCTACGGCCAGGGCAACAACGACGTGAAGACCTACGTGTTCACCACCACCCCTGCCGGCGGTTTCACCAACCCCACCGTGTGGTGGGAGAGCGCCTCGATCGACTGGGACCGCACCGAGCCGCACTCCGGCGACTTCAACGGTGACGGTACCGATGACGCCCTGATCTGGTACGACTACGCCGACGGCAGCGACAAGGCCTCCACCATCCTGGTGCAGAAGGTAAATGGCGCGAACCGGTTCGGCGGGGCCAAGGTCGTCCTCGACAGTCCCAAGGGCAACCTCGACGTGAAGCGCTTCCAGATCGTCATCGGCGACTACAACGGCGACGGCCGCGACGACCTCGCGATGCTCAACCACCAGCCCGACAACGCCGTGAAGATGTGGACCTGGACCACCAAGTCCGACGCCACCCTCAACAGCCCCAAGGTCGGCTGGACCGCACCCGCCACCAGCTGGCTCTACGCCAACACCACTCTCCTCAACACCTACAACTGACCGCGGCCCGCAAGCCGCCGAACCCGGGGCGCCGGACCCGCGTACAGCGCGGGTCCGGCGCCCCGGTGCCACATCTTCAGCCCGCTGCCCTCGCCGCAGCGACAGCGGCCGCCGCGGCTGCCTCGGCCTTGGCGTTCAGCCCCTCGTCCCTCCCCGGTTTCGCCCGCCTGATCTTGCTGTTCGCGAGGAACACACCCAGTCGGGCGTCCGTGCCATCCTCCAGCGTCACCGCACACGAGTGGCTGACGGGCCCTGCGGTGCCGGCACTGCCCATGGGCCGCGCACCCGCGTTCGAACACCGCGGACGGCACCTGAGACCGCTTGGCGGGTGCTTCCGTGAGTGGCCACGTCCTCCACGTGCCCGCTCGGTCCAGATCCAAGCGGTGCGCAGCGGTCGCCGGGGCGCTCCACCTCATGCGAACGGCCCAGAGAAACCGCCTTGCCTGGTCGGGGACCGCTCACATGCGGTGGTGCCCCACGACAGCAGGTCCCCTGCCGGGGAGATACGGCCGGGGTCCTGCCGTGCGGTACGGGAGCGGGGCACCGCGATCCGGCCCCGGCCCCGGCCCTGAGCTGCGTCCCGCCGGTCCGCTCCGCGCGGAGCCCCGGCGACCGCGTGGAACCGCGGCCAGTAGGGTCACGGGGTGACGACGAAGACGGACGCGACGGACGGTCGGCTGCTGTACGGGTGCATGGGGCTCGGTGGGACGTGGGACACCGCGCCGTACGGGCCCGGGGACATAGCCGCCGCGGAGGCGGCGGTCGAGGCCGCGCTGGACAGCGGGATCACCAGGTTCGACCACGCCGACATCTACCGGCACGGCAAGGCGGAGGCCGTCTTCGGCGAGGTCCTGGCCCGTGCTCCGGGGCTGCGGGAGCGGATCGTCGTGCAGACCAAGTGCGGCATCCGTCTCGCGGACGGCGAACGCCCGGGGATCTACGACCTGCGCGGGTGGACCGTCGTGCGGCGGGTCGAGGAGAGCCTGGCGCGGCTGCGCACCGACGTGATCGACGTACTGCTGCTGCACCGGCCCGATCCGCTGGCCGACCCCGACGACATCGCAGAGGCGCTGACGTCGCTGCACCGGCAGGGCCTGGTGCGGCAGTTCGGGGTGTCCAACATGGGAGCGGCGCAGATCGCCCCGCTCCAGGCACGGCTGGACGTGCCGATCGTCGCGAACCAGCTGGAGATGAGCCTCCGGAAGCGCGACTGGCTCGAGGCCGGTGTGGTCGTGAACACCCCCGAGGCGGCCGTGAACGGCTTCCCCTTCGGCACCCTCGAGCACTGCCGGGACAACGGCATCGAACTGCAGGCCTGGGGCGCGCTGGCGCAGGGCCGGTTCACCGGGCGTCAGGAGACCCCTGAGGAGCAGGCCACCGCGCGGCTCGTCGCCTCCCTCGCCGAGCGGAAGGGCGTGACGCCGGAGACGGTGCTGCTGTGGTGGCTGCGGCGCCATCCCGCCCGGATCTCGCCGGTGATCGGCACCGCCAACCCCGAGCGCATACGCGCCTGCCGGCAGGCCGCCCGGCAGGAGCCGGACCTCGACCACGAGGAGTGGTACGCGCTCTGGTTGACGGCCCGCGGTGTGCCGCTGCCCTGAACCGGGTGCGGCGTGGGCCGTTCGGGCCGGGCGCGGACACCCGGGGCCCGGCTACGACACGACGTCCCGCAGTGGTTCTCCGGCCAGGTGGTCGACGACGTTCTGGACCGCGGCCAGGGCGATGCGGACCAGGGTCTCCCGGGTCACGCCCCCGACGTGCGGGGACAGTACGACGTTCGGCGCGTTGAGCAGACGCAGGGCGGCCGTCGGCGGTTCGGGGTCGAAGACGTCGATGCCGGCGCCCGCCAGGGTGCCCGCGGTCAGCGCGTCGGCGAGGGCGTCCTGGTCGACGAGCGCCCCGCGGGCGGTGTTGACGAGGAAGGCGGTCGGCCTGAGGAGCGCCAGCCGCCCGGCGTCGAGGAGATGGCGGGTGTCCCGGGTGAGCGGCGCGTGGAGACTGACGTAGTCGGAGACGCGGAGGAGTTCGTCGAGGGGGAGGTAGCGGGCGTCGCCCAGCCGGGACTCGGTGTCGGCGGGGGCCCGGCGCCGACCGGTGTAGGCGATGCGCATGTCGAACGCCAGGGCCCGGCGTGCGACTTCCTGCCCGACGCCGCCGAGGCCGACGATGCCGAGGGTCTTGCCGGACAGCTCGGTGAGGGACTGCTGGAGGCGGGGCAGGGCCCAGTCGGCCCGGGTGAGCGCGTTGTGGGCGGGTACCACCTGCTTGGCGAGCGCCAGCATGAGCGCGAAGGTCTGCTCGGCCACGTTCTGCGCCTCCGCGCCGCTGGAGCCGATGTTGCAGACCGCCACGGACCGGGCGCGGGCGGCGTCCAGATCGACGTAGTCGTATCCGTGGCTCGCGCACTGGACGAGTTCCAGGGCGGGCGCGGCGGCGATGTGCCCGGCGGTCACCGGGGCGAGGGCGGTGATGATCGCGTGGGCCTCGCGCAGCGCGGCCGGGTCCTCGTCCGCCGACTCCACGACGGTGACGCGGGCGCCGGGCACGAGGCCCGCGAGCCCCGTCCCGGTCGGACGGCCCCCCATGTGGGGCGGGACGATCGCCAGGACGTTCCTGGCAGCCGGCCGGTCCCCGCTCATGCGGACTCCCCGGTCAGATCGTCGGGCGTGAGCGAACCGGGGCCCGCGTGGCCCGACAGCGCCAGTGTGAGGTCGAGTTCGGCGAGGAGGCAGCGGATGACGTGGTCGACGCCCGCCTGCCCGTCGAGGCCGAGTCCGTAGGCGTACGGGCGGCCCAGGAGCACCGCCCGGGCGCCGAGGGCGAGGGCCTTGAACACGTCGTCGCCGGTGCGGATGCCGCTGTCGAAGAGGACGGTGAGCCGGTCGCCCACGGCCTCGACGACGCGGGGCAGGGCGTCCGCCGCGGCCACGGACCCGGCGACCTGCCGGCCGCCGTGGTTGGAGACGACCACGCCGTCCATGCCGGCGTCGGCGGCGCTGCGGGCGTCGTCGGGGTGGAGGATGCCCTTGAGGACGATCGGCCCGTCCCAGTGTTCGCGCAGGAAGGCCAGGTCGGGCCAGGTCTTGGCGGGGTCGGCGAACATGCCGACGAAGTGCATCACGGCCGCGTTCGGGTCCTCGTGCACGGGCTTTGCGAGCCCGGCCCGGAAGGCCGGGTCGGAGAAGTAGTTGGCGGTGCCCACGCCGTGCAGGAACGGCAGGTAGGCCTGGTCGAGGTCGCGGGGGCGCCAGGCCAGCAGCGGGGTGTCCAGGGTGACGACCAGCGCCGTGTAGCCGGCGGCCCTCGCCCGGTCCAGGAAGCTCGCGGTGACGTCGCGGTCCTTGGCCCAGTACAGCTGGAACCATCGCTCGCCTTCGCCCATCGCCTCGGCGACCTGTTCCATCGGCGTGCTGGAGGCGGACGACAGGATGTACGGGACTCCCCGCGCGGCGGCCGCCCGTGCCGCGGCGCACTCCGCGTCGGGGTGCATGATCGACAGCACACCGATGGGCGCGAGGGCGAGCGGCGCGGGCAGTGGCCGGCCCAGCACCTCCACGGACAGGTCGCGTTCGTGGACGTCACGCAGCATGCGCGGCACGATCCGCCGGCGGTCGAGTGCGGCGCGGTTGGCGCTGGCGGTGCTTCCGCTGCCCGCGCTGCCGGCCACGTAGCCGAAGGGCCCCGGGCCGAGCCGGTGGCCGGCCATCTCCTCCAGCCGGGTCAGATCGGTGGGCAGCCGGGGTACGGCGCCCGTCATGCCGTTCAGATAGATCTCGTACTGGAAGTCCGCCCAGTGCCGCGTGGTCGCCATCCGATCATCCTTGCGGGGCGGGACGGGCCGCGTCCATGGGTGTGCAGCGGCCGGCGGGGCCCGGGTCCCGCCGGCCGCTGCCGCCGTCAGGAGGCCTGCGCCTTGTCGTACAGGGCCTTCGCCTCATTGCCGAAGTACGGGCCGAACATCCGGTTCGGCAGGAAGATGTAGCCGAAGCTGTTCACCGAGACCTGCAGTCCCGTGCCGGCCGTCTCACTGAACCCGGTGAACCAGGGGCCGCCGCTGGAGCCGCCGGTCATGTTGCAGCCGAGGCTGTGGTCCTGGGTGAACAGCCAGTCCTTGGAGCTGTTTCCGCTGCAGTAGATCAGCTTCGTGCCGTCGTACGGGGACGCGGCCGGGAAGCCGAAGGCGTACATCTGCTTGTTGTAGCCGCCGTTGAACTGGATGCCCTGGGCGCCGGTGACCGCGGTCAGCTTCTGGCCGTTCAGCGGGGCGAGCACGGCCGCGCCGATGTCGTAGTTGATGTCCTCGCTCGCCTCCCACTGCGGGGTGGTCAGCGTCTTGGTGGCGGTCCACTGGCCGTACGGGGCCTGGCCGTTGGCGTACGCGGGCACGAAGACGAAATTGGTGTGCCAGCTGCCCTGGTACTTGACGCAGTGTCCGGCCGTCATGACGGTGCTGGCGTTCTGGCTGGTCACGGCGTTCGCTGAGCAGGACGCGGTGCGGCCCTGGAAGGTGAAGAAGACCCGGCCGGAGGTCTTCACGACCGCTCCGCCGCCGGTCCAGGCGCCGCCGGCCTGGGGGAAGGCCGTGGGGGCGACGGTCGTCGTCACGGCCCCGGGCTTGGGGGGCTTGAGGGTCTTCAGCGCGTCCGCGCCGAGGCGCAGGTCGAGCGGGACCGCGGCGCGCATTCGCTCAGCGGTCCAGAAGGTGCGGGCCTGGTGCTGCTCGGCGGCCGTGGCGTGGTGGGCCACGGCGGTGGGAGCGGGCGCGGGGGCCGGGGCGGTGGCGTGGGCCGAGGTGGCAGCCGTCAGACCGCCGGTGAGCAGAGCGCCGACTGCTGACAGGATCGCTGCGGCTGTGCGATGGCGTCTCACGCATGTCTCCTTCTGCCGGGGCAGGTGGGGGATGAGAGCGGTGCGGATAGACGTGCGTGAGGAAGCGTGTCATGACTGCGCCAATTTTGTCAGGAGCGCGTCATAGTCTTGTTGGCGCCGTCCATGGGAGTGCCGGGACTGGTGGGATCGGCGGGGCTGCCGGCGCGGGCGCCAGTGCCGTGAGTGCCGGGGTCGGCGGGGCTGCCGGGGTCAGGGGCGGCGGGATCGGTTGGATCGGTGGGACTACCGGAGCCGGCGGGTCATCGCGGGGCGAGCGGTTTGGCGAAGCAGCGGCTGTTCTCGTAGTCGCGGTAGTGGCCGAACTTGGCGCACGGCTCGTAACCGCTGGAGGTGTACAGCGCGATGGCCTCCGGCTGGGCCGTGCCGGTCTCCAGGACCATCCGGGTCCGACCGGCCGCGCGGGCGTCCTCCTCCAGTGCCGCAAGGACGCGCCGCGCCAGACCGAGGCCGCGCGCCTCGGGGACGACGTACATGCGCTTGAGCTCGGCGTCGCCGTCCGCGTACTCCTCGGCGTTCTCGTCCTGGGCGCGCCAGCCGCCGGTGGCCACCGGGCGGCCCAGCCCGTCGTACGCGAGGAGGTAGAGTCCGCGCGGCGGGACGAACATCGACGGGTCGAGCGGTGTGACATCGCCCTCGCCGCCGTAGCGCGCGGCGTACTCCCGCTGCACCTGGTCGTTGAGTTTGACCGCGTCAGGGTGGTCGAAGGACATCGGCCGGATATTCATGCGAGCAATCGTACATGTATGCGAGCTGTGCTTCCTCGGATAGGGTGCCGGGGTGCTCACTGTGACCAGCGTGAATGTGAACGGGCTGCGGGCCGCCGCGAAGAAGGGCTTCGTCGAGTGGCTGGCCGGGACCTCCGCCGATGTGGTGTGCCTCCAGGAGGTACGGGCCGAGGCCCACCAGCTCCCCGACGAGGTGCGCAGCCCCGACGGCTGGCACGCGGTCCACGTCCCGGCCGCCGCCAAGGGCCGCGCCGGTGTCTCCGTCCTCACCCGGCGCGAGCCGGACGCGGTTCGGACCGGTTTCGGCAGCGAGGAGTTCGACGGCAGTGGACGCTATGTGGAGGTCGACCTGCCCGGCGTCACGGTCGCCAGCCTCTACCTCCCGTCGGGTGAGGTCGGGACCGAGCGCCAGGACGAGAAGTACCGCTTCATGGACGCGTTCCTGCCGTATCTGAAGGGCCTCGCGGAGCGGGCCGCCGCGGACGGCCGCTCCGTGCTGGTCTGCGGTGACTGGAACATCGCCCACCAGGAGGCCGACCTCAGGAACTGGCGGGGCAACAGGAAGAACTCCGGATTCCTGCCTGAGGAACGCGAGTGGCTCGGCCGTGTGTACGGCGACGGCGGGACCGGCGCCGGCTATGTGGACATCGTCCGTGCCATGCACCCCGATCAGGAGGGCCCGTACTCGTGGTGGTCCTACCGGGGGCGCGCCTTCGACAACGACACGGGCTGGCGCATCGACCTGCTGGTGGCGACGCCGCGGCTCGCGGACAAGTGTGTGAAGGCGTACGTGGAGCGCGCGGCGAGCCATGCCGAGCGGTGGAGCGACCACGCGCCGGTGACGGCGGTGTTCGAGCTGTAGTGCCGGACCGGCGCCCGGGCGCCGGCCGTCGAGGCGGGCCGCCCGGCCCGGGGCTTCGCGGGAGGTGCGCCCGCGCGCGGTCATGGCGTGCTGAGAACCGTCCGATGGGCCATCAGCCGGTTGCGGTGCGCCCGCGCGCGGCCGTGTTGCTCACCGGTGCCGGGGGAGGGCCCGACGGGCCCGCGGGTGGCCGCCGGACGGGCCGGCCCGTCCGTCACGACCCGCGCAGGCGGCGGTCCATCGCCATCGAGAGCTCCGCGTCCACCACGCTCTTCGCCAGCGGGCGCAGCCGCTCCAGGTCCCCCTCGGCCGCGTGGGAGCGCAGCAGTTCGACGAAGAGGGACGCCAGCGCCTCGGCGTGGCCGCGCACCTCGCGGCCCGCCGCGAGGACCGCCGACAGCGGGACGCCCTCCTTCACCAGTGCGGACGAGACGTCGAGCAGCCGGCGGCTGATGTGGACGATCTCGTCTCCGTCGGTGGCCAGATAGCCGAGGTCGAGCGCCGCCGTGAGGTTCTCCGCGGTGGCGTCGCCCTCGAAGTAGTCGGCCAGGTCCTCGGGGGTGAGCCGGACCGGGGTCTCCTCGGTGGGCTCGCCGAGGCCCAGCACCTCGCCGACGTCGCGGCCGCTGTCGAAGGCGGACGCCAGATCGGCGATTCCGCTGAGGGTGTGGCCGCGTTCGAGCAGGGCCGCGATGGTGCGCAGCCGGGCCAGATGGTGGGCGTCGTACCAGGCGATCCGGCCCTCCCTGCGGGGCGGGGGTATGAGTCCCCGCTCGCGGTAGAAGCGCAGGGTGCGCACCGTGATGCCGGCCTCCTCGGCCAGCTCCTCCATGCGGTACTCGCGGATTTCGCGATCCGTGCGCTGCTCGTCCGTCACGTCCGCAAGCCTATGTTGTACCGCCGGTAACTTGTTCGGTTCCACCCCTACCGCTCGGTATGCGGAGGCTCTACTCTCCCATCGTGCCAGTGATTGCTGGCACGGTTCGGCGGAAGTCTGACTGCGGGAGGCGGCGGCATGGGCCAGCAGTGCGAGCACGTGCGAGTGGCGGTGATCGGATCCGGATTCGGCGGCCTCGGCGCCGCCGTCCGGCTGCGCCGCGAGGGGATCACCGACTTCGTCGTCCTGGAGCGGGCCGACTCGGTCGGCGGGACCTGGCGGGACAACAGCTACCCCGGCTGTGCCTGCGACGTACCGTCCCATCTCTACTCGTTCTCGTTCGCGCCCAACCCCGACTGGCCCCGGACCTTCTCCGGGCAGGAGCACATCCGGGCGTACCTGGAGCACGTCACCGACGTCTTCGGGATCCGCCCGCACATCCGCTTCGGCCACGACGTGCTGATGATGCGCTGGAACACGGACGAACTGCACTGGGAGATCGAGACCTCGCGGGGCGCGTTCACCGCCGACGTCGTGGTCTCCGCGACCGGCCCGCTGTCCGACCCCAGGACGCCCGAGATCCCCGGACTCGACGGATTCCCGGGCAAGGTCTTCCACTCGGCGCGCTGGGACCACGACTACGACCTGCGCGACAAGCGGGTCGCGGTGATCGGGACCGGGGCGTCCGCGATCCAGATCGTGCCGTCGATCCAGCCCCTGGTGGCGAAGCTGACCCTGTTCCAGCGCACCCCGCCCTGGGTGATGCCCCGGATGGACCGGGCGATCGGCGCCGGCGAGCGCTGGCTGCACCGGCAACTGCCGCTCACCGGGACCGCGCGCCGCGGACTGCTCTGGGGCATCCGGGAGTTGCAGGTCAGCGCGTTCACCAAGCGCCCGAACCAGCTGGGCCTGATCGAGTCGCTGGCGAAGGCCAACATGGCCAAGTCCATCAAGGACCCGGCGCTGAGGGCGAAGCTGACGCCGTCGTACCGCATCGGCTGCAAGCGGATCCTGCTGTCCAGCGACTACTATCCGGCGCTCGCGCGGCCCAATGTCGACGTCGTCGCCTCCGGGCTGACCGAGGTGCGCGGCTCCACCGTCGTGTCCGCCGACGGCACGGAGGCCGAGGTCGACGCGATCGTGCTCGGCACCGGCTTCCACGTCACCGATATGCCGATCGCCGACCGGGTGGTGGGCGCGGAGGGCGTCACCCTCGCCGAGGCATGGAAGGACGGCATGGAGTCGCTGCGCGGCGCGACCGCCGCCGGCTTCCCCAACTGGATGACGGTCATCGGCCCCAACACCGGCCTCGGGAACAGCTCGATGATCCTGATGATCGAGTCCCAGCTGAACTACATGGCCGACTACCTCCGTCAGCTCGAAGTCCTCGGAGGCCGGGTCGCGCTCGGCGCGCGGCCCTCCGCCGTCCACGCCTGGAACCGGCGGGTCCAGGAGCGGATGAAGCGGACCGTCTGGAACACCGGCGGATGCACCAGCTGGTACCTCGACGCGAACGGCCGCAACACCACCATCTGGCCCGGCACGACCGGGGAGTTCCGGCGGCGGACGCGCACGGTCGACCTCGCCGAGTACGAGGTGGTCCGAGCCCCCCGCACCCCGGCCGGGGGCACCGGAGCCGTCGCGGCGGCCGTGGGGGAGGAGGGCGCATGAGCCGGCTCCTCAAGCGGTCCGCGACGGCCCCGGCCCCGCCCGTCGCCGCCCGCGAGCTCACCGCCGTCTCGGCCGACGGCTCCCGCCTCCACGTGGAGGTGCACGGCCCCGACGGAGCACCCGCCGTCGTGCTCGCCCACGGCTGGACCTGCTCCACCCACTTCTGGGCGGCGCAGATCAGGGAGTTGGCCGCCGACCACCGGGTCATCGTCTATGACCAGCGAGGGCACGGCCGCACCCCCGCCGTCACGAAGGCCGGTCACACCACCGAGGCCCTCGCCGACGATCTGGAGGCGGTACTCACCATCGCGCTGGAGCCGGGTGAGCGGGCCGTGCTCGCCGGGCACTCCATGGGCGGAATGACGCTCATGGCGGCCGCCGCCCGGCCGAAGTTCGCCGAGCACGCCGCGGCCGCGCTGCTGTGCAGCACCGGCAGTTCGCGGCTCGTCGCCGAGTCGCTGGTGGTGCCGATGCGGGCCGGCGGGCTCCGTACCCGGCTCACCGGGGCGATCCTCGGCTCGCGTGCCCCGCTCGGACCGGTCACACCGGTCTCGAAGGCGATCCTGCGCTACGCGACGATGGGCCCGGGCACGGCGCCGGAGCGCGTCACCGAGTGCGCCCGTATCGTGCACGCCTGTCCGCGCCCGACCCGGGTGGCCTGGGCGCGTGTCCTCGCCGGGCTCGATCTCGACGCCGGGGTACGGGAGATGAGGCTGCCCACGGCCGTCGTCGCGGGCACCGCGGACCGGCTCACCCCGATCGTCCACGCCCGGGCGCTCGCGGCGTCGCTGCCCGAGTGCGTGGGACTCGTCGAACTCGCCGGCACGGGGCACATGACCCCCGTGGAGGCCCCGGAGGCGGTCACCGCGGAGATCAGGAAACTCGTGGACGCCCAGCCGAAGCGGAAGGCCCCCGCGCGGCCCGACGCCCGTACGAAGCAGGAGGAGAACGCATGACCAGGGTCAGCCTCGAAGGGCAGGTCGCCGTCGTCACCGGGGCCGCCCGTGGTGTCGGCGAGCTGCTGGCCCGCAAACTCTCCGCGCGCGGGGCGAGGATCGCGCTCGTCGGCCTGGAGCCGGACGAACTGAAGGCGGTCGCGGGGCGGTTGCACACCGAGTGCGAGCACTGGCACGCCGACGTCACCGACCACGAGGCGATGACACGCGTGGCCCACGAGGTCAAGGAGCGTTTCGGCAAGGTCGACGTCGTCGTCGCCAACGCCGGTGTGGCGTCGGGGGGCCCGTTCGCGGACTCCGATCCGACGGCGTGGCGGCGGGTCGTCGAGGTCAACCTCATCGGAAGCGCGGTCACCTGCCGGGCCTTCCTGCCGGTCCTGGTCGAGTCCCGCGGCTACTTCCTCCAGATCGCCTCGCTCGCCGCGATCACCCCGGCGCCGATGATGACGGCGTACTGCGCCTCCAAGTCGGGGGCCGAGGCCTTCGCGCACAGCCTGCGGGCCGAAGTGGGCCACAAGGGGGTGAAGGTGGGCGTCGGCTATCTGTCCTGGACCGACACGGACATGGTGCGCGGGGCCGACCAGGACGAAGTGATGCGGGAGCTGCGGCAGCGGCTCCCGTGGCCGTCGAACCGCACGTACCCGCTCGGCCCCGCGGTGGACCGGATCGTCGCCGGCATCGAGCGGCGCTCCGCCCACGTCTACGCGCAGTGGTGGTTGCGCGGGATGCAGTCGGTCCGCGGGTACCTGCCGGGCCTCATCGGGGTCGTGGGGCAGCGGGAGATGAGGCGTTTCGAGCCGCGACTCACCGGGATCCGCACGGGGCTCGTGGGCGCCGGCGGGGCCGCTGACGAGCGGGAACGCACGGAGCGTAACTGATCGAAATGCGCGGAATGTCCCTGCATGCCAGTCTGGTCGAGGCCCCGGGGGCCGCCCAACGGCCCCCGTCCCCCACACCCTTCCAGGAGTGAACCAGATGGGTATCCAGGAGCAGTTCAAGGACAAGGCGGAGCAGCTCAAGGAGCAGGCGAAGCAGAAGCCCGGCACGAAGCAGGAGGCTTCGCAGCGCTCGCCGCAGCAGCGGCCGCAGCAGCGCCCCCCGCAGGAGCGCGGTCAGGAGCGCGGTCAGGAGCGCGGTCAGGAGCGCGGTCAGGAGCGCGGTCAGGAGCGCCGCCGCCCGGAGCGTGAGATGAGCGACGAGCCGATGCACCGTCGCCACGACGCCTGACGTCCGAGGCACCCGGGAGGGGCGCACCCAGTGCACGGGGTGCGCCCCTTTCCCGCGACCGAACACCGCCGCCGGCCGCCCGGTTCCGCGGTTCGGGCTCCTTGCCCGTCGTCCGGGTGGCCGGGTTCGGTGGTGCGGCGGCGGGCCGGGTTTCCGGACCGCGGTCGTCCTCCGGTGCCTCGGTACGGCGGTCAGCGACGTGGCGGCAGCGGAGGCCGGCGCCGGTCGGGGACGTTCTCGTACCCCGGAGGCGTCTTGGCCGGGTCCTTCGCCAGCCGGTCGAGCGCGACCTGCACCGCGGTGTCGAGGTCGGTGCGCTTGCCCTCGGCCCAGTGGAGCGGCGGGCGTTCGGCGAAGATGTCCGGCTCCACGCCGTGGTTCTCCACGGACCAGCCGTACGCCTCGAACCAGGCGGCGTTCATCGGCACCGTGATCACCGTCCCGTCCGCGAGCCGGTGCCGGCCGGTCATCCCCACCACACCGCCCCAGGTGCGCTGGCCCACCACGGGACCGAGGCCCAGTAGCTTGATCGCTGCCGTGATCATGTCCCCGTCGGAGGAGGTGGCCTCGTCCGCGAGCGCCACGATCGGTCCGCGCGGGGCGTTCGAGGTGTACGAGACCGGCTGCGCGTTCCGCGTCAGGTCCCAGCCCAGGATGGTGCGGCTCAGCTGCTCGATGACCAGCTCGCTGATGTGTCCGCCCGCGTTGCCGCGCACGTCCACGATCAGCGACGGCCGGGACACCTCCATCCGCACATCGCGGTTGAACTGCGCCCAGCCGGAACCGCCGAGATCCGGGATGTGGAGGTAGCCGCACTCGCCGCCGCTCATCTCGCGCACGACCGCGCGCCGTTTGGCCACCCAGTCCTGATAGCGCAGGGGGCGCTCGTCGATCAGCGGCACGACCGCCACCCGCCGCGGCCGGCCCTCCCCCTCGGCCGGTCGGAACGTCAGCTCCACGGTCGTCCCGCCCGCCGCGGACAGCAGCGGGTACGGGCCGGTCACCCGGTCCACCGGGCGTCCGTCGACATGGGTCAGCACGGCCCCCTCGCGGATGCCGGTGCCGGCGAGCGGGGAACGCGCCTTGGAGTCCGAGGAGTCGCCGGGCAGGATGCGCACGACGGCCCAGCCCTCGTCCCTGCGGGCCAGGTTGGCGCCGAGCAGGCCCATCGCCCGCTGGTAGTGGGGAGGTCCCTCGTTGCGGCGCGCGGGGGTGACGTAGGCGTGCGAGGTGCCCAGCTCGCCGAGCACTTCGCGGAGCAGGTCGGCGAACTCGTCGGGGGACGCGACCCGTTCGAGGAGCGGACGGTACTGGTCCAGCACGCCGCTCCAGTCGATCCCGCACATACCCGGGTCCCAGTAGTAGTCCCGGATGAGCCTGCCGGCCTCCTCGTACGCGCCGCGCCACTCCGCGGGCGGGTCCACCTCGTGCAGGATCCGGCGCATGTCGAGGTACACCGTGGAGTCGCTGTCGCCGGACTCGGTCGCGGGCACGGCGCGCAGCTCCCCGTCGTCGAAGACGACCAGCCGGGAGCCGTCGCCGCTGACCGCGAACCAGTCGAGATGCGCGACGAGTTCGTTCCTGCGGGCCTTGGGGATGTCGAAGTACTCCAGGGTCGGTCGGTGCGAGGGGTCGGCGGGGTTGGCGAACGTCTCGCCGAGCGCGCCCGAGATCGGCCACCTCAGCCAGACCAGACCGCCGCCCGCGACGGGGTGCAGGGACGAGTACTTGGACGCGGCCACGGGGAACGGCGTGACCCGGCTCTCCAGTCCCTCCACCTCCACCATCGCCGCGCCCTCCCCCATGTCGGCCTCGGTGGGGTCCAGCCCGCCGGCCGCCGGCCGCCCGTCGGGCAGCAGCGCGAACGGCGACGGCGTCGCGGACGACAGCGGTACGAGGTAGGGGCGGCAGCCCAGCGGGAAGGACAGGTCGCCGGTGTGCACGTCGTACACGGGGTCGAAGCCGCGCCAGGACAGGAAGGCCAGATAGCGGCCGTCGCGGGTGAAGACGGGGGATTCGTCCTCGAAGCGGCCGTTGGTGACGTCGACGACGGTGCGCGGGCCGGGGCCGTCGATGCGGGCCATCTTGATCTGCCGCAGGGAGCGGCCGATGAACGGGTGCGACCAGGTGAGCCAGTTCCCGAGGGGGGAGAAGGCGAGATCGCGGACGGGCCCGTTTTCGGAGCGGATCAGCTCGGTGACGAGGTCCTCGCCCGTGCCTCCGGGTTCGTCGGTGGAGCCGGAGTCCGTGCCGGCGGGGCCGCCCGTGCCGGCGGGGCCGCCCGTCCCGGCGGGCCGGGCCGTGGAGCCGGCTTCCGCGCCGCCGGAAACCCCGGCCCCGGCTCCGGGCGCGGGCCCGGCCACCTCGGCTCGGGACGCCCCGGACGCTCCGGCTCCGTCGGGACGAGTTCCGTCCGCCGTCCCGGTCTCGTCCGTTCCGGCTCCGTGCGTTCCGGCCCCGGCGGTCTCGTGTCCCGGTGCCCCGGTTCCGTCCGCCTCGTCGGTCGCGGACGCTCCCCCGGCGTTCCCCTCGTCCCCCGTCCTCTGCGCCCGCTCCGCCCCGGTCTCCTCCTCCGCCACCGTGAGGAGCAGCAGGCGCCCGTCGTGCGAAGCGATCGCGAGCCGCTCCCCGGCCGGGTCCGAGACCATCTCCAGCACCCGGCCCAGCCGGCCGGTGGCCAGTCGCCGGGGCGGCCGGTCGCCGCTGGCCCGGGGCAGGTACGCGATCTCGACGGCGTCCTCCCCCTCGGCGTCGGTGACGTACGCGACCTGTCCGCCGCCGCTGCCGAGCATCACCGGCAGCCGCACCCGGACGCCCGGGGTGTCGGCGATGGTGCGCGCCGGGCCGTCGCGGTGGGTCAGCCAGTAGAGGCTGCCGCGTACGACGACGGCACTCGCCCTGCCGGTGGTGTCCACGGAGAGCCCGTCGACGTGGCTGGCGGCGGGGACCTGGTAGCGGCGCCGTCCGGCGCGCGGGCCGCCGAGCCGGACGTCCAGCTTCCGCGGCCGGGAGTCGGGCGCCAGGTCCTCGACGATCCACAGGTCGCCGGCGCACTGGTAGACGACCCGGCTGCCGTCGCTGGAGGCGTGCCGGGCGTAGAAGGCGTCATGGTCGGTGTGGCGGCGCAGATCCGTGCCGTCGGGCAGGCACGAGTAGAGGTTCCCGACGCCCTCGTGGTCGGAGAGGAAGGCGATGCGGCCGTTCACGAACATCGGGCAGTCGAGATGGCCGCCGATGTCGGCCAGCAGTCGTTCGCCGTGCAGGTAGAGGCGCCCCATCGCGCCGCCCCGGTAGCGCTTCCACCCGGCCGGTTCGTGCGGCGGCTTCCCCGTGAGCAGCAGGGTGCGGTGCTGTCCTTCGCCGCCGGTGACGGCGATGTCGGAGACGGGCCCCCACGGGAGGCGTTTTCCCGGGTCGCCGTCCGTGGGCACCTTGTAGGCCCAGGAGAAGTAGGAGAACGGCTGGCCGTGCGAGGAGACCGCGAGGATGTTGCCGTCCGGGTCCCAGCCGCAGACCCGGGTGTCGGTCGAGCCCCAGTAGCCGAGGCGTCGTGCCGGGCCGCCCTCCACCGGTGCCAGATGGATCTCCGGGTCCAGACTGCGCCAGGTCGTGTAGGCGATCAGACCGCCGTCCGGGGAGAAGCGGGGGTGTCCGATCCGGGTCCGGTCGACGGTGAGCCGCCAGGCCCGGCCGGGGCTCCGGCCCGCGGGGACGAGGGGGGCGATCCAGAGATCGTCCTCGGCCGCGAAGCACAGCAAGTCGTCGTGCAGATGCGGAAAGCGGAGATACGCGACGTCTTCACTCACTCCTAAATGCTTTCCGCGTGCGGGGGGCCCGGCAACTTTTGGGGGACGGACTCTCCCGTGAAGGCCGGAGCGGCCCGCGACGGCCCGGGCGAGGCTGTGGCTCAGGACACGTACGAAACGGTTTCGTTTCGTACGGCGGCGGGGTACAGTCGTGTTGTACGAAACCGTTTCGTTCGGAAGGCCGGTCATGGCACGTAGCAGACTCACGCCCGAGCGCGAGGCCGAGTTGTACGAAGCCGTGCTCGACCTGCTGCGCGAAGTCGGTTACGACGCCCTCACCATGGACGCCGTGGCCGCCCGCACCCGCTCCAGCAAGGCCACCCTCTACCGCCAGTGGGGGAGCAAGCCCGAGCTGGTCGCCATGTCGCTGCGGCACAGCAAGCCGGTGGACATCTCCCGGATCGACACCGGCAGCCTGCGCGGCGACTTCCACGAGATGGTGTCGCAGTCCGACGACTGCCAGATGGAGCGGGACACCGCGCTGATGCGCGGCCTCGCCCGGGCGGTCCACGAGAACGACGATCTGCTGCAGGCGCTGCGCGAGCTGTTCATCGAGCCGGAGATCACCGGGCTCGACGTGCTGCTGCAGCGGGCGGTCGGCCGCGGTGAGATCTCCGCGGACAACCCCGCCCTGAAGTACCTGTCGCACATGCTGGTGGGCGCGTTCGTGGCCCATCCGCTGATCAGGGACGAGCCCATGTGCCAGGGCTTCCTGCACGAGTACCTGGACGCCGTCGTGCTCCCCGCGCTGGGTGTCCCCGCCGACGGCGACTGACGTCCCTCTCCCCTCCCCGCGCCACACCCTCCCCACCCCGCATTCCGCAAAGCCCCACCTGACGCGCACCGCTCACGTCGTCGGGCTGGTCGAGCCTGCCCATCCGCCCCAACGACCTGACCGGGAGATCCATCTCGTGGCCACGTTCCTCTACAAGCTCGGACGGTTCGCCTTCCGGCGCCGACGGCTCGTCGCGCTGCTGTGGGTGGCGCTGTTCGCCCTCGCCGGCGTCGCCGCCTCCTCCGCGTCGACCGCCGCGTCCAGCTCCTTCTCCATACCGGGTACGGAGGCCCAGAAGGCCTTCGACCTGCTCGACGAGCGCTTCCCGGGCACCAGCGTCGACGGCGCGACCGCACGCGTCGTCTTCAAGGCGCCCGAGGGCGAGAAGATGACGGACCCCGCCCACCGGGCCGAGGTCGAGAAGGCCGTCGCCGCGCTCGAGTCGGGTTCGGACCAGGTCGCCTCGGTCGTCGATCCGTACCGGGCCAAGGCGATCAGCCGGGACGGCACCATCGCCTACACCCAGGTCTCCTACAAGGTCAGCGGCATGGAGCTGGCCGAGGAGGACCGCGAGGCCCTCACCGAGGCAGGTGAGGAGGCCGAGGGCGCCGGGCTGACCGTCGAGATCGGCGGCGACGCGCTGCAGGCGGCCCCCGAGACCGGCGCGTCCGAGGTCATCGGCGTCGGCGTCGCCGCGGTGGTCCTCGTGATCACCTTCGGTTCGCTGGTCGCGGCCGGTCTGCCGCTGCTCACCGCCATCATCGGCGTCGGCATCGGCGTCTCCACCATCACGGCGCTCGCGAGCACCCTCGACCTGGGCTCCACGACGGCCACCCTGGCCACGATGATCGGCCTCGCGGTCGGCATCGACTACGCGCTCTTCATCGTCTCCCGCTACCGGGCGGAGCTGGCCGAGGGGCGTGACCACGAGGAAGCCGCGGGACGGGCAACCGGCACGGCCGGCTCCGCCGTCGTCTTCGCGGGACTGACCGTGGTCATCGCCCTCGTCGGCCTGGCCGTCGTCAACATCCCCATGCTGAGCAAGATGGGCTTCGCGGCCGCCGGCACGGTCGCCGTCGCCGTGCTCATCGCCCTCACCCTGATACCGGCCCTGCTCGGCTTCGCCGGCAAGCGGGTGCTGGGCCGCAAGGCGCGCAAGCAGACCGCGCAGGCGGGCGACAAGCCCAACATGGGCACGCGGTGGGCACGGTTCGTGCTGCGCCGCCCGGTCGCCGTGCTGCTCGCCGGTGTCGTGGGCCTCGGCGCCGTGGCCGTGCCGGCCGCTTCGCTGGAGATGGGACTGCCGGACGACGGCTCCCAGCCCACCAGCACCACCCAGCGCAAGGCGTACGACCTGCTCTCCGACGGCTTCGGCCCCGGCTTCAACGGGCCGCTGCTCATCGTCGTCGACGGCGACAAGGCCGCCGCGGACGGCACGGCGAAGGAGATCGCGGGGCTCGACGGCGTCGCGGCCGTCACCCCGGCCACGTACAACAAGGCCGGCGACACGGCGATGATCACGGTGATCCCGGAGGACCGCCCCAGCTCCACGGAGACCGAGGACCTCGTCCGCACGATCCGCGCGACCAGCGGCGACAACGTGCACGTCACCGGCGCCACGGCGATGAACATCGACTTCTCGCAGCGGATGAACGACGCGCTGGTGCCCTATCTGGCGCTCGTCGTCGGTCTGGCGTTCCTGCTGCTGATGGTGGTCTTCCGGTCCGTCCTCGTGCCCCTGAAGGCGGCGCTCGGCTTCCTGCTCTCGGTGGTCGCCGCCCTCGGCGCGGTCGTCGCGGTCTTCCAGTGGGGCTGGCTCGGCTCGCTGTTCGGCGTCGAGCAGACGGGCCCGATCATGTCGATGATGCCGATCTTCATGGTGGGTGTCGTCTTCGGTCTCGCCATGGACTACGAGGTGTTCCTGGTGACGCGGATGCGCGAGGCGTTCGTGCACGGCGAGCGGCCGGGCCAGGCGATCATCACCGGTTTCCGGCACGGGGCCCGGGTGGTCACCGCCGCCGCGGTGATCATGATCGCGGTGTTCGCGGGCTTCATCGGCTCCAGCGAGCAGATGGTGAAGATGATCGGCTTTGGTCTCGCGATCGCGGTCTTCTTCGACGCCTTCGTCGTCCGGATGGCGATCGTGCCGGCGGTGCTGGCGCTGCTGGGCGGCCGGGCCTGGTGGCTGCCGCGCTGGCTGGACCGGGTGCTGCCGAGCGTGGACGTCGAGGGCGAGAAGCTGGGTGGCGCGGACGATCCGGCAGGCGGCGGCAAGGAGCGGGAACTGGTCGGCGCCTGAGCGTCCGCCCGGCCGCGCGCGGTCCGCGTCCGCCGGTCCGTCCGGTCCGCCGGTCCGACTCCGACCGCACAGCTCCGGGACGTCCGTCCGCACCCGCTCGGCGACCGGGAGAGCGCCGCAGGAACGCCGGGCGCCCACCGGTCGTCGACCGGTGGGCGCCCGTGAGCCGGAAGGCGCGGTGGCCGCGTCCGTCACACCCTGGTGGCGGGCGCGGCCGCTTCCGCGTAGGTGCGGCGCAGGAAGCGCACGAGGGGGCCGGTGTCGAACTGGATCACCGCCACACCGTCCGGTGAATGGAACTCGACGATCACCTGGGCGCGGCCGCAGGGCCAGACGGCGACCGGACCGCGACGCGCGGGCGCGCGCAGTCCCGTCTCCAGCAGTTCGCGGCGGAACGCCCATTCGATGCCGCTCGGGAAGACGCACCGCACGGCGTCGGGGTCCGTTTCGGGCGTGTAGCGGAGGGCCACGGGCACCGATCGGTAGTGAGGGGCGTCGTTGATGATCCGGGCCTTCGCATGCTCTTCGACAGAGGGGCTCTCGACACTGTGGGACATCGGACGCTCCTCACCTTTTTGGTTCTCTTTGTCATCCAATGTCGCATATTTTCCTTCGAAGGACCTGGGCGTGTTGCTTGCATCTGCCGGTGAGACACTCTTGCAAGGAGTTCGCAACAGGGCGCATCATCGGACGGTTGACCAGCCAGACCGATGTGGTCTGCCCCCGGAAGCGGAGCCCGCCATGCATGTCCCCGACGGATTCATCAATGTCCCCGTCTCCGCGGCGGCCGGGGTCGTCGCCGCCGGTGCCGTGGCCGTGAGCCTGCGCGGTGCCCGGCGGGAGCTCGGGAGTGCCATCCACGCCGGCGGCTACGGGGGAGAGCGGACCGCCCCGCTCGCGGGGCTCGTCGCCGCCTTCGTCTTCGCCGTCCAGATGCTCAACTTCCCGGTCGCGGCCGGGACCAGCGGCCATCTGCTGGGCGGGGCGCTGGCGGCGATACTCGTCGGGCCGTACACGGGGGTGCTGTGCGTCTCCGTCGTACTGCTGCTCCAGGGCGTCCTCTTCGCGGACGGCGGCCTGACGGCGCTCGGCGTCAACATCCTGCTCATGGGCGTGGTCACGGTCGTCGTCGCCTACACCCTGTTCCGCGCGCTGCTCCGGGTCCTGCCGAAGAAGCGCAGGTCGGTGACGGTCGCCACGTTCCTCGCCGCCCTGGTGTCCGTGCCGGCGTCGGCCGTGGCCTTCACACTCCTCTACGCGATCGGCGGCACGACCGACGTGCCGATCGGCACGGTCCTGGGCGCGATGACCGGGGTCCACCTCCTCATCGGCATCGGCGAGGCCGCCATCACGGCGGCGACGGTCGGCGCCGTCCTCGCCGTGCGGCCCGACCTCGTCCACGGCGCCCGCGGGCTGTCGGCGCCGCTCAAGCTGCGCGTGGACGGCGAACTGGTCGACGCCCGGCCCGAGGCCGCGCCGGCCCCCGCCGCCTCACCGCGTCCGGTGCTGTTCGCGGGACTCGTCATCTCCCTGATCCTCGCCGGATTCGTCTCCTTCTACGCCTCCGCCAACCCCGACGGACTGGAGCGGGTCGCCGCCGACAAGGGCATCGACAAGAAGGTGGAGGACCACGCAGCCGCCGACTCCCCGCTCGCCGACTACGGCGTCGGCGGCATCGAGAACGCGCGGGTCTCCGGCGGCCTGGCGGGAGTGATCGGCGTCGGCGCGACGCTGGTGGTGGGCACCGGCGTGTTCCTGGTGGTCCGCCGCCGCCGCGACACCGCCGAGGCCCCGAAGGAATCCGTACGCGGCTGAGGAGGCGGAAGCGGAAGAATGGGCACAGGTCACGCCCACAGGCTGTACCGGCACGGCGAGTCGCCGGTCCACCGGCTGCCGTCGCACTGCAAGATCGCCGCCGCCCTCTGCTTCGTGCTGGTGGTGGTCTCCACCCCGCGCGAGGCGGTCTGGGCCTTCGGCCTCTACGCGCTGCTGCTGGGCGCGGTCGCCGCGGCGGCCCGTATCCCGGCAGGCTTCGTACTGCGCCGGCTGGTGATCGAGATCCCGTTCGTCGCCTTCGCGCTGCTGATGCCGTTCCTGGTGCCGGGCGAGCGCACCGAATGGCTCGGCATCTCCCTCTCCGTGCCGGGGCTGTGGGGCGCCTGGAACATCCTCGCCAAGGGGACGCTGGGCGTCGCCACCTCCGTCCTCCTCGCCTCGACCACCGAGCTGCGCTCCCTGCTCCTCGGGCTGCAGCGGCTGAGACTGCCGCCGCTGATGGTGCAGATCGCGTCCTTCATGATCCGCTACGGCGACGTCATCACCGACGAGATGCGCCGGATGTCCGTCGCCCGGCGCTCGCGCGGGTTCGAGGCCCGCGGGGTGCGCCACTGGGGCGTGCTCGCCAAGTCCGCTGGTGCGCTGTTCATCCGCTCCTACGAGCGCGGCGAGCGGGTGCACCTGGCGATGGTCAGCCGCGGCTACACCGGCACCATGCCCGTCATCGACGAGGTGACCGCGTCCCGGGCGCAGTGGGCGTACGCCGCCGCGCTCCCCTTCTCGGCACTCGCCGTCTGTCTGCTTGGCTGGACCCTATGACCTCGCTCTCCCCGGCAGCCGCCGTCCCGCCGTCCCTCGACGTCCGCGGGCTGGCGTACGCGTACCCCGACGGCCACCAGGCCCTCTTCGGCGTCGATCTGACCGTCGGCCGCGGCGAGCGCGTCGCCCTGCTCGGCCCCAACGGCGCCGGCAAGACCACCCTCGTCCTCCATCTCAACGGCATCCTCACCGGCGGCGCCGGCTCGGTCGCCGTCGCCGGGCTGCCCGTCGGCCGGCAGCACATGGCCGAGATCCGGCGGAAGGTCGGCATCGTCTTCCAGGACCCGGACGACCAGCTGTTCATGCCGACCGTCCGGGAGGACGTCGCGTTCGGTCCGGCGGCGGCCGGGCTGCGCGGGGAGGAGCTGGAGAAGCGGGTCCGCACGGCGCTCGACCGGGTGGGGATGGCGGAGTACCTGGACCGGCCGCCGCACCACCTCTCCTTCGGACAGCGGCGCCGGGTGGCGGTCGCGACCGTCCTCGCCATGGAGCCGGAGATCGTCGTCCTCGACGAACCCTCGTCCAATCTGGATCCGGCTTCGCGTCGTGAACTCGCCGACATCCTGCGCTCGTTGGACGTCACCGTCCTGATGGTCACGCACGATCTGCCGTACGCCCTGGAGCTGTGCCCGCGGTCGGTGATCCTCAGCGAGGGTGTGATCGCCGCCGACGGGCACACCCAGGACCTGCTCGCCGACACCGGGCTCATGCGCGCGCACCGGCTGGAGCTGCCCTTCGGCTTCGATCCACGGGCCGTGACCACGGACGCGTGAGCGGGCGGCGGGCGTCCGGGGCCCGCCCCACCGGCCCGGGACCGACCCGGAATCCGGTCACGTCCCGGCACATTGCACCATGGTGGGGCGAGGGGCAGGCCGGAACAGCAGGGAGAGGTGGACGTGGACGTCCAGGGCACGGTTGCGGAAGGCTTCGAGCCCGTCCGGGACGCGTTCATACGCAACTTCGAGACGCGCGGGGAACGCGGCGCCGCCGTGGCCGTCTACAGGGACGGGGTGAAGGTCGTCGACCTCTGGGGCGGCACCCGGGACGTGGACGGCGCCGAGCCGTGGGCCGTGGACACCGCGCAGGTCGTCCGCTCGGCCACCAAGGGTTTCGCCGCCGCCGTACCGCTGCTGCTGCACCAGCGCGGACAGCTCGACCTGGACGCGCCCGTCGGCACGTACTGGCCGGAGTTCAAGGCCGCGGGCAAGGAACGCGCGCTCGTACGGCATCTGCTGTCCCACCGGGCCGGAGTGCCCGCGCTCGACCGGCCGCTCACCGTGGCGGAGGCCGCCGACGGCACGTCCGGGGCACGGGCCGTCGCCGCCCAGGCACCCGCGTGGGAACCCGGTACCGATCACGGCTACCACGCGCAGACCTACAGCTGGCTGCTGGCGGAACTCGTACGCAGGGTCACCGGACGTACGATCGGCCGCTGGACCGCCGAGGAGATCGCCCGCCCGCTCGGCCTGGACTTCTGGATCGGCGTTCCCGACGACGAGGCCCACCGCACCGGCAGGATCGGACGGATCGAGGAACCGCCCACGGCGTCCGGCGGCGGGCTGAAACTGCGCCCCAAGCGTTCCGTGGCCGAGGCGTACCGCGACCCGGACTCCCTCACCCGCCGGGCCTTCGGCGCCATCGACCCGATGCCGGACGAGAACGACCCCGCCTACCGCGCCGCCGAACTTCCCGCCTCAGGCGGCGTCTCCACCGCCCGCGCCCTGGCCCGCTTCTACGCGGCGACGATCGGCGCGGTCGACGGCCACCGGCTCTTCGCCCCCGCCACGCTCACCCTCGCCCGCACCGAGGAGTCCACGGGCCCCGACCGCGTCCTCGTGGTCGGCACCCGCTTCGGCCTCGGCTACATGCTCCACGGACCGGCCTCCCCGCTGCTGGGCCCCGGTTCCTTCGGCCACCCGGGCCGCGGCGGATCGCTCGGCTTCGCCGACCCGGAGTCCGGCACCGCCCTCGGCTACGTCACCAACGGCATGCGCAGGGGAGTCACCGCCGATCCCCGGGCGCAGGCCCTGGTCAGGGCGGTCCGCTCGGCGACATGATCGGCGCATGCGGCGTTTCGGCCGCTTCCACCTGCCGTCCCGAGGCCCTCTCGTGGGCGGCCGGTTCCTCTGCGTTGCCGACGAGGGCCGGGCCGCAGCGCGATGGCAGGCGGTCGACGACCATCGCTACCGCGGCTTGCGCACTGACCGGTTCGGCGATCCGCGGGTTGGTCCTGCTCGGACCATCGACGTGGTACCTGCCGTCTCCCAGGGTGCCGATTCAGGGGGATGTCCGGGTGTGGCCGATCTCCGTGCACTTGCTGAAGTGCGGCTCCCACCACTCGTCGAGCGGTCCCCGACGGTCCGGGCCGGGACGCACGGCGCGGAACATGCCGGGCTCATCGACCTCCTGGCCGGCGAAGTTGCCGCCGCATCAACGGGAGTTGACCGAGGACGCGCGCAGGGCCTCGGCGAACCGGGGGTGGGCAGGGGCTCGGAACCGCTCATGGGCGGTCACCCCGACGGTGTACGGGCCATGCGACAGCGTTTCGCCCAGCGGTACGCGGGGGAGGGCGGGTGCGGCCACCGGTGCGGGTGCGGGGCGCGGCCGGGCCCCGCACCCCGCCCTCAGCCGGCCTTGAGCACCGACGCCACCAGCGGCCCGGCCGCGTCGCCGCCGTGTCCGCCCGACTGCACCACCGCCGCCGCCGCCAGGTCCCCGGCGAAGCCGGCGAACCAGCTGTTGGACGTGACCTGCCCGTCCACCTCCGCGGACCCCGTCTTCGCGCCCTTGTCGCCGGGGACTCCGGCCATCGCCCGTGCTCCCGAGCCCCATTGGGCGGTGGCCCGCATCATGTCCCGCAGCTGTCGCCACACCGATCCCGACAGCCGCCGGTCCGCGGTGGCCAGTTCACGGCCGTCCAGCGAGCGCGGCACGATGACGGGCTGCCGGAAGCCGCCGTTCTTGGCCGTGGCGGCGACGGAGGCGACGGTCAGCGCGTTCATCTGGACCGTCCCCTGGCCGATGTACTGCGCGGCCGCTTCGCCACCGCTGCCCTCCGGCACCGAGCCGTCGAAGGTCTGCACCCCGGTGCTCCAGTCGAGCCCGATGCCGAAGGCGTCCCGCGCCAGCTTCGACAGTGCCGCGTCGTCGTGGACGTCGTCGATCAGCTTGATGAAGGCGGTGTTGCAGGAGCGCGCGAAGCTCTGGGTGAACGTTCCGCCGGGGATGTCGAAGTGGCCCAGGTTGTGGAAGGTCCGACCCTGGTACATCGCCTCCTTCGGGCATTCCGCCTTCCGGTCGGCGGCCACCAGCCCCTTGTCCAGCAGGAGCGCGGCCGTCACGATCTTCATCGTCGAACCGGGCGCCTGCTGTCCTCCGAGCGCCGCGTCGAAGCCGTCCTTGCGGTTGTTGGCCACCGCGCGGATCTCTCCGGTGCTCGGCTTGATCGCGACGACCGATGCCTCGCTGTGCCGCTTCACGGCCTTTTCGGCCGCCGCCTGGAGGTCCGCGTCGAGCGTGGTCGGCAGCTCACCCGGCTCTCCCTCGGACAGCGTCAGCAGCGTGGTGTCCGCGCCGTTCGGCGGGCTGACGACCAGCTCGACTCCCGCCTTGCCACCCGCCTTGTCCCCGTACCTCTGCCGCAGTTGGTCGAGCACCGGACCGAGCGAGGGGTACTTCTCCTTCGTCAGTTCCCTGCCCCTGCGGTCCACGGCCCTGATCGGCGGCGCGGCAGCGGGGCCCGTCCTCAGCCTCTCCTGCTTGTCGAGCTGCGGGTGGACGACGGACGGAGCCCAGTCGACGAGCGGACGGCCGGTGGTCAGACCGCGGACGACCGTGAGCTCGGAAGCGTACGTCCAGGGCTTGCTCGCGCCCTCGTACGAGACCGTGGCGCTGACCGTGAACGGCACCTTCGGCCCGACCGGCTTCCCCTGCTTCATCGTCACCGCGCTGACGTGGGCCCCGTCGCGGAACGAGCTGAGCAGGGGCTCCGCCTCGGCGGCGTTGTTGGTGAGCTGCGCGGCCCGTGGCGCCTCCCCGGACGCCCAGGCTGCGAGGAAGTCCTCGGCGGTCGTGCGGATCTCCTCGGCGCTCGGCGGCCCCGATCTCTTCGTGACGGCACCGGACCTCGACTCCGTCCCGCCGTCGTCACCGCCGCTCAGGACGTTGTGGGCGCCGTACCCCACCCCGCCCGCGAACAGCACGAACACACCGCCGACGACGGCGATCTTGGCTCCACTGCGCATGTCGCAGTCCCTCCCCGTGGCCCCCCTGAGGACCTTGAACGCGTTCAAGAGTATCCAGCGGGCACTCTACGGGACAGGAGTGAGCCAGGAGACGGGCGTTACCGGACCGTGCCGTCGAACCGGGTAGGGCAAGGTCCATGAACCGCACGCGCACCATCGACACGACGACACCGCCCGGCGATCCGACGCCGGACACCGTCTGGTACACCGCCTACGGCTCCAACACGCATCTGGAGCGGCTGTCGCACTACCTCACCGGCGGCCGCCCGCGCGGCGCCGCGCGGACCTACCCGGGCTGCCGCGACCCCCGTCCGCCCGTGGCTTCGGCGCCGGTGGAACTGCCGGGCACGCTGTACTTCGCCACCCACTCCCCGGTCTGGGGCGGCGGCCGGGCCTTCTACGACCCCGGCGCGGCCGGCACGGTCCGGGCCCGCGCGCATCTGGTGACGGCCGGGCAGTTCTCGGACATCGTGGCCCAGGAGATGTACAGCGAGCCGGGGCGCGATCTGGACCTCTCCGAAGCGCTGGGACGCGGCAGGGCAGAACTCGGCGGCGGGCGCTACGAGACGCTCGTCTGCCCGGGAGTCCTGGACGGAGTGCCCGTCCTGACCTTCACGGCCCCCTGGACCCTCCACGACGTGGAGTGGACCCGGCCGTCGGCGGCCTATCTGCGCCATCTCGTCGCGGGACTGTCGGACGCCGGCGCGTGGCCGGCGTCCGACATCGCCGCCTATCTCGCGGCCTGTCCCGGCGCCGCGGGCCATTGGACCGCGGAGGCGGTCGCGGCGCTCGCGGCAGCCCGCCGACATTGAACCCCACGTGCAGTTCGGGGACTCGGCGGGCTGGACGGGGAACGGGCCGGTCAGTGGAAACCTGCCTGTTCGGTGGAACGGGCCTCGTCAGTAGAAGTGGCGCCGGCCGCCGACCGCGTGGCCCATCGCGCCGAGGACCCAGAGCAGGGCTCCGACGGCGACCAGGATGATTCCGATGGTCCACAGGATGTTGATGCCGGCGACCAGCCCGATGATCAGAAGGATGAGTCCGAGGATGATCATTTGGTCCTCCAGGTCGGGACCCCCACAACCCGAATCTTGCCGCTCCGGACCGCCGCAAACGAACGGTGGGGCTGATCTTTTCGGCCCTCCTCCGCCACGGGCCTCCTCCGCCACGGCCCTCCTCCGCCACGGGCCGCCCGGGGGACGCGGCGGCCCGTTCGTCCGCCGGCCCGCGCCCGGCCCGCAGGCCCCGGGACCGCGCGCCCCTGCCGCCTCGGCGCCCGCGGGGACGCGGCGACACGCCCCCCCACGAGCGCTCATCCGGCTACACCCAGGTGTCCAGCCACATCCGGGCCCGCCAGTCGTCCATCGGGATCGGATCGCCCGTGAACAGCGGCCAGAAGTAGATGAAGTTCCAGATGACGAGCAGCACCAGCACGCCCGCCGCGACCGCGCCCACCGTCCTGCGGCGCTCTCCGGGGGCGAAGCCCGCTTCCGGCGGGGCGGCGGGGACGCCGGGGCGCTGGGCCGGGCCGATGATCGCGCCCAGCAGCATCGCGACGGCCAGGCACAGGAACGGGACGAAGACGACCGCGTAGAAGATGAAGATCGTCCGCTCCTGGTAGAGGAACCACGGCAGCCAGCCCGCCGCGATCCCGCAGGCGATCGCGCCCGCGCGCCAGTCGCGGCGGAAGGCCCAGCGCCACAACGCGTAGACGACCGCGAAGCACGCGATCCACCACAGCACGGGAGTGCCGATCGCCAGGACCTCGCGGGCGCACTTCTCGGTGGCGGTCACCGGGCAGCCCGCGGTGCCCGCCGCCGGGTCCTCGTAGAAGTAGGAGACCGGACGGCCCAGGACGATCCAGCTCCACGGGTTCGACTCGTATGTGTGACCGGACGTCAGATTGACGTGGAAGCTGTAGACCTCGGTCTCGTAGTGCCAGAAGCTCCGCCACCAGTCGGGGAACACCCCGCTCCAGGGGCTGTCCTTGCCCGCCGTCGCAGCCCAGTCCCGGAAGTAGCCCTTGTCCGTGAAGATCCAGCCGGACCAGGAGGCGATGTACGTGGCGATCGCCACCGGCAGGCCGACGAGGGCCGGGAGGAGGTCGCGTTTCAGCACGGCCCTGTACGGACGGACGGCCCCGGCCGTCTTCCGCGCGCCCACGTCCCACAGCAGCGTCATCAGACCGAACGCGGCCAGGAAGTACAGGCCGTTCCACTTCGTGCCGATCGCCAGGCCCAGCATCACCGCTGCCGCGACACGCCAGGGCCGCAGGCCCGGCCGGAGGTTCTCCGCGACCGTCGGGTCCGGGCGCAGCACGCCCTCCGCGTCGACCGGGAGCGCGTCCGCGAACCGCCGTCTCGCCCGGTCGCGGTCGATCAGCAGACAGCCGAACGCCGCCAGGACGAAGAACATCAGCACTTGGTCGAGCAGCGCCGTGCGGCTCATCACGAAGTGCAGCCCGTCCACGGTCATCAGCGCGCCCGCGAGGCACCCGAGGAACGTCGAACGGAACAGCCGCCTGCCGATCCGGCACAGCATCAGGACCGACAGCGTGCCGAGCACGAACACCATGAAGCGCCAGCCGAACGGGGTGAACCCGAACATCTGCTCGCCGAGCCCGATGATCCACTTGCCCACCGGCGGGTGCACCACATAGCCGGGTTCCGACGGGATCGCGACCGCGTCCGGGTTCGCCAGGATCGCCTTGTCGACGTCCTTCGGCCAGGAGCCCTCGTAGCCCTGGTTGACCAGGGCCCACGCGTCCTTCGCGTAGTACGTCTCGTCGAATATCACCGCCTTGGGGCTGCCCAGCTGCCAGAACCGCAGCAGCCCGGCCACCAGCGCCACCAGCAGCGGGCCGCCCCACGCCGCGAAGCGCTCCACCCGGCGGGCAGCCCCCGGTGGCACCCCGAGCAGGGACCACAACCGGTCGGAGGGCCGGGCGTACGGCGGCACCAGCCGTTCGCGCAGTCCGATGCCGGGTCTGGGCACATGGCCGAATCTGCGCAGGCGCTGCTGCCAGGACGGCGGCTGTTCCACGACGTCCCGACCGTGCTCGGCCCGTGGGGCGGTACTGGTCACCGCGCCATCGTAGGGAACGCGTCCGTGCGAGGGGCGTGGCCCGCCCTGCGAGGATTGCTCCTGTGACTGGATCGGTGACTGGAACACTCGTACTGGCAGGGACCCCCATCGGTGATGTGGCGGACGCCCCGCCGCGGCTCGCGGCCGAGCTGGAGAACGCCGACGTGGTCGCCGCGGAGGACACCCGGCGGCTGCGCCGCCTCACCCAGGCGCTGGGGGTGCACACCCGCGGCCGGATCGTGTCCTACTTCGAGGGCAACGAGTCCGCCCGCACCCCGGAACTGGTGGAGGCGCTGGAGGGCGGCGCAAGGGTGCTGCTCGTCACCGACGCCGGGATGCCGTCCGTGTCCGACCCCGGCTACCGTCTCGTCGCCGCGGCCGTGGAGAAGGACATCCGGGTCACCGCCGTGCCCGGTCCGTCCGCCGTGCTGACCGCGCTGGCCCTGTCGGGCCTCCCGGTGGACCGGTTCTGCTTCGAGGGCTTCCTGCCCCGCAAGGCGGGCGAGCGGCTGGGCCGGCTGCGTGAGGTCGCGGACGAGCGCCGTACGCTCGTCTACTTCGAGGCGCCGCACCGCCTCGACGACGCGCTCGCCGCCATGGCCGAGGTGTTCGGCGCGGACCGCAGGGCGGCGGTCTGCCGGGAGCTGACGAAGACGTACGAGGAGGTCAGGCGCGGCGGGCTCGGCGAACTGGCGGCCTGGGCGGCGGAAGGCGTGCGCGGGGAGATCACCGTCGTCGTGGAGGGCGCCCCGGCCCCGGGGCCGTCCGAGCTGGGCGCGGACGAGCTGGTGCGCAGGGTGCGGGTGCGCGAGGAGGCGGGGGAGCGGCGCAAGGAGGCCATCGCGGCGGTCGCCGCCGAGGCGGGCCTGCCCAAGCGGGAGGTGTTCGACGCGGTCGTCGCGGCAAAGAACGCGGCAGGAACAGGACCGTCGAACGGTAAAGGTCTATCGTGAAAGGCAAAGCTCGGACCGCGCGATCACGCCTTCCGGAACGAGCCGGCCAAATCCTCGCCAAATAGCCGGAAGGCCCGATGTCATCCCGCGGCGGCAGGAGTCCACTGGTAGAGGACGCACCCCGCCGAACAGGGGGCAGTGGATCAGGAGGAGCTGGCATGAGCGACACAGCGGGCACCCCGAGCGGCGCGGTACCCCTTCCGGTCGGCGCGACGGAGACGGTGCAGGAGTCCTACGCCTTCGCCTGTATGCGGTGCGGCTACGGCTGGGAGCAGACCTACGACATCGAGCACCACATCGACGGCACGGGCCGGCCCTTCTTCACCTACCGCGTGCAGGGGCAGATCGTTCCCTCCCCGCTGAACCGGCTGACCTGCCTCAACTGCGGCGGGCAGAAGGTCCGCATCATGCGCGCGGGGCAGGTGTCCGGCCTCGCCGAGTCGCTGCGCCGCCAGCACTTCGCGCCCCCGAACTTCGCCACCGCCGGGCCCGTTCCGGCGTCCGAGCCTGAGCCGAGGGTCCCCGGGCGCCGCCACGGGGCACGCGCCGCCGACGTGTCCGCGTCCGAGGGCGCCGTGGCCGAGGAGGCCGTGGCCGGAGCCGCCGTACCCGAGGACGAGCCGCGTCGCGGCCTCGGCGGGATGTTCCGCGGCTTCCACCGTCGCAAGTGAGTCCGGCCGGTCTCGTGCCCGCGGCGGGTCGACCGTGAGCGCGGTCTCCTGCCGGTGAACCCCGTCCACCGGCCCGCCGCCGTGCGTGAGGCCGTGGCCATGGTCCTCGTACGATCGTGGGCATGAGTGCCAAGCCCAACGACACCCCTCCGCCGCTGCCCGCACCACTGGCCGTGCAGGTCGCCGATTCGCACACCCATCTGGACATGCAGAGCGGCACCGTCGAGGAGGCGCTGGGGAAGGCGGCGAAGGTCGGTGTGACGACCGTCGTCCAGGTGGGGTGCGACATCAACGGCTCGCGCTGGGCGGCCGAAACGGCGGCACGGCACCGGAACGTCCATGCGGCGGTCGCGCTTCACCCGAACGAGGCACCACGAATCGTCCACGGCGACCCCGTCGAGGAGGCGTCGCGAAGCGAATCGGCCAAGGGGGGTGGCGGGAGTCGGCCGGGACGACCCCGGCAGGGCGCGCGGCCGGGCGGCGGCGACGCCGCGCTCGACGAGGCGCTCGCCGAGATCGACCGGCTGGCGGGTCTCCACCAGGTGCGGGCCGTCGGCGAGACCGGGCTCGACCACTTCCGTACGGGTCCGGAGGGCATCGCCGCCCAGGAGCGGTCCTTCCGCGCCCACATCGAGATCGCCAAGCGCCACGGCAAGACCCTCGTCATCCACGACCGCGACGCCCACGCCGACGTCCTGCGGATCCTGGCCGAGGAGGGCGCCCCGGAGCGCACGGTCTTCCACTGCTACTCGGGGGACGCGGAGATGGCGCGGACCTGCGCCGACGCCGGGTACTTCATGTCCTTCGCCGGCAACGTCACCTTCAAGAACGCCCAGCCGCTGCGGGACGCGCTCGCCGTCGCCCCGCTGGAACTCGTCCTGGTGGAGACCGACGCGCCGTTCCTGACGCCCGCGCCCTACCGCGGTCGGCCCAACGCGCCGTATCTCATTCCGGTCACGGTGCGCGCGATGGCAGCGGTGCGGGGAATCGACGAGGACGCCATGTCGGAGGCGATCGCTTCGAACACGGCTCGTGCATTCGATTACTGAAGGATAACGAACCGTCACATTACAGGACCTGTCTGGCATGGCACCGCGACACCGGGTAGTCGTCCTGCTTTGGAGAGTGACGAGGAGCGGCTAGGGTCCCGGCCTCGTGAGCACTTCGCAGGGCAGTCACCGTGCCGCACGCGGCGGTCGCCGCGCCGCCCGGCTCATGGAGCCCCCGCCGCCGCCCGTGCCGCCGGCGCCCGTCAGGGTGCCGCCCCACGGTCCGGCCGCGCCGGTGTCTCCGTACGCGCCGACGGTCACGGCGTTCCGGCCCGGGACGACCGAGGGTCCGCCCGGCGGTCGCGGGGGCGGCCGCCCCGGTCCCGACGGCTCCGTCCCGGCCGGGCGGCCTCCGGGCCCCGGCGCACCGGGCCGCCCCGCCGGTCCCGGCGTCGCCCCCGCCCGTGAGACCGCGGGGCCGGCGACTGACGCGGTTCCCACCACTCCCGTGCGCCGCGGCACCGAGGCCCGCCCGACCCCCGCCCCTCCCGGCAACCCCGCCGCCACCCGGGCCGAGGCCCGCCGGGCCGCCACCGTCGCCGAAGTACCGGCCCCTGCCGGTGGCCGCGCCGCCACCCGGGCCGAAGCCCGCCGCGCGGCCCGGCGCCGCAGGAGCGGACCGTTCGCGCTCGGCGGCACCGACGGACTGCGCCGCCTCATCCCGCAGGCCCTCGTCGTCGCCTTCCTCGCCGGCGGCACCACCGCCTTCGTCGCGGCCGACAAGGCGGTCCGCCTCAGCGTCGACGGAGTGCCCCGCACCCTGCACACGTTCGCCGACGACGTGGAGGAACTCCTCGCCGAGGAAGGGCTCACGGTCGGCGAGCACGACATCGTCGCCCCGGCCCCCGGCGCGGAGCTCTCCCACGGCGACGAGGTCGTCGTCCGCTTCGGCCGACCCGTCACCCTCACCATCGACGGCCGCAGCCGCCGGGTGTGGACGACCGCCCGCACCGTCGAGGAGGCGCTGCACCAGGTCGGGGTGCGGGCGAACGGCGCGTCCGTGTCCGTCTCGCGCTCCCGGTCCATCTCCCGCGGCGGTCTCGACGTCGACGTGCTGACCGAGCGGACCGTCACGCTCATGGCCGACGGCCGGGCCCGCACCGTCCGCACGAACGCGGCTACCGCACGGGAGGCCGTCGAGGCGGCCGGCATCACCCTCGGCGGTCAGGACACCACCTCCGTGCCTCCGGACAGCTTCCCGCGCGACGGCCAGACGATCACCGTCCTGCGCATCAGCGACACCGAGGAGGTCCGTGAGGAGCCCATCCCGTACGACACCGTCCGGACCGACGACCCGGAGCTGCACCGGGGCACCGAGGTCGTCGCACGGGCGGGGCGGGCGGGCGTGCGGCGGGTCACCTACACGGTGCGGACCGTGAACGGCGTCCGGCAGAAGCCCCGGAAGGTCTCCGAGGAGGTCGTGCGGCAGCCGGTCGCCCGGCAGGTGAAGACCGGCACCAAACGGCCGCCCGAGTCGGTACGGGGGGCCGACGGGCTGAACTGGAACGCGCTGGCGCAGTGCGAGTCGGGCGGGCGCCCGGACGCGGTGGACCCGTCGGGCACCTACGGCGGGCTGTACCAGTTCGACACCCGCACCTGGCAGTCGCTCGGCGGCCGCGGCCGACCCCAGGACGCCTCCCCCGAGGAACAGACGTACCGGGCGAAGAAGCTCTACGTGCAACGGGGGGCGAGTCCGTGGCCGCACTGCGGCCGTAGGCTGTACCGGTGAGCACCACCGATCCCGATGCCCTCCTCGGCCCCGCCGACATCCGAGAACTGGCCGCAGCGCTTGGCGTCCGCCCCACCAAGCAGCGCGGCCAGAACTTCGTCATCGACGCCAACACCGTCCGCCGGATCGTCCGCACCGCCGAGGTGCGGCCCGACGACGTGGTCGTGGAGGTCGGCCCCGGGCTCGGCTCCCTCACCCTCGCGCTGCTGGAGGCCGCGGACCGGGTGACCGCCGTCGAGATCGACGACGTGCTCGCCGCCGCACTGCCCACCACGATCGCCGCCCGGATGCCGGAGCGGAAGGACCGCTTCGCGCTGGTCCACTCCGACGCGATGCACGTGCGGGAGCTCCCGGGCCCCGCGCCCACCGCGCTCGTCGCCAACCTCCCGTACAACGTGGCCGTCCCGGTCCTGCTGCACATGCTGGAGCGCTTCCCGACCATCGAGCGGACGCTGGTCATGGTGCAGTCCGAGGTCGCCGACCGGCTCGCGGCCCGGCCCGGCAACAAGGTCTACGGCGTGCCGTCGGTCAAGGCGAACTGGTACGCGGAGGTCAAGCGGGCCGGGGCCATCGGCCGGAACGTCTTCTGGCCCGCGCCGAACGTCGACTCCGGGCTCGTCTCCCTGGTCCGGCGCGCCGAGCCGCTGAAGACCACCGCCTCCAAGGCCGAGGTCTTCGCCGTCGTCGACGCGGCCTTCGCACAGCGCCGCAAGACGCTGCGGGCCGCGCTCGCCGGCTGGGCGGGCTCCCCGGCGGCCGCGGAGGCGGCACTGGTCGCGGCCGGGATCTCGCCCCAGGCGCGGGGCGAGTCGCTGACGGTGGAAGAATTCGCGCGGATCGCGGAGCACAAGGGAGCCGGGGAAACCACGTGAGCGTCACCGTACGGGTACCTGCCAAGGTCAATGTCCAGCTGGCCGTCGGCGGGGTCCGCGACGACGGGTACCACGACCTGGCCAATGTGTTCCTGGCCGTCGGGCTGTACGACGAGATCACCGTCACCCCCGCCGAGTCGCTGACCGTGACCTGCACGGGCCCCGGCGCCGACCAGGTGCCGCTGGACCGCACGAACCTCGCCGCGCGGGCGGCGGAACTGCTCGCCGCGCGGTGCGGCATCGACCCGGCCGTGCACATCCACATCGACAAGGACATCCCCGTCGCCGGCGGCATGGCGGGCGGCAGCGCCGACGGCGCGGGCGCCCTCCTCGCCTGCGACGCGCTGTGGTCCACCGGGGCGTCGCGGGAGGAACTGCTCGGCATCTGCGCCGAACTGGGCAGCGACGTGCCGTTCAGCCTGGTCGGGGGCGCCGCCCTCGGCACGGGTCGTGGCGAGCGGCTGACGGAGCTGCCCGTCGGCGGGGCGTTCCACTGGGTCTTCGCCGTCGCCGACGGAGGGCTGTCCACGCCTGCGGTCTACCGGGAGTTCGACCGGCTCAACGAGGGCACCGACGTCCCCGCGCCGGTGGCGTCCCCGCTGCTGCTGGACGCCCTGCGCACCGGCGACGCGGGCGCACTGGCCGGCGCACTCGTCAACGACCTCCAGCCCGCGGCGCTCTCGCTGCGCCCGTCGCTCGCGGACACGCTCCGCACCGGCACCGACGCGGGTGCGCTGGCCGCGCTCGTCTCGGGCTCCGGGCCGACGACCGCGTTCCTCGCCAAGGACGCCGACGCGGCGGGGCAGATGGCCGAGGCGCTGCTCGCGTCGGGGACCTGCCGCACGGCCCGCGTAGCCCAGGCTCCGGCGCGGGGCGCGACGATCCTGTAGCCGAGCCGAGCCGAGCCGAGCCGAGCCGAGCCGAGCCGAGCCGAGCCGAGCCGAGCGCGGCGGATTCGGCGGCTCCTCGCACGTACTCAGGCGGGAGTTGAGTACGAACGCGCTGACCGCCACGCACCCCCGGACGGGACCGTGGGCGCATGGGATCACGCGTACGAACGCTCGCCGAGGCGACACCGGACACCCGGGACCGTTACGTCGACCTGCTGAGGGTCGTCTCCCTCGGGACCGTCGTGCTCGGGCACTGGCTGATGGCCGCCGTCACCGCCGACGGCGTCGGCAACCTGCTCGCCGTCGTGCCGGAGCTGCAACTCCTCACCTGGGCACTGCAGATCATGCCGGTGTTCTTCTTCGTCGGCGGCTTCTCGCACGCGCTCTCCTACCGCTCCCTGCGCCGCAGGCACCCCGCGGACTACGGCGTCTCGCTCTACGCGGCGTTCGTGCGGGCGCGGCTGCGCCGACTGCTGCGGCCCACGATGGTCTTCGTCCTCGTCTGGGGCGCGGCGGCGCTGCTCGTGCAACTGCTCGGCGGTGGCGGCGGACTGACCGGTGTCTCCCTGCGACTCGTCACCCAGCCGCTGTGGTTCATCGGGATCTATCTGGCGATGGTCGCCTTCACCCCGCCGCTGCTCAGGCTGCACGAGCGGTACGGCTGGGGCGCGTTCGGGGCGCTCGTCGCCGGCGCGGTCCTCGTCGACGTGCTCCGGTTCGCGCTGGGGGTCCCGTTCGTGGAGTTCCTGAACTTCGCCTTCGTCTGGCTGGCCGTGCACCAGCTCGGCTTCCTTCGGGCCGACGGGCGCCTCCGGCTGCCCTCGGCGCTGGCGGCGACGGGACTGGCCGGGGCCGCGCTGCTGGTGGCGGTCGGGCCCTACCCGCTGTCGATGGTCGGCATGCCGGGGGAGAAGGTCTCCAACATGGCCCCGCCCACGCTGGCGCTGCTCTGCCACGGCCTGTGGCTGGTCGGCGCGGTGGAGCTGCTGCGCGGACCCGGCGCCAAGCTGGTGGAGCGTCCCCGGGTCTGGCGCACCGTCGTCGCCGCGAACGGCGTCGCCATGACCGCGTTCCTGTGGCATCTGACCGCGATGCTCGGCGTCTACGGAGCGCTGCTCGCCGCCGGAGTCACCCTGCCGGAACCGGCCTCGGCCGCCTGGTGGGCGCAGACCCCGCTGAGGATCGCCGCCGCCGCGCTCCTGACGGCGGTCCTGGTCGCCGTGTTCCGCGGCTTCGAACAACCCTCACCCGCTCCGGTCCGCCCCGGCTCGGGCCCGCTCGCCGCGCTCGGCATCACCCTGTGTCTGTTCGGCGTGCTCGGCCTGTCCATGGTCGGCTTCGCCGGCCTGCTGGACGGCCGCACGGCGACCCTGGTCGCGGTCCCGGTCAGCGCCCCGGCCGCGGTCGCGATGGCGCTGGCGGGCTGGTGGCTGGTGGAACGGTCAGGCTTCGCCGTATGCCGAGACGAAGGCTGACCAGACCGCGGCGGGGAGGGCGAGCCGGGGGCCGTCGGGGACCTTGGAGTCACGGACGTGGACGGTGCCGGGGCAGGCGGCGACCTCGACGCAGTTGTCGCCTTCGGTGCCGCTGTAGCTGGACTTGTGCCAGGACAGGGCGACTTCGACGCAGCTGTCGCCTTCGGTGCCGCTGTAGCTGGACTTGAACCAGGCGAGTTCGGCGGTGCTCATAACACTCCTCGGATCCGCTCCAGCAGACCCCGGGACTCACCAGGGGTCAGAGCCTGTGAGCGCAGTGTGTCATAGCGCTGTTGAAGCGGGACCACCTCTTTCGGGTCGCCGATCAGCCGGCCGTTCTTCTGTCCTTCCGAGTACGCGTACCGCTTCCCGTCCTGTCCCTCCAGCAATTGCAACGGGCCGTCCAGGCAGGCGTGGAACTCGCAGCCCAGCGGCATGACTTGCAGCGTCACATTCCTCGGCTCCGTACTCGCCAGCACATGGTCCAGCATCCCCCGCGTCACCTGCGGACCGCCGAGCCGCTCGCGGAAGACGGCTTCCGCGACGATGAAGCTGAAGGGGACGTTGAGGCGCGTACGCAGCAGTTGTTGGCGCTCCATCCGGGCGGAGAGCTGTTCCTCCACCTGCGCGTCGCTCAGCGGCGGCACCGCGTTCTCGAACAAGGTCCGTGCGTACCCCTCCGACTGCAGCAGCCCCGGCACCATCCTGCACTCGTACGTGCACAGGCTCACCGCCGTCCTCTCCCGCCGCGCCCACTCCCTGAACCACGACGCCAGCCCCGGCTGCCGCGTCAGATGCCCGAACGCCCGCCGCAGCGCGCCCGTGTTCCCCAGCGCCGCCTCCGCCAGCTCGACGAACTGCGTGTCCGGCATCCGGCGGCCCAGCTCGATCGAGGCCACCGTGTGCCGGGAGAAGCGCACCATCGGTGCGAACGCCTCCCGCGTCAGCCCCGCGTGCTCCCGCAGCCCCTGCACGAACGCCCCGAACGTCCTCAGACTGTCCGACGACACCGGCTCGTCGTCCACCCCGGCCAAATCCGCCACCTCCAGGTGCGTTCCCCAGGCCCGGGCCCCACGGCTCCCGGCCCCACGCCGACAGCCACCACGGAGATCCGCGGGCCCGACGAGGTCGACTCGGTCGGCTTGCTCACCCAGCGTCGCGACCCGGCAACGTACTGTCCACTCTCCGTGGGTGTACGGTCGCGCACCGTACGCGCGGACGGTGCGCCCCGACTAACCTGGTAGGTCGATCGATCCCCCTGTCAGGAGAGAAACGGCCGTCATCTGGTCAACGTCGAGGCGTAGACGGATCAAATACGTTCTGGTCTGAGCATTCTGTGCATCGTGCACGGCTGCCCGGGATCACGGTAGCCCGTGCGAATAGGTGCATATGCATCGAGGGCACTGGATCGGGCACTGCCTGTGGGGAACAGGGCCTTGTGGTGTCGGTGGTGATGGATAGGCTGATCATCCAATGCCGTCTTTACGGGAGGGAACGGGTGGCTGACGGGGGCGGGGCCGAGGGTTCCTCGGGCCTGGGTGGTTGGCCGGCGAGGATCAAGCTGTCGTCGTTCACTCGTTTCCGGGATCGCGCCGATGAGCTGATCCGCGATCTGAAGGCGTCCCCGGCCGGTCCTGGGCAGGTGTCCCAGGAGCAGGTATCGCGTGAGCAGTTCTGCGGGGGCGCGAGTGCCTGGGGCGAGGCGGCGGTGAAGTACGCCCTCGACCACGGTGCGCTGATCTTCGCAGCGGTCGGCAACTCCGGAGACGCCGACAACACCGTGTACCATCCGGCTGCCACGCCGGGCGTGGTCGGAGTCGGCGCGGTCGGCAAGGACCTGAGCAAGACCGAGGAGTCCCAGTACGGCCGACAGGTGGACCTCGCCGCACCGGGCGAGGAGACGGTGCAGGCCTGCACCGGCAAGTCCGGGATCTGCACCGGTCACGGGACCAGCCCTGCCACCGCGCTCGCGTCCGCGAGCGCGGCCCTGATTTGGACCAAGCACCCTGACTGGACCAACAATCAGGTGTTGCGCGTCCTGCTCAACACCGCAGGCGCACCGACCAGCGGGGAGAAGCGTAACGACCACATCGGCTACGGCATCGTCCGCCCCCGCATCGCCCTGACGAATCCCGGCGACCCCGGCCCCGCCGACGAGTACCCTCTCCCGGACCTTGCCGCAGCCACCAAATAGCCGAGTCCCGCACCCTCGCAGCCGAACCGGGACGACAAGCAGCAGAACGTCGCGAACACCTCACCAGTCGACACCGAGGACGCTGGCACCTCCTGGCCCGTGCTGGCGGGCAGCGGCGCCGCAGTACTCCTCGCGGGCGCGGTCACCGCTGTGACGGTGCGCCGGAGACGCGCCTCATGACCCCGGGCACGCCAGCAATCATCGATCGCGAAGCACGCGAAGGCAGGGAAGGGAGTACGGCAGTGGGATGGGATGAGTGGGACCAGATGAAGACACAGGCCGGCGAGCGCATACAGCTGAACCAGGTGGATCCCGGCAACGGACGTATCGGCGGACCTGACCTGGCGTCGACTCCAGCACAGAAGAGCCGCCGCGAACGCGATCGAGCAGCACCTTGAGCCGGACACCAAGAAGGCCGGCAACGTCGCCGAGGAGAAGACGAACACGGCGGTCAAGGAATTCAACGGCAAGGACGGCAAGGGCTGGGACACCTCCGGCGCCTTGAAGAAGGCCCACAGCACCTGGGAGAAGCAGGTCAAAGCGCTGATGGACCGACTTGGCGCGGACAAGAGCGCGCTGCGCAGCACCCACATCCTGTTCCAGAACAACGACGTCGGCATCGCCAACCAGGTCCGCCTGTCATCCGACCTCGACAACTACTGATCCACCGCGCCCACGCCACACCTGCGCCACCTCCACGGGGGAGAACATGCCGACGTACCACGAAGCGATGACCACCGATCTGTCCACGCTCACATCCGCGGCGGACAAGTGGGACGACATGGCAGCCGAGTTCAAGAAACTCGAAGACGCCTACAAGCGCGACGTACACAAAATATCCCTCGGCGAGACCTGGCGCGGCTTCGCCGCCACCGCCGCGAACGGCCGCTTCGACGCCACCCTGCGCGAATACCAAGCAGCCCAGAAGGAAGCCAAAGCACTCGCCGCCGTACTCCGCGAGGCCCACACCCAGTTCACCGACCTGCGCGGCCGCCTCAAGTCGGTGCGCGCCGACGCCATCGCCGACGGCATGCTCGTGTCCGAGCAGGGTAACGTCGCCTACGACTACGACAAGCTCAGCGACGGTGCACTCAAGGCCTCCCGGAACGACCCCGACTTCGAACCCACCGTCCGCGCCAAGGAAAGCGAGTGGCACCAGGCGATCGCCGGCGCGGTCAAGGCAATCAACGACGCCGACGAGGGCGTCAAGATCGCCCTGGAAGCCGTCGTCATCGACAGCAACCCGATGGACGGCATCGGCTTCAACGGCCAAGCCGATGCGAAGAAGGACATCGAGGAGTACGAGGCGGACAACGCCGCGGACATCGCCACCCGCATCAACAGCGGTGAGAACGTCTCAGCCGCCGACCGCGCCGAACTGCAGCGCGCCTTCCGCGACAACACCGGCAACAAGGACTTCACCCAAACCTTCCTCAACAGCCTCGGCGCCGACGACACGTTGAAGTTCACCAACAAGCTCAACGACTTGGCCTACTTCGACGACAAGGGCCGCAAGCAGGAGTACCTCGGCCTGCAGAAGGGTCTTGCCGCGACTCTCGCCACCGCGACCAAGGACACCGACTCCAAGTTCTACAAGGACTTCCGGGCCGAGTTGAAGAAGGCCGGCGTCGAGCAATACGACCTGAAGGCCGTCACCGAGAAGTTCGAGGGACGCAAGGGCGGCGATCAGGAGATACGCGGCTACCAGGCCCTGGTGACCCTGATGCAAAACGGCGAGGGCTACTCCCCTCAGTTCTTGAGCGACATCACCGACGACATGCTCGACGCGGAGGAAAAGGACCCCAATCTCTGGGACCTGCGTGGAAGCTTCGGCAACAAGGAGACCGCGTGGTTCGCTCACGACCCGGTCGATGGCGCACTCGGCATCATGAGCAAGGATCCTGCCGCCGCTACCGCCTTCCTCGATCCCGGTGAGGGAGGTAAGGATGCGGAGCACCGTGGAAACGATCGCCTGGAGAGGCTGCTCGACCGGGAGACCGACTTCGTGGACCGCTATGACTGGGGTGTAGCCGCCGAACACAAGCTTGGCGACTCGATGGATGGTGATCTCCCGACCAGCAAGCAAGGGCTGGCGGCAGCCATCGAAGCGGCGAGCACCGGGCGGGAACCGGGCGCCGAGGGTGCTGAGTTCGGGCGCCACTCGGCCGCAGAGGCCCCGTGTCATGCAGGACACCATCACGCTCCTCGATCGGGACGGCAAGGGAGACACGGTCCCAGAGAACCTGAAGGTTCCCCTCGGCCGCGCTCTGGCCGACTACACGGTCGACACCCACTCGATTCTGAGCGGCATTGAAGAGACCAGCCCAGGTGGCGAGCTAAATGCCAGGGACAACGGTGACGAGTCGAACCTCACGAACAACAAGGACAGCCTGCTCCGCGTCATGCGCGGCGTTTCTGACGCCGAGTACGCCAAGACACCCGACGGTGATCCCGTCCTCGTATATGACTTGCTGTACGAAAACGAGAAGCTCTACTCGGCGGAGTACCTGGGCACTGCCAGGGAGGCAGAGGCTGGTCAGCAGAACAACGTTGTTGGCGACTGGGACAACAAGGCCCGGCATGTAGCTGAAGTGAACGGCGCGATGACCGCGATCGGGGCTGATTTGATCTTGGATGATCGCGACGCCAAAATCGGCCAGCTCAACGATGACATGCGTTACGCGTACCACGGTATCGGCGGTGCTTTCACGCAAATTCCGATCGTCGGTGACCCGATCCAGCGCATGGTCGACGCGGTTACCTACGAGCACTCCAAAGATGTATCGGCCGCAGCCGAGGACGCGGCCCGCTACGAATCGAGCTCGAACTCTTCGGCCGGCATAACGGGAACGAATCAGCTTCTGAACGGCTGGGGCGAAGAACATGGAATCAAGGGAACGGAAGCCCACAGGCATGCGCTGGGCGAGGCCGATCAGAGCTTTATTACAGGGCGCGAGGACGCCTTCACCGCTCTGCGAACAAGGAAATGAGATGACGAACAGTAAGGGTCGGTTCACTCGCGGACGAAAGGCCATCATCGCTGCTTTGGCGCTCTGCCTCGTGGCCGCTGGTGTCCATGTGTCGCTGAACACCAATCTCTTCGGGCGGGACCGTGTGTGCGGTGGGCTGGTGCCTGCCGGCAAGGCTGCCGATGCCTTCGGGGAGTCCGGACGCATCAGCGACGGGGTCGAACTGAACGGCGAGGCAAACGATCCGTTGACGTTCGACTGCATCGTGGACAGCACGTCCTTCGCCCTCGGGTTCGAGGTGAAGGAGTTGAGAGTCAGCGGGGAGCGCGCGAGGGGAGCGCTGCCTGATGCAACCCTGGATCAAGTGGACGGGGCCGCCAGGATGTCGTACTTCACCGGTGACACCACGGGTGGGGTCTACGGGCGGGGCGGCTGGATCCTTTTGCCCGCCTCCTGCACGAACGACGCGGGCCCGGCCACCGCGCGCGTGTCCCTTGGGGAGGACACCGACCCGCTCGCCACCGCCCGCCTCCTGACCGAGGTAGCCAACAACGCGGCCAAGAAGGCCAAGTGCGCGGGCGAGAAGCCGCTCGCCGCACCGCAGGCAGTCACCGCCGCTGCGCAGCCGAGCACGGTCAAGGACGGCGAGGTGTGCGGCCTGGGCGGCCTGACGTTCCCCGGGAGGAAGTTCCAGGCGGGCAGCACGGAGCGGGTGCAGGATCGCGCGAAGGGCATCTGGGCCTGCGAAGTCGAGGATCGCGCCACCTATGTAGCGACCCAGGACCCGCATCTGCTTGCCGGCATCCAGGCCTCGCCGGAGTACGAGAAGCAGCAGCCGGTCGAGGGACTGAACGTGTCCGGCTTCGATGATCAACGCATCGTCGCCGATTGCTCGGGCACACCGACCTACTTCTCCTTGAAGACCGGGCAGGCTTTCCAGGACGACACGGACTATCCCGAGACGCCCAAGTGGAGCGAGCTCATGGAGAACTTCGTAAAGGTCGCAGGCAAGCAGTACGGCTGCAGCGGGCGTTGAGCACGCGCCTGTAGCGGGTACGACATCACCTTCGTCGGCCGGCTCGCCGCCGGACGCCGCTGAACAAGACCGACCGAGTTCCACCGTTCGCTACCCAGACCCAGGCGCATGAACAGCGTTCGCCGCTCGCCCCGGGACACCCGGGCGGTCACCCAGGCCTGCCGGATATCGGCGAGGTGCGCGAACAAGAGTCCCGCGGCCTTCGGGGCGCCCGTGCCCTTCGGCATGTCCGCGTCCGGGGCGGTGGGGTTGCGGATGCCGTACGCGGCTTCCTGGTCCCACACCGTCGGCAGGAGGTGCTCGACTAGTCGCCGGTCGTAGGCCGTCACAGGCCGTTCCTCTCTTCCTTGTGCCGGGCGGCCTCGTAGGAGATGTGCGTGGTGCGGTGTTTCGCCTCGGTCAGCCAGCGGTCGCGTAGGCGCTGGGACAACCAGCGGTGCATCAGACCGGGCCCTGCGTCGGCGAGAATCTGACGTACGTACGTGGCCCGCTCGGCGACGATGATGACGGCCTCCTGGTAGGCGTCGTCGTACTCCAGGGTGAGCCCCTAGTCGCGGGCGAAGGCGCGGGCTACCGGCCTGGGCGACGCTCTCGACCTGTGGCTCGGCGAGGACGGACCAGTCGGCTGCCGTGGCGGGCTCGGATCGGGTCGAGGCCGTGTACGAGGTGGTGACCCCCGCGTCCCGCCACTCGCGGTGGATCGCGGCCAGCCGCTTGCCCTTCACGAGATCCTCGTGCGCCTTCTTGATCATGTCTGCCTGCTCGGGGTCCACGTGCTCGGCGTCACGCCAGCCGAAGGCGGTCCGGCCTTTGAATGCAATGCCTTCCCCGCTCTCGCGTCCGCGAGTTTCTGCCGTGCGACGCGGCGGGCGGCGTCGGCGCTGGCCTTGTTCGCGACGTTCGCCATGAGCCGCGCGAAGAAGCGGCCGTCGGAGCTCGTGAGATCGAAATCGTTCGTCGCCATGGCGAAGATCAAGCGGGCGGCGTGACTGCTCGTAGATGTCGATCAACCGCTCAAGATCGCGAGGCTGCCGGGCGATGCGGTCGATGTTGTGCCCGACGATGCCGTGGATCACCCGCTCTCCAGATTTTCAGGAGCTGCTGGAACTCGGGGCGCTTGACGTTCCGCTTGTATGCGGAGAGATCGTTGTCCTCGTACACCCGGTGAATCCGCAGACCGCGACTGGCCGCGATCTCGGCGGCGTCCTCGCGCTGGTGCTCCACCCCCTCGCGGCCGTCCCGGCCGTCCCCGATCTCGCCGATCTCGCCGACCTCGCTGAGGCGCGTATGAGCGCCGACCGGTGGCTTCATCGTCCCCTCTAGACTGCTTGTATGGCTCGTGGCTCAGGTAACCCGGTACGTATCTCACTCGTCAATGTCGAGGCAGTCAGCAAGGTGTACGGCACCCGTGCCCTGCTCGACGGAGTGTCGCTCGGCGTCTCCGAGGGGGACCGCATCGGGGTCGTCGGGCGCAACGGGGACGGCAAGACCACGCTGATCCGCATGCTCGCCGGGCTGGAGGAGCCCGACACCGGCCGGGTCACCCACAGCGGCGGACTGCACATCGGGGTGCTCACCCAGCACGACTCGCTCGACCCGTCCGCCACCATCCGCCACGAGGTCATCGGCGACCTCGCCGACCACGAGTGGGCCGGCAACGCCAAGATCCGCGATGTGCTCACCGGTCTCTTCGGCGGACTCGACCTGCCCGGCTTCCCGCAGGGCCTGGACACGGTCATCGCCCCGCTGTCCGGCGGTGAGCGGCGCCGGATCGCGCTCGCCAAGCTGCTGATCGCCGAGCAGGACCTGATCGTCCTCGACGAGCCCACGAACCACCTGGACGTCGAGGGCATCGCCTGGCTCGCCCAGCACCTCCGGGCACGCCGCTCGGCCCTCGTCTGCGTCACCCACGACCGCTGGTTCCTCGACCAGGTCTGCACCCGCATGTGGGACGTCCAGCGCGGGACGGTGTACGAGTACGAGGGCGGCTACTCCGACTACGTCTTCGCCCGCGCCGAGCGCGAGCGCATCGCCGCGACCGAGGAGACCAAGCGGCAGAACCTCGTCCGCAAGGAGCTCGCCTGGCTGCGCCGCGGCGCACCGGCCCGTACGTCGAAGCCCCGCTTCCGCGTCGAGGCCGCCAACGAGCTGATCAAGGACGTGCCGCCGCCGCGCGACACCTCCGAGCTGATGAAGTTCGCCACCACCCGGCTCGGAAAGACCGTCTTCGACCTCGAGGACGTCACCGTGCAGGCCGGCCCGAAGGTCCTCCTCAAGCACCTGACCTGGCAGCTCGGCCCCGGCGACCGGATCGGCCTGGTCGGCGTGAACGGCGCGGGCAAGACCTCCCTGCTGCGCGCCATGGCCGATGCCGCGATCAGCGACGGCGAACGGCAGCCCGCCGCCGGGCGGATCGTCACCGGCAAGACCGTGCGGCTCGCCTACCTCTCGCAGGACGTCACCGAACTCGACCCCGAACTCCGGGTGCTGGAGGCCGTCCAGCAGATCCGCGACCGCGTGGACCTCGGCAAGGGCCGGGAGATGACCGCGGGCCAGCTGTGCGAGCAGTTCGGTTTCTCGAAGGAGAAGCAGTGGACCCCGGTCGGCGACCTGTCCGGCGGTGAGCGGCGCCGACTCCAGCTGCTGCGGCTGCTGATGGACGAGCCGAACGTCCTCTTCCTCGACGAGCCCACCAACGACCTCGACATCGAGACGCTGACCCAACTGGAGGACCTCCTCGACGGCTGGCCGGGCTCGATGGTCGTGATCTCCCACGACCGCTTCTTCGTCGAGCGCACGACCGACCGCGTGCTCGCGCTCCTCGGTGACGCGACACTGCGGATGCTCCCGCGCGGCATCGACGAGTACCTGGAGCGCAGGGCGAGGGTCGTGCAGGCCGCGGCTCCGGCGCCCGCCGCGTCCGCGAAGCCCGCCGGAGCGGAGAAGTCCGCGGCGGACCAGCGCGCCGCGAAGAAGGAACTGCAGAAGATCGAGCGGCAGCTCGACAGGATCTCCGAAAAGGAATCCGCGCTGCACTCGCAAATCGCCGAAAACGCCACCGATTTCGAGAAGGTGGCGGAACTCGACGCACGCCTCCGCGAACTGTCCGGCGAGCGCGAAGAGTTGGAAATGCGCTGGCTCGAACTCGCCGAGGACGCGTAGCGGCGGCGCGCGCCGGTCGCGTAACAACGGCATCACGGGCCGGTTCTCCCTTGGGTACAGGGGCGGACCGGCCCGCTTCTTGACATGCCCCGGGTGATAGAAAGAAGCCCCGCTCGACTGACGTGACGTTGCGGAATCCATGTCCGATTCGCTCCATTTCCAAAGGCACATGCCCGAGGGAATCGCGGGGGAGGCCGGTCGGGCAGCGGGCCGCACGAAGGGGGAGAGCTGATGACTCAGCCACCCAGCCAGCAACCGCCGCAGGGAGGCTCCGGGTCTCCGCAGGACCCTCAGCAGGGCACTCCCCAGCAGCCCGCGCAGCCGCCGCAGCTGCCGACTCCGCCGCAGGTTCCGCCGGGGCCGCCGCAGACCCCGCCGGCACAGCCCGCCGGCCCGCCGCAGGACGCGCAGCCCGGGTACGGCTATCCGCAGTCGGCTCCGCAGCCCGGGTACGGCTATCCGCAGCAGGCTCCCGGTCAGCCGGGCCCGTACGGTCAGCCGGGACCCTATGGCCAGCAGCCGGGGCCCTACGGTCAGCAGCAGGGTCCGTACGGTCAGCAGCCCGGTCCCTACGGCGCCTACCCCACTCAGCCGCAGTACCCGGGTGCGCCCGTCCCGCCCCCTCCGGGCGGCGGCAGAGGCAACTTCTTCAAGGGCAAGCCCGCCGCGATCATCGGCGCGGCCCTGGCGGCGCTCCTGGTCATCGGCGGCGGCACCTGGTTCGCGCTCAGCGGCAGCGAGGACGACCCCAGGCCCGACGCCAAGCAGAGCAGCGGCCCGCAGCCGACCGGCGACGAGTCGGTGGACCAGGGCGACGGCAACGGCACCGGGCGCAAGGAGGTGGACGACCTCAACGCCGGCCGCAAGGACGGCGAGTCCAAGGTGCTCTGGCTGGCGAAGAACGACGTCGACCTGCCGCGCAACGGCGCCGAGGTGTACGGCCCGTGGTTCGCCGGCGACATCGTCGTCAAGGGCATGTACAAGGAGGTCGCGGGCTACTCGGCCGACGACGGCAGCAAGAAGTGGAGCCTGCCGCTGCCCGCCGAGCTGTGCGCGGCCCCGGTCCGCGGCACCGACGACGGCAAGCTCGTCATCGCCTACAAGGACGGCACGAGCGACAAGGCCAACTGCACCCAGCTGCAGCTCGTCGACCTCAAGACCGGCAAGGCCGGCTGGAAGAAGACGATCACCAAGAAGGGCGCCTTCGACCTGCTGTCCAGTCTCACCCTGGCGATCAGCGGCAACACCGTGACCGCCGCCCGCACGGGCAATGGCGAGGCGTTCCGGATCAGCGACGGCGCACCGCTCTTCGGCAAGCTGCCGGGCAACTGCCAGCCGCAGGCGTTCGCGGGCGGCCCGAAGCTGATCGCCGCGGAGACCTGCCGCACCGGCGACTACGACAAGACCCAGGAGCAGCTCCAGGAGCTGGACCCGACCACCGGCAAGGCCCGGTGGACGTACAAGCTCCCGGTCAACTGGCAGGTCGACAAGGTCTATTCGGTCGATCCCCTCGTCGTCTCGATGTCGCAGCCCGACCAGAAGAAGTGGAGCGTCGTCGCGCTCAACGCCAACGGGACGCTGCGTTCGCAGATCGACGGCGGCACGGACCGCTACCAGCCGCGCTGCGGCGGCGGCTTCGTCGTCTTCGGCGAGATCCTCGAGGGCTGCGTCGGCGTGGCGGCCGACGCCGACACCTTCTACATGGCGACGGAGCCCAAGAAGGGCGGCACGGCCCGCACCAACGCCGTCGTGGCGTTCGACCTCGACACCGGCAAGCGCAAGTGGCGTGCGGACGCTCCCGCCGAGCAGACGATGATCCCTCTCCGCATGGAGGGTTCGAACGTCCTGGTGTACCTGGAGCCGAAGTACGACTCGGGCGGTGCCGTCGCGACGCTCGCGCCGACCGGCGGCAAGCCCACCGTGCTGCTGCAGAACCCCGCGTCGACGTCCTCGATCGAGCGAACCTTCTGGAGCCCCAAGCTCGCGTACCACAACGGCCGGTTCGTCATCGCGAGCGGCCGGGTCAGTGCGAGCAACGACAAGGAGGAGAAGGAGACCAAGACGATGATGGCCTTCGGGAAGTGACCGCGTCCGGCCGGACGCCCCGACCCGGACCACCGGAACGAATCGTTTCCTTCCCACATCCCCCCAGAGGTACGCAGGAATGACGCAACCACCCCAGCCCGCGAAGCAGCCGGGCGAGCAGCCGAACCAGCCCGCGAAGCAGCTGGGCGAGCAGCCGGACCAGTCGCCGCAACAGCCGTCCGGACAGCCCCCGCAGCAGGCCAACCCGCCCCAGCAGCAGCCTGCGCAGCCTCCGCCCGGCGGCTTCGGCGCGCCGCAGGACCCTGCCCCCGGCCTCGCTGGTGGGAACCCCACGCCCGGCGGCTTCGGCGCGCCCACCACGCCGCCGCAGCCCGGTTACGGCTATCCGCAGACGCCGCCCGGTCAGCCCCCCGGTTACGGCTACCCGCAGGCACCGGGCCTCCCGGCGCAGCCGATGGGCCGACAGCCCTACGGCTACGGCTCCCCCGGGCAGTCCACCCAGCCGCCGTACGGCCCGCAGCCGGGTGGCCCCGGCGGCAAGAAGCCGAACACCCAGATGCAGATCATCATCGCCGCGGTCGTCGCCGTGGTGCTGATCATCGGCGCGGGCGTCTGGTACGCCGCGGCCAAGGGCGACGACGAGCGCGGCAACGCCAAGGGCTCCAGCCGGGGCGCGGACGGCGGCAAGGACAAGGCCCTCGGCGGCGGCAAGGAGAAGGCGCCGTCCAACCCGGCGGCCAAGGTGGCCTTCCAGCTGCCCCAGCCGAAGGTCACCGACGTCACCGACGTGAGCGGCTCGTGGGTCACGGACTCGCTGTACGTCAAGACCGGCATCAACTCCGTCGTCGGACACGACCTCACCACGGGCACGGTGAAGTGGACCCTTCCGCTTCCCGGCCAGGTGTGCGCCGCCTCGCGCCACGCCACGGCCGACCACAAGACGGCCATCGCCTTCGAGCCCGCCAAGCGCAAGCCGCCCCGGAACTACGAGAAGTGCACTGAGGTCGGCGCGATCGACCTCACCACCGGCAAGCTGCTGTGGAGCAAGTCGGCCACGGGGTCCGGTGACGACAAGGCCCGCTTCAACGAGGTCACCCTCAGCGGCGGTACCGTCGCCGCGGGCGGCACCGACGGCGGAGCGGCGTTCGACCTCGCCACCGGCGCCGTCCGGTGGAAGCCCCAGGTGAACGCCGAGAACTGCTACGACATGGGCTACGGCGGAGGTCCCGCCCTCGTGGCGGCCCGCAAGTGCGGCGACTACGGCAGCCAGTACGTCGTCATCCAGTCCCTGAACGCGCAGACCGGCGCGCCGGTCTCCTCGTACAAGATGCCCACGGGCGTGGAGTACGCGAGCATCGTGTCCACCAAGCCCCTGGTGGTCGCCGCCGACGTCGGCGACACCGCCGGGGACGGCAGCGGCATCTCGGACTTCTTCGTCGTCGACGAGAAGACCGGCAAGCTGAAGGTCAAGATCTCCGCCGACGCCGACCGGTTCGCCGCACGCTGCGGCTCCACCGAGGTCGAGACCTGCCGGCACATCGTCGTCGGCAACAACCGCCTGTACCTGCCCACCGAGGAGCACGAGGGCAGCGGGGAGTACGGCGACACCAACGAGATCGTGTCCTTCGACCTGACCACGGGCAAGCCGACCGCCGACAAGGCGGACGCCGGGGACCGGTACACGATCTCGCCGCTGCGGATGGACGGCGGCAACCTCATCGCCTACAAGCGGCCCCCGTACGACAAGGGCGGGCAGATCGTCAGCATCGACGGCGGCACCTTCAAGCAGACGGTGCTGCTGGAGATCCCGTCCGACGAGTCCGTCCGAGAGGCGGAGTCCAGTTTCAGCGAGGACTACTCGGAGATCCTCTACGCCGACGGACGGCTGTTCATCTCCGAGACCATGCTCAGCAAGCGGAGCGGATCGGCCTCGCGACAGGAGTACCTGGTGCTCTCCCTGAGCACGAACTGAACCACCGGTGCACGAGCGACTGAGGTCCCCCGACCGCACGGTCGGGGGACCTCAGTCGTTCGTCAACTTGCCCCGAACGACACGCATTTCACCGATCCGAGGGATTTCTGATGCGTAGGGCAGCGCGACGTCGAACAAGCGTGTAGCTTGCCGGGTCAGTAGTACTGGGGGCGGGGGGCCGGCTCCAGGGGTATGGGGGGTTGCTCGATGGGTGTGCGGCTCATGGTGGTCGACGACCACCGATTGCTGGCCGAGGCGCTGGCCTCCGCGCTGAAACTGCGCGGACACCGGGTGCTCGCCGCGGCGGCGCCGACGGCGGGGGCGGCCGAACTCGTGGTGAGCAGGGCGCCCGAGGTGTGCCTGCTCGGGACGGCGGCACCGGCGGAGCCGGGCGCCTTCGACCCCATCGTGCGGATCAAGCGTGAGCGTCCGCAGGTCGCCGTGGTGGTGCTCGGGCCCGTGCCGTCGCCGCGGGGGATAGCGGCGGCCTTCGCGGCCGGCGCGTCGGGCTATGTGCGCCACGACGAGCGGATCGAGGGCGTCGAGCGGGCCATGGCCAAGGCGCGGGCGGGCGAGGCGGCCGTGGCGCCGCAACTGCTGCAGGGCGCGTTCACGGACCTGCTCAACCCTGCGGCCCAGCCGGACGACGAGGGCCAGCGACTGCTGCGCATGCTGACCCCGCGCGAGGTGGAGGTGCTGGTGCGCGTCGCCGAGGGCGAGGACACCCGGCTCATCGCCGCGGGCATGGGCATAGCCCCCAGTACGGCACGCACGCACGTCCAGCGGGTGCTGATGAAACTGGGCGTCGGCTCCCGGCTGGAGGCCGCGGCCCTCGCGGCCCGCACGGGCCTCCTCGACCACGCGGCGAGCCGCCCGCCGCTTCCGGCCGACCCGGACCTCGACGTGGACTGAGGGCGCACGGCGCTGCGCGGCATGCTGACGGCTGAGGTGTTCCGCGCCCCACCATCCGTACTCACCCCGTCGTTGGCGAGCCTGTCGGCTCGTGCTCTGTCGGGTGCGGTCATGCTGAGTGCGGAATGGGATCCTGGAGGCGCTCCGCACGAAGAGGACGGCACCCGCCGGTGCACCTGTACCCGCGCCGCCGGGTGCCGGACCTGCGCGCGCTCGACGACGCGGCGCGCACAGAGTTCCCACAGGTCCATCTGCAACTCTTGAGGCGCTTCGACCGGATCTTCGGTGCCGATCGGCCACCGACGCCGTACACCGCCGCCTGGCACCAGGCCCCGTTCCACGACGGCGCACGCGCGACGGGCGGCGAGGACTTCGCGCCGCACCTCGAGCTTTTCACCGTCCGCCGAACTTCCGGAAAGCCGACGTTCCTCGCGGGTTACGAGTCCGGCACGAGCGTGTTCATCAACGATGTGCCGCCGGAGTCAGCAGCCCGGCGACTGCGAGAGGTGGCGAGCGAGTGAGCAAGTACCTGGTGACGGGCGGAGCCGGCTATGTCGGCAGCGTGGTGACCGCGCACCTGCTGGAGGCGGGGCACGAGGTGACGGTCCTCGACGATCTGTCCACGGGATTCCGCGAGGCCGTCCCCGGGGGTGCCGTCTTCGTCGAGGGCCGGGTCCAGGACGCGGCCCGTCACATCGGCCCGTCGTACGACGGCGTCCTGCACTTCGCCGCGTACTCGCAGGTCGGCGAATCGGTCGCGCAACCCGGCAGGTACTGGGAGAACAACGTCGGCGGGACGATGGCGCTGCTCGCCGCGATGCGCTCCGCGGGGGTCCGCAGGCTGGTCTTCTCCTCCACGGCGGCCACCTACGGCGAGCCGGTCTCCACGCCGATCACCGAGTCCGACCCGACGACGCCGACCAGCCCGTACGGCGCCACGAAACTCGCCGTCGACCACATGATCGGCGGCGAGTGCGCCGCGCACGGACTGGCGGCGGCGTCCCTGCGGTACTTCAACGTCGCCGGTGCCTACGGCGACTCCGGGGAGCGCCACGACCCCGAGTCGCACCTCATCCCGCTCGTCCTCCAGGTCGCGCTCGGCACCCGCGAGACGATCTCCGTCTTCGGCGACGACTACCCGACGCCGGACGGCACCTGTGTGCGGGACTACATCCATGTCGCCGACCTCGCCGAGGCCCATCTGCTCGCCATGGACGCGATCACCCCCGGGGAGCATCTGGTCTGCAACCTCGGCAACGGCAACGGCTTCTCCGTACGTGAGGTCGTCGAGACCGTCCGCAAGGTCACCGGCCACCCGGTCCCGGAGACCGTCGCCGCCCGCCGCGCCGGCGACCCGGCCGTCCTGGTCGCCTCCTCCGCCGCGGCGCAGGAGCGGCTCGGCTGGTCCCCGTCGCGGCCGGACCTCGCGGGGATCGTCGCCGACGCCTGGGACTTCGCCCGCTCCCGGCAGGCGGGCGGGTGAGGGTCCCCGAGCGTTCCGGGAGCGGTACGGGTACGGGTCCGAGGGCGTCCGCGCCGCGCCGGGCAGGGTCGGTCCGGTCGGCGAGTGCACCGACTTCAACGACGGCTTCGTCATGCCGTTCGCCCTCCCGCACACCGCGGTCGCTGCGAAACGCCGGCTCGACCGACACCTCACGGGTGCGCGTCGGATCGGCCGGGCTGACCCCGACCGAGCGGGTCCCGTGCCCGCCTCGCGCCGGGTCCGTGCCCGGCCGAACGCCCGGCGGTCCCGTGCCCGCCTCGCGATGGTTCCGCAGCCGAGCTCCGCCGGTCCCGTGCCCGCCTCGCGCCGGGTCCGTGCCCGGCCGAACGCCCGGCGGGTGCCTGCCCCGGCGAGCCCCGACGCTTCCCGGTGTGCGCCGGCGCGCCCGTCGACTCAGCCGAGGTGCTTGGCCAGGAGGTACTCCGTCACGCCCGGCGGGTAGTCGGGCACCCGGCCGACGATCTCGTAGCCGTGCTTCCGGTAGAAGCCGGGCGCTTGGAAGTCCCACGTCTCCAGCCGGGACCAGGAGCAGCCGCGGCCCACGCGGGCCTCGCGCTCGGCCGCGGAGAGGAGCTGGGAGCCCAGGCCCGCGCCGCGGTGCCGGGCGTCGACCCAGAGGAGGTCGACATGGAGCCAGCGCGCCCAGGTGCGGCCCGTCAGACCCGCGGCCAGTTCGCCGGTCGCCTCCTCCACCACCCAGACCTGCAGGGGGACTTCGTCCTTGTGCCGGCTCACCGCCAGGGCCCGCATCGCCGGTGAGCGCTGGGCGTTGGCGGCTTCGAGCCTCTCACCGAGCAGGCCGAGGCGTTCTTTGTCGACTTCTGTCTCAAAACGAAACATGCGGCACACCCTAAACACGGCGTCCAGCCAGTTCTGCAAATGCCCTTCCCCTCAGGGCCGTCGGCCGTACTCTGAAGCAGGTGCACCGGTGGGGGCCGGTGCTGATCAGGGGGCGAGACGGTCGGGTACGACGCCCGGGGCGGGGTATCGGTCAATCGCGGCGGCGGCCGCGGCGGCCCACCCACTCCTGTCGGGCGCCGTACCCGTCGACGCATGGCCTCCGCCGGAAAACGCAGCCTGGGGGTGTCTGTGGTTCGTATCCGGGTCCTCGTCGTGGACGACCACCGAATCTTCGCCGAGTCCCTCGCGGCGGCACTCGCCGCCGAGCCGGACGTCGAGGTCGCCGCGGCGGGCAGCGGCCCGGCCGCGCTGCGCTGCCTCGAGCGCGCGGCGACCGAGGGGCGCAGATTCGACGTGATGCTGGTCGATGCCGATCTGGGGATCGCGACGACACCGGGCGGCCCCGTGGTGGCGCGGGCCGTCCCCGACAACGGCGACGGCTTCGTCGACGGGATCTCCCTGGTCGCCGCGGTCCGCACCGCGCGCCCCGCCGTCCGTACGGTCGTGCTCGCCGAGAAGGACGACCCGCGCCGGGCCGCGCTCGCGCTCCAGGCCGGTGCCTCCGGCTGGGTCGCCAAGGACTGCTCCCTGCAACGGCTGCTCACGGTGATCCGGGGCGTGCTGCGCGACGAGACGCACCTGCCGCCCGCGCTGCTCACCGGCGTGCTGCGAGAGCTCACCGCCGCGCGCAAGCACCGCTCCGAGAGCGAGCGGCTCGTGGAGTCGCTCACCCCGCGCGAGCGGGAGGTGCTGCGGTGCATGGTGGCCGGACTGGGCCGCAAGGCGGTCGCGGAGCGGCTGTTCCTCTCCCCGCACACCGTGCGCACCCATATGCAGAACGTCCTGGGCAAGCTCGGAGTCCACTCGACCCTCGCCGCGGTGGCGCTGGCCCGCCGGGCCGGGGTCGGCCCCGCGGAACTCGCCCCCTCAGCCGGGGACGTTGTCGAACGGGGCGGTCAACTGGCGTAGCAGACCGGCGAGTTCTCCGCGCTGCGCACGGGACAGCTCGCCCAGGATCGCGCGTTCCTGGGCAAGCAGTCCGGCGAGCGCCTGATCGGCGCGGTCCCGCCCCTCGGCGGTGAGCCGCACCAGCACGCCGCGACGGTCGCTGGGATCGGGAAGCCGCTCGACCAGGCCCTTCTTGGCGAGCCGGTCGATGCGGTTGGTCATCGTGCCCGAGGTGACCAGGGTCTGGGTGAGCAGCTGGCCGGGGGAGAGCTGGTAGGGCGCCCCCGCGCGCCGCAGCGACGTCAGGACGTCGAACTCCCAGGGCTCCAGATTGTGCTCGGCAAAGGCGATCCTGCGTGCGCGGTCGAGATGGCGTGCGAGTCTGGAGACGCGGCTGAGCACCTCGAGCGGCTCCACGTCGAGGTCGGGGCGCTCGCGGCGCCAGGCAGCGACCAGTCGGTCGACCTCGTCCTCCATGACGATCAGTGTAGAGGGTCTGTCGACATGAAGTCTCTTGACGTCAAGATATATTTGGATGGACTATTGGGCATGGTCGGGCCGGAACCCCTGCTCCGGTTCCGGCGAACGTTCCTGCAAGGGGGATCGAACATGCATTCCGTTCCAACCTGGGATCCACAGCAGTATCTCCGTCACTCAGGCCATCGAACCCGCCCGTTCCTCGATCTGCTCGGCCGGATACCCGAATTGCCCCACGGAAACCGCCCGCCCCGTATCGCCGACCTCGGCTGCGGCCCCGGCAATGTCACCGTGCTCCTCGCCGACCGCTGGCCGGACGCGCGGATCACCGGATTCGACCTGTCGCCCGAGATGCTCGCCCGCGCCGAGAAGGAGTACGCGGGCACCACCAGCGGCGGCGGCTGGATCGACTTCCGCCCCGCCGACGCCGCCCACTGGACCCCCGACGAGCCCTACGACCTCATCGTCTCCAACGCCGCGCTCCAGTGGGTGCCCAACCACCCCGAGTCCTTCGCCACCTGGATCGACGGCCTCACACCCGGTGGCACACTCGCCTTCCAGGTGCCCGGCAACTTCACCTCGCCCAGCCATGCGCTGCTCGGAGAGCTCTGCGACACCCCGCAGTGGCGCGACCGCCTCGCCGACCAGGGCCGCCGCTTCGTCCACGTGCTGGACCCGGCCGACTACCTCCTCCGGCTCGCCGACCTCGGCTGCGCCGCCGACACCTGGGAGACGACCTACCTCCAGCTGCTCACCGGCGAGGACCCCGTCCTGGACTGGGTGAAGGGCACCGCGCTGCGCCCGGTCCTCACCACGCTCGACGGCGACGAGGAGGCCACCGACGAGTTCCTCTCCCAGTACCGCGATCTGCTCCGCAAGGCCTATCCGCCCGGGCCGCACGGAACGGTCTTCCCGTTCCGCCGCATCTTCGCCGTGGCCCGCAAACCGCGGTAGGCCCGTCGGGAAAGGACGCGAACCTGTGCTGACCGCTCTCGACCACGTCCAGCTCGCCGTGCCCGCGGGCTCCGAGGAAGCGCTGCGGGCGTACTACGTCGGCGCCCTGGGAATGACCGAGATCGCCAAGCCGCCGTCGCTCGCCGTCCGCGGCGGCTGCTGGTTCCGGACCGGCGACGTCCAGCTGCACCTCGGCGTCGACCCCGCATTCCGGCCCGCACGCAAGGCCCACCCGGGGCTGCGGGTGACCGGTATCGAGACGTTCGCCGAGCGCCTGCTCGCCCACGGCGCCGAGGTCGTCCGGGACGAGGGTCTCCCCGGGCACCGCCGCTTCTTCTCGAGGGACCCGGTGGGCAACCGGCTGGAGTTCCTGGAGCCGGTGGAGTGATCGGCCCGGCCGCACGGCCGGCGGACCCGCCCGCGGCGAGCGGGGAACCGGACGCCGGCCGCGCGGGGCGCGTGCTCGGGGGTCGGCGCGGCGCGCGCGGGGGTCGGCGCGGCGCGTGGGCGTCACGCCGAGCGCCTCCGCCCGCGCATGCCCCCGACGCGCCGCGACCGGCCCGCCGGGCGCCGCTGCCGCTCAGCTCTTGCGGTGCCCTATCAGCCGCGGCTTCTGCTCCAGCCCGTCCAGCCCGTGCCAGGCCAGGTTCACCAGGTGGGCCGCGACCTCCGCCTTCTTCGGCTTGCGTACGTCCAGCCACCACTGGCCCGTCAGCGCCACCATCCCCACCAGCGCCTGCGCGTACAGCGGCGCCAGCTTCGGGTCGAAGCCGCGGGCCTTGAACTCCAGGCCCAGGATGTCCTCGACCTGCGTGGCGATGTCGCTGATCAGCGACGCGAACGTACCCGTGGACTGGGCGACCGGCGAATCACGGACCAGGATGCGGAAACCGTCCGTGTAGGTCTCGATGTAGTCCAGTAGCGCGAACGCCGCCTGCTCCAGCAGCTCCCTCGGATGCCCCGCGGTCAGCGCCCCGGTCACCATGTCCAGCAGCTGGCGCATCTCGCGGTCGACCACGACCGCGTACAGGCCCTCCTTGCCGCCGAAGTGCTCGTACACCACCGGCTTGGACACCCCGGCCTTCGCCGCGATCTCCTCCACCGACGTGCCCTCGAAGCCCTTCGCGGCGAAAAGCGTGCGACCGATGTCGAGCAGCTGCTGGCGGCGCTCCGCCCCGGTCATCCGGACCCTGCGCCCACGCCGGGGCTTCTCACTGCTGCTGCTGGTGCTGCTGCCGTCGATCGCCACGCCCTCAATCATGCCGCCTCCGCGGCTTCCTTCCGGCGCCGGGCGGCAATCCGGTCCGCACTCGGCCAGCGCACGTCGTACGCCCAGCCCGCCTTCTCGAACCAGCGGATCAGCCGGGCGCTGGAGTCGATCTGCCCGCGCTCGACGCCGTGCCGGGCGCTCGTCGGGTCGGCGTGGTGCAGGTTGTGCCAGGACTCACCGCACGACAGCACCGCCAGCCACCACACATTGCCCGAACGGTCACGCGACTTGAACGGGCGCTTGCCGACCGCGTGGCAGATCGAGTTGATCGACCACGTCACGTGGTGCAGCAGTGCGACCCGGACCAGCGAACCCCAGAAGAACGCCGTGAACGCGCCCCACCACGACATCGTCACCAGACCGCCGACCAGCGGGGGGATCGCCAGGGACACGATCGTCCAGATCACGAACTGGCGCGAGATCGCCCGGAGCGCCGGGTCCTTGATCAGATCGGGCGCGTACTTGTGCTGCGGCGTCTGCTCCTCGTCGAACATCCAGCCGATGTGTGCCCACCACAGGCCCTTCATCAGTGCCGGGACCGTCTCGCCGAAACGCCAGGGGGAGTGCGGGTCGCCCTCGGCGTCGGAGAACCTGTGGTGCTTGCGGTGGTCGGCCACCCAGCGCACCAGCGGACCCTCCACGGCCAGCGATCCCATGATCGCCAGCGCGATCCGCAGCGGCCGCTTGGCCTTGAAGGAGCCATGGGTGAAGTAGCGGTGGAAGCCGATCGTGATGCCGTGGCAGCCGATGAAGTACATCGCCACCAGCAGGCCGAGGTCGAGCCAGCTCACACCCCAGCCCCACGCCAGCGGGATCGCCGCCAGGAGCGCGAGGAAGGGCACCGTGATGAACATCAGCAGGGCGATCTGCTCGATCGAACGCTTGCTGTCGCCGCCCAGCGTGGCGGAGGGAAGATCGGGCGCGGACGACTTCCGGGCGTCGTCGATCACATCGGGACTCGTGGTCATGGGGTGTCCCCTGGGGGGTGAGGGTGCGGCTGAACCGTCCGGCTACGGAACCGTAACCTACGGGGTCGTAAGTATGGCAGCGCGAAGCCTCGCGGCAAGAGGGTGGTGGACAACGTCGAGTGAACGGACACCTATCCTGGAGTCGTCGGACAGCGTGGTCCGCAAAGCCTCCGGAAAACCTCCAGACGTGCTCAAACACTGCAAGGAGCCGCACCTGTGAGCAGTGCCGACCAGACCACATCCGCCAGCGCGGAGCTGCGTTCCGACATCCGCCGACTGGGCGATCTGCTGGGCGAGACCCTCGTACGGCAGGAAGGCCCCGAACTTCTCGACCTCGTGGAACGCGTACGCGCCCTGACCCGGTCCGACGGCGACGCCGCCGCGGAGCTGCTCGGGGACACCGACCTGGAGACCGCCGCCAAGCTGGTGCGTGCGTTCTCCACCTACTTCCATCTTGCCAACGTCACCGAGCAGGTGCACCGCGGCCGCGAGATGCGCGAGCGCCGCGCCGCCGAGGGCGGGCTGCTCTCCCGGACCGCCGACATGCTCAAGGACGCGGACCCCGAACACCTGCGCGATACCGTGCGCAACCTCAACGTGCGGCCGGTCTTCACCGCGCACCCCACCGAGGCGGCCCGCCGGTCCGTGCTGAACAAGCTCCGGCGCATCGCCGAGCTGCTGGAAACCCCGGTCAACCCCGCCGACCGCCGCCGGCACGACCTGCGGCTCGCCGAGAGCATCGACCTGATCTGGCAGACCGACGAGCTCCGCGTCGTGCGCCCCGAGCCGGCCGACGAGGCCCGCAACGCCATCTACTACCTCGACGAGCTCCACGCGGGCGCCGTGGGGGACGTCCTGGAGGACCTCGCCGCCGAACTGGAGCGAGCCGGTGTCGAGCTCCCGCCCGGTACCCGGCCCCTCACCTTCGGTACCTGGATCGGCGGCGACCGCGACGGCAACCCCAACGTCACCCCCGATGTCACCCGCGAGGTCCTGATCCTCCAGCACGAGCACGGAATCACCGACGCCCTCGAAGCCGTCGACTCGCTGCGCGCGCTGCTGTCCAACTCGATCCGCTACGCCGGCGCCACCGAGGAACTGCTCGACTCCCTCCAGTCCGACCTGGAGCGACTGCCGGAGATCAGCCCCCGCTACAAGCGGCTCAACGCCGAGGAGCCCTACCGGCTCAAGGCCACCTGCGTCCGCCAGAAGCTCGTCAACACCCGGGAACGGCTCGCCAAGGGCACCCCCCACGAGAAGGGCCGCGACTACCTCGGCACCGCCGAGCTGCTCCAGGACCTCACCCTCATCCAGACGTCGCTGCGCGAGCACCGCGGCGGGCTGTTCGCCGACGGCCGCCTCGACCGCACCATCCGCACCCTCGCCGCCTTCGGGCTCCAGCTCGCCACCATGGACGTGCGGGAGCACGCCGACGCGCACCACCACGCCCTCGGCCAGCTCTTCGACCGGCTCGGCGAGGAGACCTGGCGCTACGCCGACATGCCGCGCGAGTACCGGCAGAAGCTGCTCGCCAAGGAGCTCCGCTCCCGGCGGCCGCTCGCCCCGACCCCGGCACCGCTGGACGCCGCCGGCGCCAAGACCCTCGGTGTCTTCCACACGGTCAAGGAAGCCTTCGAACGCTTCGGGCCCGAGGTCATCGAGTCCTACATCATCTCGATGTGCCAGGGCGCGGACGACGTCTTCGCGGCTGCCGTGCTGGCCCGCGAGGCCGGGCTGGTCGACCTGCACGCCGGCTGGGCCAGAATCGGCATCGTGCCGCTGCTGGAGACCACCGACGAACTCCGGGCGGCCGACGTCATCCTCGACGAGATGCTCGCCGACCCCTCCTACCGCCGGCTCGTCGCCCTCCGCGGTGACGTCCAGGAGGTCATGCTCGGCTACTCCGACTCCTCCAAGTTCGGCGGCATCACCACCTCCCAGTGGGAGATCCACCGCGCCCAGCGCAGGCTGCGCGACGTCGCCCACCGCTACGGGGTCAGGCTCAGGCTGTTCCACGGCCGGGGCGGCACCGTCGGCCGCGGTGGCGGCCCCACCCACGAGGCCATCCTGGCCCAGCCCTGGGGCACGCTCGAGGGCGAGATCAAGGTGACGGAACAGGGCGAGGTCATCTCGGACAAGTACCTCATCCCCTCCCTGGCCAGGGAGAACCTGGAGCTCACGGTCGCCGCGACCCTCCAGGCGTCCGCCCTGCACACCGCGCCCCGGCAGAGCGACGAGGCGCTCGCCCGCTGGGACACCGCGATGGACACCGTCTCCGACGCCGCCCACGCCGCCTACCGCAGGCTGGTCGAGGACCCGGACCTGCCGGCGTACTTCTTCGCCTCCACCCCCGTCGACCAGCTCGCCGAGCTGCACCTGGGCTCCCGGCCCTCCCGCCGCCCCGACAGCGGCGCCGGCCTGGACGGTCTGCGGGCCATCCCGTGGGTGTTCGGCTGGACCCAGTCGCGGCAGATCGTGCCCGGCTGGTTCGGCGTCGGCTCCGGACTGCGGGCCCTGCGCGAGGCCGGCCAGGACTCCGTCCTGCAGGAGATGTACGAGAAGTGGCATTTCTTCCGGAACTTCATCTCCAACGTCGAGATGACCCTCGCCAAGACCGATCTGCGGATCGCCCGCCACTACGTGGACACCCTCGTGCCGGACGAGCTCAAGCACGTGTTCGCCGGCATCGAGACCGAACACGAGCTGACGGTGCGTGAGGTGCTGCGCGTCACCGGCGGCGAGGAGCTGCTCGACTCCAACCCGGGACTCCAGCAGACCTTCGGGATCCGGGACGCCTATCTCGACCCGATCTCCTACCTCCAGGTCTCGCTGCTCGCCCGGCAGCGCGCCGCCGCCGAACGCGGCGAGCCGGCGGACCCGCTGCTGTCGCGGGCGCTGCTGCTGACGGTCAACGGCGTCGCGGCCGGACTGCGCAACACGGGCTGACGCCCCGCTCCTCCGCCCCGACGGCAGGGGGCCCGGGAACCCTCCCGGGCCCCCTGCCCTTTTCCGGGATCCCGCCGGGCCGGTCCGGGTCGGGTGGGTCGCTGTGGGTCGCGCTGCCGGGCCGGTCCGGGTCGGGTGGGTTGCTGTGGGTCGCGCTGCCGGGCCGGTCCGGGGCGGCTGGGCCGCTGCGGGTCGCGCCGCCGGGTCCGCGCTGCTCAGAGCGCGAAGAACGCGCCCACCAGCAACGCCCCGCCCGCAGCGGCCGTCCCCCACGCCGTTCGCGTCATCCGCAGACCGCCGCCGATCACACAGGCGGCGAGCAGCAACGCACCGCCGAGGGGCAGCCATGCGTGCAGAGCCCCGGGCCAGCCGGTGCGCACGACCTCGTCCGTGCCCGGCTTGACCACCACGGCGAGCTCCGCGCCCTCGGCCACCGCCACCGACCGCTCGATGACCATGCCCGACCGCGCGCCGCCCGGCCCGTCGGGGTCGTACGGGCCCGTGCACGTCTTGTCGCCGCAGTCGGCGACGGTGAGTGTCCCGTGCTCACGGCCCTTGGACAGCAGCACGTGCTGGGCCGTGCCCCAGGACGACCAGAAGCCGCCGACGAGCAGCAGCAGCGCCACCGCGGCCATGGACGCACGGCGGCCGTGGTCGAGTATCCGGCCGGAGGACTTCCGCTTCATGGGGCGCGATCCTTCGGCACCCGACCGCGCTCGGTCAACTCATGGCCGACGCTATAGGAGGCTTGTCAGGAGTTGTACGCACTCTGCGCGCGCTCCAGCCCCTCCGTCACCAGACACTCCACCGAATCCGCCCCGCGGTCCACGAAATAGCCCAGCTCCTTGCGCTCGGCACCGGAGAAGTCCTTCAGTACGAAATCCGCCACCTGCATCCGCCCCGGCGGACGCCCGATGCCGAACCGCACCCGGTGGTAGTCCGAACCCATCGCCTTCGTCATCGACTTCAGACCGTTGTGCCCGTTGTCACCGCCGCCCAGCTTCAGCCGCAGCACCCCGAAATCGATGTCCAGTTCGTCGTGCACCGCCACCACGTGCGCCGTCGGAACCTTGTAGAAGTCCCGCAACGCCACCACGGGACCACCCGAAAGGTTCATGTACGACATCGGCTTCGCCAGGATCACCCGCCGGCTCCCCGGACCCGCCGGACCGATCCGGCCCTCCACCACCTGAGCCTGCGCCTTGGCCGCCCGCTTGAACTTCCCGCCCATCCGCTCCGCGAGCAGATCGGCGACCATGAACCCCACGTTGTGGCGGTTCCCGGCGTACCCCGGCCCCGGATTGCCCAGCCCCACCACCAGCCAGGGCGCGCCGGCGTCGACCGTCGTCATGAACGTCTCCTCGAGTCCGCAAACGAGTCCGAAAACAGAGAACGGGGTGGTGGGCCGCGCGGCCCGCCACCCCGTCAAGCAGAGCGTACGGCTCAGGCCTCGGCGCCCTCGGCGGCCACGGCCTCGCCCTCCTCGGCCTCCTCGGCCTCGGCAGCCGGCTCCTCGGCCTGCGCGGCCAGGACCTGCAGCACGACCGCGTCCTCGTCCACGGCCAGGGAGACGCCCTTCGGCAGCGCGATGTCCTTGGCGTGGACGGAGGCACCGGCCTCCAGGCCCTCGACGGACACCGTGAAGGACTCGGGGATGTGGGTGGCCTCGGCGTCGACCGGCAGCGCGTTCAGCACGTGCTCGAGCAGGTTGCCACCGGGGGCCAGCTCACCCTCGGCCTGCACCGGGACCTCGACCGTGACCTTCTCGCCGCGCTTCACCAGCAGCAGGTCCACGTGCTCCAGGAAGCCCTTCAGCGGGTCGCGCTGCGCCGCCTTCGGGATGGCCAGCTCCTTCCTGCCCTCGATGTCCAGCGCGAGCAGGACGTTCGGGGTACGCAGCGCCAGCAGCAGGTCGTGGCCCGGAAGCGTCACGTGGACCGGGTCCGAGCCGTGACCGTACAGAACGCCGGGAACCTTGTTGTCGCGACGGATGCGCCGGGCGGCGCCCTTGCCGAACTCGCTGCGGAGCTCCGCGGAAATCTTCACCTCGGACATGTGCACTCCTCGTATGCGGTGACGAACATGAACAGTCACCCGGCCACGACTGGCCTGCTACGAAGAGCGCGTCGATAACGGACCGCCGTACCGAAACGGGTACGGCCTCCCTCGCCGAGCAACCCGATGAGTCTACCCGGAGGGAGGCCGTAGCCTAAATCGATCTCGGATCGGGCGGCCTGCCGCCCGTCGGCTACTGCTCCTCGAACAGGCTCGTCACCGAGCCGTCCTCGAAGACCTCACGCACCGCACGCGCGATCGTCGGCGCGATCGACAGGACCGTGATCTTGTCCAGCTCCAGATTGCTCGGGTCCGGCAGCGTGTCCGTGAACACGAACTCGCTCACCTTCGAGTTCTTCAGCCGGTCCGCGGCGGGACCCGACAGCACCCCGTGCGTGGCCGTGACGATCACGTCCTCCGCGCCGTGCGCGAACAGCGCCTCCGCGGCCGCGCAGATCGTGCCGCCGGTGTCGATCATGTCATCGACCAGGACGCAGACCCGGCCCTCGACATTGCCCACGACCTCGTGGACCGTCACCTGGTTCGCCACGTCCTTGTCGCGGCGCTTGTGGACGATCGCCAGCGGCGCGTCCAGACGGTCGCACCAGCGGTCCGCCACCCGCACCCGGCCGGCGTCCGGGGACACCACCGTCAGCTTCGAGCGATCGACCTTCGCACCGACGTAGTCGGCGAGCAGCGGCAGCGCGAACAGGTGATCCACCGGACCGTCGAAGAAGCCCTGGATCTGGTCCGTGTGCAGATCCACGGTGAGGATCCGGTCCGCACCGGCCGTCTTCATCAGATCCGCCACCAGGCGCGCCGAGATCGGCTCACGGCCGCGGTGCTTCTTGTCCTGACGGGCGTAACCGTAGAACGGCAGGATCACCGTGATGCTCCGCGCGGAGGCCCGCTTCAGAGCATCGATCATGATCAACTGCTCCATGATCCATTTATTGATGGGAGCCGTGTGGCTCTGCATCAGGAAGCAGTCCGCGCCACGCGCCGACTCCTGGAAACGGACGTAGATCTCACCATTGGCGAAGTCGAAGGCCTTCGTCGGCACGATGCCGACACCCAACTGATCGGCGACCTCCTCGGCAAGCTCGGGGTGGGCGCGGCCGGAGAAGAGCATCAGCTTCTTCTCGCCGGTCGTCTTGATCCCGGTCACAGCACTGTCTCCTCAGACGTGTTCTCTGCTGCTGATCCGCCCGTCCCTGGTTGCGGCGAGCCAGCCGAATCATGTGCACGTATCACGGTACGCCGAGATTGACGCACCCGTTTCCGGTCAGCCCTCGCGCTCCACGGCCTCACCCGCGGCCTGAGCCGCCTGCGCGGCCGCACTCCCAGGACGCTTCCGCGCCACCCAGCCCTCGATATTCCGTTGCTGACCGCGGGCCACGGCCAGCGAACCCGGAGGCACGTCCTTCGTGATCACCGAGCCCGCCGCAGTGTACGCACCGTCCCCGACTGTGACAGGAGCAACAAACATGTTGTCCGACCCCGTCCTGCAGTGAGAACCGATCGTCGTGTGGTGCTTCGCCTCACCGTCGTAGTTCACGAACACCGAAGCCGCACCGATGTTCGTGTACTCACCGATCGTCGCGTCACCCACGTACGACAGGTGGGGCACCTTCGTGCCCTCGCCGAGCGAGGCGTTCTTCATCTCCACATACGTACCCGCCTTGGCCTTCGGGCCGAGCTTCGTCCCTGGACGCAGATACGCGTACGGACCCACCGACGCGGACTCACCGATCACCGCGCGGTCCGCCACCGTGTTGTCCACCCGCGCCCCACGGCCCACCACCGTGTCCCGAAGCCGCGTGTTCGGACCCACCTCGGCGTCCTCCGCCACATGCGTCGCGCCCAGCAACTGCGTACCCGGGTGAACCACCGCGTCCCGCTCGAACGTCACCGTCACGTCCACCAGCACCGACGCCGGATCCACCACGGTCACGCCGGCCGTCATCGCCCGCTCCAGCAGCCGCTGGTTCAGCAGCCGACGCGCCTCCGCCAGCTGCACCCGGTTGTTGATCCCCAGGATCTCCCGGTGATCCCCGGCCACCGACGCACCCACCCGGTGTCCCGCCTCACGCAGGATCCCGAGTACGTCCGTCAGATACTCCTCGCCCTGGCTGTTGTCCGTGCGCACCTTGCCCAGCGCATCCGCCAGCAGCCGGCCGTCGAACGCGAAGACACCCGAGTTGATCTCCTTGATCGCCCGCTCCGCCTCGGAGGCGTCCTTGTGCTCCACGATCGCGGTCACCGCACCCGTGGCGGCGTCCCGCACGATCCGGCCGTACCCCGTCGAGTCCGGGACCTCCGCCGTCAGCACCGTCACGGCGTTGCCGTCGGCCGCATGCGTCGCGGCGAGCACCGACAGCGTCTCGCCGGAGAGGAGGGGAGTGTCACCGCACACGACGACGACCGTGCCGTCCGGGGCCTGGCCCAGCTCCTCCAGAGCCATCCGCACGGCATGCCCCGTGCCGTTCTGCTCCGCCTGGAACGCCGTGCGCGTCCCCTCGTAGTGCGCGGCGAGATGTTCCCTGACCTGTTCGCTCGCATGCCCCACGACCACGACGAGCTGCTCGGGCTCGAGCTCACGGGCGGCGGACACGACGTGCCCGACGAGCGAGCGCCCGGCGATCTCGTGCAGGACCTTGGGGGTCTTCGACTTCATGCGGGTGCCCTCACCCGCTGCAAGGACGACGACGGCGGCCGGGCGGTTGGCGCTCACGGGAATGCCCTTCGGCTTCGGGTGGTGGACACCCGAAGGATACCGGGGGCATACAGGCGTGAAATAAGTGCGGGTCCTGACCGTGAGGTCAGGACCCGCACTGAGCATGTTTGCTCCCGGGGGAGGACTCGAACCCCCATGATCAGAACCAAAATCTGACGTCTTGCCCTTAGACGACCCGGGATTGCCGTTATGTCCGATTTAATGGATCGGCTGCGGATGCAGCCCCTACTATGCCGTACCACCAGCCTTCGATGCGACGGTACAACTCGGCGCTCTGCCGCACCTGGATGACGAGGCAACCCCGATAGCGCGGGCCCACGTTCTTGCGGACGGTCTTCGGGTTGTGCCGTTTGAGCGTGGTCTTGCCGAACGTTGCGACGTCCGCCCCGACGAGGTCGGCCCAGTATCGCTCTGCGGCGTGTACCTCGGCCGACTCGTGGATCATCACGTGGAACCTCAGGCGAACCCTCTCGACTCCGACCAGGTCGAGCCATGCGAGGAATAGTGTGATCATGCTGGGGTCGCTGTTGACGAAGGTCACCCGCTCCCGGCGCGCATGAGGTTTGTCCTTGGTGCCCTCGGCCCAGTACAGGCCGACTCCGATCAGGTGAAGCTCCCGGTCGGTGAGCGAACCGACCTCGGCTGCGGCGCGGGACTTGGCCTGCTGTCGCTCCGCCTCCCTCCTCGGGCCCTCGTGCTCCCAGCGCTTGCGGGCCGCCAGACCGGCCTGCTCGGCCGGTGTGCGCCGGACCGGCGCCGGCAGGTCACGCACCCACAGTGAGATCGAGCTCTTGGAGCACCCCAACTCGACCTGGATCTGGTCGTAGGTCATCCCTTGCAGTCGGAGCTCGCGCGCCTTCGCCCGCAGGTCGTCCTTCGCGTTCGGGCGCCTGGTCCAGTCGGGTGGCGGCTCCCCCTTCACGAGGCGGTTGAGGATGTCGTTGTTGCCGATGTGGAGCCGGTCGCGGATCTGGCGGAGGCTGAGGCCTTCGCGGCGCAGCGCGATCGCCTGTCTGCGGAGGCCTTCGAAGTCGGCGTACGGGCCGGTCGTGGAGGTCATGCGCCCAGGTTCGTCCGGAATGCGGACATCCGGGTCGAAGATGTGGTCGATTCACCTGTTCGAGCGGTCGTCGCGGGTTGTGACCTCGTTCGATCACGTTCCGTGCTGTGGAAGCCGCCGGAAAATCGCTCGACCGCTTTCGTAGTCTGGGAGGCATGACCACAACGGGGGCACACCAGGACTCCGCGGACGACGCGTCGCCGCGGAGCCTGCTGTGGTGGGGACGGCGGCGGAGTGCGGTGCTGGACGTGGGGCTCGGTCTCGTGTCCGCGGCGGAGTGCGCGCTGGAGGGGGTGCGGTTCTCGGAGACGGCAGCGCTGCCCGTTCCGGTGGGGGTGGTCTTCGGGCTGCTCGCCGGGTCGGTGCTGGTGCTGCGCCGGCGCTGGCCGGTCGCCGTGGTGCTGGTGTCGATCGCCATCACGCCGGCCGAGATGGGCTTCCTGATGGGGATCGTCGGGCTGTACACGCTCGCCGCGTCGGAAGCGCCGCGGCGGGTGATCGCGGCGCTGGCGGGGATGTCGTTGCTGGGGACGCTGATCGTCACGTTCGTCAGGACGCGGCAGGACGTGGCGACGGCCGATTTCGATCCGGGTCCCTGGTACGTGCCGGTGGTGTCGGTCGTGATGTCGATCGGACTGACCGCTCCGCCGTTGCTGCTGGGGCTGTACGTGGGGGCGCGGCGGCGGCTGATGGAGAGCCTGCGGGAGCGTGCGGTCAGTCTGGAGCAGGAGTTGTCCCTGCTGGCCGACCGTGCGGAGCAGCAGGCGCAGTGGGCGCGTACGGAGGAGCGGACGCGGATCGCGCGGGAGATGCACGACGTGGTGGCGCACCGGGTGAGTCTCATGGTGGTGCATGCGGCGGCGTTGCAGGCGGTGGCGTTGAAGGATCCGCAGAAGGCGGTGAAGAACGCGGCCCTGGTGGGGGACATGGGCCGGCAGGCGTTGACGGAGTTGCGGGAGATGCTGGGGGTGCTGCGGTCGGGCGAGGAGGTCGCGGCGCGGGCGGCGGCGGAGCCGGTGCCGTTGGCGGCGGTGGGAGCGGCGGCCGCGGCTGCCGCCGAGGCCGCCGAGGCCGAGGTGACGGCTGAGGGGCCGTCGTTGGCGGATCTCGGCTCGTTGGTGGAGCAGTCGCGGCTGGCGGGGATGGTGGTCGAGTTCTCGGTGCACGGTGAGTCGCGCGGGTACCGGCCGGAGGTGGAGCAGACGGCGTTCCGGGTGGTGCAGGAGGCGTTGACGAACGTGCACAAGCATGCGGCGGGTGCGAAGGCGTGGGTGCGGGTCGCCCATCGTGATGCGGAGATCGCGATGCAGGTGGAGAACGGTCCGTCGGAGCGGGGTGCGGCGGACGCGGGTCTGCCGAGCGGGGGCAACGGTCTGGTGGGTATGCGGGAGCGGGTGTCGGCGCTGGGCGGTGTGTTCGTGTCGGGGCCGACGGACGGGGGCGGTTTTCGGGTGTCGGCGGTGCTGCCGATGGAGTTGCCGGTGGAGTCGTCGGTGGTGTGAGCGTCCGCGGGCGCTCTTCGGCTTCCGCGCGATGGTGGCCCGGTGTTCCGGGCGTACGGGGTGGTCCGGTGTGCCCGGGGGAATCGGCCGGTCGGTCCGGTGTTCTCGGTGAACCGGCCGGTCCGGTGTGCCGGGGGGATCGGCCGGCCGCCCGGGGTGGCGCTCTGTTGGTCCGGTCCGGTGGGCCGGTGTTCCGTGCCGTGGTGGCCCGGCGGGGGTGGTCGCCCCCGCCGGGCCTTGTGCTGTCCGTCGCTGTCCGTCCCGGTGCCCCGGGGTTGTGGTGCCCCGTGCCTGCGCCGCCCCGGGGTTGTGGTGCCCCCGTGCCGCGGGGCCGGGGCTCAGGACGTGGTGAGGCGGGCGGGCTGGTTGCCGTTGACGAGTGTGACGAGGGCCTGGTCGAGGTCGGGGCCGAGGTACCAGTCGCCGGTGTGGTCGACGCTGTAGACGCGGCCTTCGGTGTCGATGGCGAGGACGGCCTGGGCGTCGCCTTCTTCTCCGAGGGGGGCGATCTCGGTGTCGAGGGCGCGGCCGAGGTCGCTCAGGGTACGCGCGAGGTGGAGTCCGGCGAGGGGGTCGAGGCGGAGGGCCGCCGGTGCGGTCTGGCGGCCGGGTCCGGGCGGGGTGATGTGGAGGGCACCGAATTCGGCCCAGGCTTCGACGGCCGCGGGGAAGACGGCGTGCCGGTGGCCGCCGGGGGAGACGTGGGCGCGCAGGGTGTCGGCCCAGTGCTCGGCGAGTTTGATGTCCCAGCGGCCCGGTTGCCATCCCGCGTCGCGCAGGGCTGCGTCGACGGCGACGGGGAAACGGGTGGTGCTGAGGGGGTGGTCGGGCATGTGTGTGCGTTCAGCCGTTCTCGTTCAGGGTGGGGTCGACGGTGCGTACGCCGAAGTGGGCGAGCATCGCCGTGCAGGAGCGGCAGGGGGCGGCGTAGCTGCCGTGGAGGGGGTCGCCGTCCTCGCGGATGCGCCGGGTGGTGAGTTTGGCGTGCTTGAGGGCGCGGCGGGCTTCGCCGGGGGTGAGGGGTTTGCGTTGGGCGCGTTTGGAGCGTGCCGCGTCGGTGGCGCCGATGTGGCGGGAGAGCAGGATGGCTTCGGGGCACCGGCCGGTGAAGCGTTCGCGCTGGCCGCTGGTGAGGGTGTCGAGGAAGTCCTGGACGAGCGGGTGGAGGGTGGGGGCCTGGTCGCCCTTGGCCGCGGTGCAGGTGAGGATCGTGCCGCGGACGGAGAGCGCGGCGGCGACGGTGGGCAGGATTCCGTCGCGGCGGAAGCGGAGTACGGGCGGGCGTGCTGCGGCCTCCGCGCTGCTCCAGCTGAGCCTGGGGTCGCCTGTCGTGGCTGATGGCGACGGTTGCGGTGCCGTGTGCATGGTGCTGTTGTCCCTCCCTGCAATCCCCCGAGTTGCTGGGACAGCCTGCCAAATGGGGCGGGTGGTGCGGAAGCGGGGTGGCTGAAACGTGTATCCGTGTCGTCGGTCTTGGGCTGAGGGTCACGCGGGTGTGACGGTTCGTTACGGGAGCGGAGGGGCGGTGGCCGTTGTCGCCCCACCGCATAGGCTGTGGTGAACCAGCCGGACGCAGCAGGGGGCATACCGCCATGACGACAGGTCGGATCGGGCTGGGGGCACCTCCCGGCCCCCAGGGCCGGGAGATCGCAGCGCCGCCGAACGCGGCCTACGCCGGGCAGGTCGTTCACTTCCCGGATCCGGTGAGGGCTGCTCGGCATCCTATGGGTGTCCGGGTGGATGAGCGCGGTTTTCCGGATTTCTCGCCGTATGCGCGGGCGGCGGCGGAGATCGCCGAGCCCCCGGAGGGTTTCGGCGTCGACGAACTGCGGCTGACGGACTACGTGTCGGCGAACGCGGTTCTGGCCGCGACGGGTCATGAGCTGTGGGACACGATTCCGCCGGTGGCGACACCGCACGGATGGACGTGGCACCACGTGGCGGGGAGCCGCCGGCTGGAGCTGGTGCCGGTCGAGGTGAAGGCGCTGCTGAGGCATCACGGCGGTGTGGCGACGACCGTGGTGGACCACGGGAAGCGCGGGACCCGTCCGCTGCAGGAGACGCGGCCGGCGCACTTCGGTCTGCCGAAGGGCGCGGTGTCGGTGTCGGAACAGCAACTGCTCGGTGTGGAGGAGGACTTGGGGTACCGCCTGCCGGGTGCGTACCGCTCGTTCCTGAAGGCGGCCGGTGGGTGCGCGCCGGTGGGTGCGGCGCTCGACGCGGAGCTGGGGCTGCTGGTGGACCAGCCGTTCTTCACGGTGCGTGAGGAGGCGGCGGTCAACGACCTGCTGTATGTGAACAAGTGCCTGCGGGACCATCTGACGAAGGACTATCTGGGCGTCGGTTTCGTCCAGGGCGGTCTGCTGGCGGTCAAGGTCCGTGGCGCGGACGTGGGTTCGGTGTGGTTCTGCGCGTACGACGACGCACGGGACCGGGACGGCTTGACGGTGACGGAGTGGGTGGAGCGCCTGTTGCTGCCGTGTGGTGAGGACTTCGACGCGTTCCTGGAACGGCTGGCGGGGAATCCGCCGGAGCTGGAGACCGTGGCGAACCTGATGGTGGACGGCGGCTTCGCGCGCGCCGTCCCGGTGGGGGAGTGAGCTTCTCGATGGTCACGTTCGCGCAGGCGCAGGAGCGCGCGGAGGAGTGGGTCAACGGCGATCTGCCCGCGTACCAGCACCGCGAGGTGCGGGTGCGGGAGTTCGAGCTGGGCTTCGTGGTGTGGGCGGAGGACCGCCCCGAGGGGCCGACGTCGGACGGCGGCCGGCAGCGGATGGTGATCGCCCGGGACAGCGGGGAGGCCACGCTGTGGCCGGGGCTGCCGGTGGGTGAGGTGATCCGCCGCTATGAGGAGGAGTACGGCGTTCCCGGGGCGGGTGCGGCTCCGGCCGCGGCGCCGGCGGAGCGGATCGATCTGAATCAGACGTCGTTCCTGCTGAGTCCGCCGGAATGGCTGCAGGACGCGGCGGACAGGCTGGGCATTCCGGATCAGCGGGGTGCGCGCGGCGAGGCGGGCGTGACGGCGGCGGGTACGTCCGCGGTGGACGCCTCGGCGGGTGCCGGGCCGGGTGCCGGCGCCGTGCCGTCGGAGCGGGACGCGGTGCCCGCTCAGGACGGGACCGGTGGCGGCGTCACGAACGGCCGTGGTTCGCACGTGGGCGGGAGTGCGTGGCCGGGTGCGGCGGCGGCTTCCGCGTCTCCGGAGCCCTCTGCCGCGGGAGCGGCCGCCTCGGGCGAGGGACGCCCGCAGGGCGGGACCGGTGGGGACGAGCACGAGCCGTCCGCTTCCGACGGAGTGCCGGCCGTGCCCGCGGGTGCGACGCCGTGGGCCGGGACGGACACGAACGCCGGCTCGGAGGACGGTTCCGTTCCGCTGCCGGCGACGGTGTTCGCGCCGCCGCTGGCGGGTGCGGACGACGAGGACACCCCGCCGCCCTCGGTGGGTGCGGACGCGCCGACGGCGCTCATGTCGGGCGGCAGCCAGTTGCCGCGTACGGCGGTGTCGCCCGCCCTCGACCCGCAGGACCGCGGTGCCGGTGCGGCCGCCACGCCGCCTCAGGGCACTCCCGCGCCGCATTCGGCGGGGGACATCGCGGACGCCGCGACGAGCAAGGCCACGGTGCCGCCGCGGGGTGCGCGCGTCTCCGGGCAGACGACTCCGCCGCCCCCGGGTGCGCCCGGCGTTCCGGGAGGGCGGCCCGGTGCGGCGCCGGCTCCGGCGGGGCCCGCTGCGCCGGCGGGCGGTTACGTGCCCACGCAGATGGTCTCCCAGCTCGGCCCGGACGGACCGCAGCCGCCGGGTGCGGGTGCGGACGGTCCGGGTGTGCCGCGGCCTCCTGGTCCGCCGGGGGTTCCTGGTACGCCGCCGGGTGGGGTGCATCATGCGGCGACGATGCTGGCGAATCCGAGTCCGGTCGGCCCGGGGGCGCCGCAGCCGCCCGGCCCTCCGGGGCGGGACGTGGGTGCGGACGGTCCGGGTGTGCCGCGGCCTCCTGGTCCGCCGGGGGTTCCTGGTACGCCGCCGGGTGGGGTGCATCATGCGGCGACGATGCTGGCGAATCCGAGTCCGGTCGGCCCGGGGGCGCCGCAGCCGCCCGGCCCCCCGGGGCCGGTGCCGCACGCCCCGCAGCCCGGTCCGCAGCCCGCGTACGGCTATCCGCAGCAGCCGCCGGCCGCTGTGCCGACCGTCGGCCCGGGCTACCAGGCCGTGCTGCGCTACCGTGCGCCCGACGGCTCCGAGCAGCAGCTCATCCGCCGTTCGGCGCCGGGCACGCCGCACCCGGAGTGGCAGATCTTCCACGAGCTGCGCGCCATGAACGTCCCGAGCGACCAGGTCCTCGAGCTCCACACGGAGCTGGAGTCCTGCGAGCTGCCCGGTGGCTACTGCGCCCGGATGATCCGGGAGACCTGGCCGCAGGCCCGGATCACGAGCATCGCCCCGTACGGCAAGGACCACGCCAGCAGGCAGGGCGGCATGCGGCAGCTGCTGACCCACCAGGGCGAGTTGCACCAGGTCGCGGACGGCCCGGCGCGGCCCGCTCCGGTGCGCGCCCCGCTGCCGCAGGTACCGCCGGCTCCGCCCCTTCCGCCGGAGGGCGTCGCGCATGAGCTGGTGGGGTCGTTCGGGCCGCAGGGCATCTGCCGGTTCGACCAGCGGGCCGTGTCCCGTCAGGGCGTGCCGGAGATCGTCGCGCGGACGCTGGTGTGGGCGGGTCTCCCGGCGGACTTCGGGCCGTTCTTCTGGGCGCAGCCGGCCCAGCCGGTGGTGCCGACGCTGGCGGAGCTCGCCGCGCAGCGGCAGGTGCAGCCGGCGTCGGACGCGGGCTCGTACCTGGTCGTGGGCACCGACTTCGGCCGGGCGATCTGTGTCCAGTACGGGACCGCGCACATCGTGGCGGTGCCGGTGGAGGGCGGTCCCGGCGGGCAGCCGATGGCGCCCCAGTTCGTGAACAGCGGGCTGCCGGAGTTCACCCGCTCGCTGGCGCTGCTCGGCCGGATGTGGCGGCTGCGCTTCGGGCTCAACCCCGAGCAGGCGGGCCGCTGGACGGTCGACTTCCAGGCGCAGCTCGCCGCGCTGGACCCGGCGGCGCTGTCGTCGCCGGAGAGCTGGTGGTCGGTACTGCTGGAGCAGATGTGGGACGGACTGATCTGATCCGCTGAGCGCCGCTCGGCGGCCGGCCCGCCGACGGCCCGGTCGCCGAGCCCTTCGGTGGTCGTGCCCGCATGCCGTCGCCGGCTGAGGGCCCGGCGGCCGGTCGGTGACGAGGGCGCCCGCGGCCGGGAGCCGTTGCGACGGCGGCGCGGGCAGCGTCCGTGCGCCGGAGCGTGCGCCGTCGGGCGCCCGATCTGCCTTTCCGGTCGGGCACCCGCTTCCGTGTGGCGGAGTGTCGCGTCATGGGTGCTTCGCCGCGATCCAGCACGATGTTCCCGCGTCGACCGCTCCGAGAGGAGTCCAGGGATGAATGCGGGATCGGCTCATGGCGGGTTCGTCACCGTACGAGGCCGCGGCTACCGGCTGGACCAGGTCGACCGGTACGTCGAGGCGCTGGCGCGGGAGCGGGACGACGCGTGGCGACGGGCGGCGCGGTTGACCCGGGTGGTCGAGGAGCTCGCGGCCGAGGCGGTGTCGCTGCGGCAGTTCGCCGAGGCGCTGGGGCCGCCGACGTACGAGCCGCTCGGTCCGCGTGCCCAGGAGGTCCTCGACCTGGCGGAGAAGGAGGCGGCGGCCGTGCTGTCCACCGCGCGGGAGGAGGCGCGGGCCGCCTGCGAGGCGGCGGAGGCCGAGGCGCGCCGGGTGCGGGAGCTGGCGGCGGTGCGGGCGGGCCAGACGTGTGAGGAGGCGGACTCGCGGGCTCGGCGGACGGTCCTGTCGGCGCGGGCCGCGGCGGAGGAACTGCGCGACGCCGCCCGGGTGGAGGCCGCGGCGGAGCGCGGTGAGGCGATGGCCGTTCTGGAGGCGTCCAGATGCCGTGCGGCGGGGATGCTCAAGGAGCTCGACCGGATGCGGGTGTCCCGCCGCTACGAGGCGGAGCGGGAACTGTCGGCCCGGGACGCGGAGTCGGCGGAGCGTTACGGGGGACTCACCGCGCGGGCGCAGGCCCGGCTGTCGGAGGCGCTGTGCGCGTTCGCCGAGGCGGAGGAGTCGGCCCGCCGCGGCGAGGAGGAGGCGCGTGCGCTGGCGGCGCGTGTCGTGGAGGAGGCCGCTGTGCGGGCGGCGCGTGTTTCCCGGGAGACGGACCGGGTCCTGCGGGAGCATGTGCGGCGCGCCGAGGAGATCCACGCGCACCTGGACCACATCCGCGAGGGCCTGGCGAGCCTCGTGGAACGGCCGCCTTCGCGGGACTGACCGGCTTCCGCGGTCGGATGGGGTCTGGACGCGGCGCTGCGGGCGGCTGTCCCGGGCCGCGATCGCCGCGCTGCGGGCGGGACCCGTGGGCCGCGGTCGCGTCGCCCCCGGACCGCTGCCTCTTCGGTCCGGGGCCCCGGACCCGTCTTCGCCTCGGACCCGGACCGCTCCCGGGAACCGCCGGTCGGAGGCCCCGACCGCCGGGCCGTTCGCCGCTCCTCCCGGGAGCGCCGGACGGCCCTGGTCCGGGCTCCTCCCGGGAGCGCCGGACGGCCCTGGTCCGGTTAGGCGGGGGTCAGGGGGTGTCGCCGGGGCCCGTCGTCGCGCCGGCGAGGATCACCGGCTCGATCTCGGCGTACCGCTCGCGCTGGGCGGACGCCTCGCGCGGGGAGCGGATGCTGCCGTACCAGCCGGCGAGGAAGCCGGCGGGGACCGACACCAGACCCGTGGTGGTGTAGGGGAACCAGTTGAAGTCGTGGTCGGGGAACACGGACTGCGGCGAGCCGGAGACCAGGTTGCTGCCGGTCATCAGCAGGATCGCGGTGCCGGTGCCCACGATCAGGGTCCACAGCAGACCCTGGCGGGTGTAGCGGCGCCAGAACATGCTGAAGACGAGCGCCGGGGCGACCGCGGACGCGCCGATGCAGAAGGACAGCGTGACCAGCGCCTGGAGATTCCAGTCCTGGACGAAGGCCGCGAGCGCGATGGCGAGGAGGCCGACGCCGGCCGCGGCGCCGCGGGCGATGGCCATCTCGGCGGTGTGCGAGACGGTGGCCCGGCGCAGTCCGTGGGCGATGAGGTCGTGCGCCAGGGTGTTGGCGCAGGCGAGGGTGATGCCGGCGACCGAGGCCAGCAGGGTCAGGAAGATCGCCGTCGCCACGGTGGTGAACACGAGGGATTCGAACGTGTTGGCGTCCGCGCCGAGCACGGCCTGACTGACCAGCAGGAACGCGGTCTTGCCCTGGGGGTCGGCGAGGACGAGGTTCTTGTGGCCGACGATCGCGGCGGCGCCGAAGCCGATGAGGGCGAGGAGCAGGCAGGTCACGACCACGGTGGACACGGCCCAGGACATCGAGCGCCGTACGGCGGTGGCGCTGCGGGCGGTGAACATGCGCATCGTGATGTGCGGGAGGACCGCCGCGCCGAGCACGACCGTGAGCTGGGCGCTGATCATGTCGATCTCGTCGCCGCCGAACTGGAGTCCGGAGGTGAGGTAGAGGTCGCCCGCCCCGCTGCCCTTCTTGGCCGCGTCGAGCAGCCCGGGGAGGCTGAAGTCGAAGCGGTCCAGTACCAGGACGGCGATGACGGTGGCGGAGCCGAGCAGCACGACGGTCTTGACGATCTGGATGAAGGCGGTGCCCTTCATTCCGCCGATGGCCGCGTACGAGATCATCAGCACGCCGAGGAAGACGATCGCGCCGGTCTTGAACCCCTCGGCGTCGAAACCGAGGACGAAGGCGAGCAGGTCACCGGCGCCCGCGAGCTGGAAGACCACCAGGGGCAGCAGTGCGGCGAGGGTGACCGCGCAGGCGGCGATGCGCACGGCCGGGCCGGGGGCGCGGCGGGTGAGGATGTCGCCCATGGTGAACCGGCCCGCGTTCCGCAGGGGTTCGGCGAGCAGGAACATCATCAGCACCAGGGAGAGCACGGTGCTCAGGGCGAGGGTGAGTCCGTCGTAGCCGACGAGGGCGATGACTCCGATGGTGGCGAGCACGGTCGACGCGGAGATGTAGTCGCCCGCGATGGCGAGGCCGCTCTGCATCGGGGACAGGGAGCGGTAGCCGGTGTAGAACTCGCCCAGGTCGTCGCGGTCGGGTCCGGTCATCACGCACAGCAGCAGCGTCACGGTGATGACGGCGATGAACGCGACGAAGGACATGGTCTGGGCGTCGGAGTTGAAGCCGCTCATATGCGCATGCCTCCCGTGGGCCGGTCCCAGGCGGAGCCGCCGGGGCGCTGCCGGCCGGCCTGCCGGTCCGCGGACGTCGTGGCGTGCCCTTCCTCGTGGGCTGTTCGGATGGCCGCGGCGAGCGGGTCGACCCGCTCGCGGGCGATGCGCTCGTAGACGGCGATGGCGGCCAGGGCCACGGGCAGCGTGAGGAGGCCCAGCAGTACGCCGGTGGTGAGGCCGCCGCTGATGCCGTCGGTCATCAGGTCGGGTGCGTAGCCGGACAGGACGAGGAAGAGGACGAAGTAGCCGAGCGCGGTGAGCGTCGCGACACGGCGGAGCCTGCGGTAGCCGGAGCGCAGTCGGGGCAGCTGGTCGTCCGGGGCGTGGCCGGACGGCTCGGTGTACGGGTCCGGGTACGGGGCGGCGGGCGCCTCACCGAACGGGTCGCCGAACGGATCGCCGTATCCCCGGTCGGGCGGTGGTTGCGGCGCCTGCCAGGGCTGCCTCGCCGGGCCGGGGGGATCGGGGAAGTAGGGGTCGTACGACATCGTGCTGCTCCTTGCGGCGGCCCGAGGGCGGCCGGGCTCCCCCGTGCGCGGGCGCGCGGGGGCGAGGGGGTCAGGGGGGTGGAGGCGTACGTTACTTGTCGGTACTGGGCTGGCGTAAGGGGTTACCGACTGGGAGGTATGTAGGTTTGGCAACGGTCGTGTCACGCCCCGCACACGACGCCCTCCCAGGTCAGAGGTCCGGTCGCGGTTCCGTGAGGACCGGGAACCTGCGCGGCGCGAGCAGTAGCGCGAGCAGGGCGATCGCCGCGGTCGCCGCGGCGCCGACGAAGGCGAGATCGACCGCCACGCCCTTCGAGATCCCTTCCCTGTGCATGTATCTCTGCGGGACACGCTCTCTCACCTCACGCTCCCACCCGGGGAGGGGTGCGCCTTCGAGGGCGGGTGCCGCTCCGGCGTCGCGGCCCCCTAGGGGGATCTCCTTACGCCCGGCCGGGGACCGCTCGTCCCGCTGGAGGACGAGCAGGCCACGGGGCCTTCCCTACCGTGGACTCACGTCGGCGGCACGGCCCCCCGAGCCGCCGTGGGGCGGGGAAGACCCCCGCCGGGAACTGCGCTGCGCAGCAGCGCGCCGGGGCCGTTCCTCCCCGCGGACTCGTACCGCACACGGCGCGCTCGTCCCTTGCCATTCACCGACATAGGAGACTTACCGTGACAACGGCTGTGACCACTCCCAGGCACGGGGGTACCGGAGGGCGTACGGCCGTCGCGGCTCGAGCGCGACAGGTCGTGAAGGCGTACGGATCCGGCGAGACGCGGGTCGTCGCGCTCGACCACGTCGACGTGGACATCACGCGGGGTCAGTTCACCGCCATCATGGGGCCGTCCGGCTCCGGCAAGTCCACGTTGATGCACTGCCTCGCCGGACTCGACACCGTCACCTCGGGGGAGATCCACCTCGACGAGACCGAGATCACCCGGCTGAAGGACAAGAAGCTCACCCGGCTCCGCCGCGACCGGGTCGGCTTCATCTTCCAGGCGTTCAACCTGCTGCCCACACTCAACGCCCTGGAGAACGTCACGCTCCCCATGGACATCGCGGGCCGCAGGCCGGACGCCGCCTGGCTGAACCGGGTCGTCGAGACGGTCGGGCTCGCCGACCGGCTGGGGCACCGTCCCAACCAGCTGTCGGGCGGCCAGCAGCAGCGCGTCGCCGTGGCCCGCGCCCTCGCCGCCCGGCCCGACATCATCTTCGGCGACGAGCCGACCGGAAACCTGGACTCCCGCGCCGGTGCCGAGATCCTGGGCTTCCTGCGCCGGTCCGTCGACGAACTCGGCCAGACCATCGTCATGGTCACACACGACCCCGTAGCCGCCTCCTATGCCGACCGCGTGCTGTACCTGGCCGACGGCCGGATCGTCGACGAGATGCTCGACCCCACCGCCGAGCAGGTCCTCGACCGCATGAAGGACTTCGACGCCCGGGGGCGGACCTCGTGACCGTGCTCAAGACCTCACTGCGCAACTTCCTCGCGCACAAGGGGCGCATGGCGCTGTCCGCCGTCGCCGTCCTGCTGTCCGTGGCGTTCGTGTCCGGCACGCTCGTGTTCACCGACACCATGAACACCACCTTCGACAAGCTCTTCGCGGTCACCTCCGCCGACGTCACCGTCAGCCCCCGGAGTGCCGAGGACGACGACGAGACCCCGCGGAGCGGCCGCCCCGAGACCCTGCCCGCCTCGCTCCTGCCGGCGGTGGAGAAGGCCGAGGGCGTGAAGTCCGCCGAGGGCGCCGTCGTCTCCATGAGCGTCACCGTCGTCGACGCCCGCAACAAGAACATGGGCTCCAGCAACGGCGCGCCCACGATCGCCGGCAACTGGACACGGGGCGAGCTGCGTTCGATGGAGATCACCGCCGGACACGCGCCGCGCGGCCCCACCGACGTCATGGTCGACGCCGACACCGCCGGGAAGCACGGCCTCGAGATCGGCGACGAGCTGCGGACCATCGCCGTCACCGGCGACTTCACCGCCACGATCTCCGGTATCGCCTCCTTCAAGGTCACCAACCCCGGCGCGGCCGTCGTCTACTTCGACACCGCCACCGCCCAGCGGGAACTCCTGGGCGGGACGGGCCGGTTCACCCACATCGCGGTCACCGCCGAACCAGGGGTGAGCCATGAGCGGCTGAAGAGGAACGTCGCCGCGGCCGCCGGCGGGACGTACCGGTTCCAGACGCAGGCCGAGGCGGCCGACGCGGGCCGCGAGGACGTCAGCGGCTTCCTCGACGTCATGAAGTACGCGATGCTCGGCTTCGCCGGGATCGCCGTCCTCGTCGGCGTCTTCCTCATCGTCAACACCTTCTCCATGCTGGTCGCCCAGCGCACCCGCGAGATCGGTCTGATGCGCGCCATCGGTTCGAGCCGGCGCCAGGTCAACCGCTCGGTCCTCGTCGAGGCGTTCCTCCTCGGCGTCATCGGCTCCCTCGCCGGCGTCGGCGCCGGTGTGGGGCTCGCCGTCGGCCTGATGGAGCTCATGTCGTCGATGGGCATGAACCTCTCCACCTCGGATCTGACCGTGAAGTGGACCACGCCCGTCATCGGCCTCGTGCTCGGGGTCGTCGTCACGGTCCTCGCCGCCTACGTCCCTGCCAGACGGGCCGGGAAGGTCTCCCCGATGGCCGCGCTGCGCGACGCGGGCACCCCGGCCGACGGCAGGGCGGGACTCGTCCGGGGCGGCATCGGGCTGGTGCTCACCGGCGCCGGCGGCGCGGCACTGTGGGCGGCGGCCAGGGCCGACGAGGCGGCCAAGGGCTCGATGTGGCTCGGCGTCGGCGTCGTCCTCAGCCTCATCGGCTTCATCGTCGTCGGCCCCCTGCTGGCGGGCGGTGTCGTGCGGGTCCTCGGCGCGGTCGTCCTGCGGGTCTTCGGGCCGGTGGGGAGGATGGCCGAGCGCAACGCCCTGCGCAATCCACGCCGGACCGGTGCCACCGGCGCCGCGCTGATGATCGGACTCGCGCTCGTCGCCTGTCTGTCCGTCGTCGGCTCGTCCATGGTCGCCTCGGCGACCGAGGAGCTCGACAGGTCCGTCGGCGCCGACTTCATCGTCCAGTCCACCAACGGCCCGATCGTGCCGCAGGCGCAGCAGGCCCTGGAGAGGGCGCCCGGTATCGCCCACGTCACCGAGTACAAGGGTGTCAAGGCGACCGTCACGGCCCCCGACGGGACGTCCACCGACGACGAGTGGCTGGTCGCCGCCGACCCGACGTACGCACAGGACCTGCGCCGCGAGACGGTCGCCGGTGAACTCGCGGCCGCCTACGGCGAGGACGCCATGTCCGTCGGCGAGACCTACGCCGAGAAGCACGGAGTGGAGGTCGGCGACACGATGACGGTGGCGTTCCGGGGCGGCGGGACCGCGAAGCTGAGGGTCGCGGCCGTCACCTCCGACGACACCAACGTCGACAAGGGCGCGATGTACATGGCCGTCAGCACCGCCGAGCGGTACTTCACGCCCGAGCGGATGCCGAAGAACATGATGATGTTCGCCGAGGCCGAGGAGGGCGGGGAGAAGGAGGCCTACCAGCACCTGAAGGACGCCCTGGCCCCCTACCCGCAGTACCGGGTGCTGGACCAGACCGACTTCAAACAGGACCTGAAGGACCAGGTCGGGCAGTTGCTGAACATCGTCTACGGGCTGCTCGCGCTCGCCATCATCGTGGCCGTCCTCGGGGTCGTGAACACCCTGGCCCTGTCGGTGGTCGAGCGGACCCGGGAGATCGGCCTGATGCGGGCCATCGGCCTCTCCCGCCGCCAGCTGCGCCGGATGATCCGTCTGGAGTCGGTCGTCATCGCCCTCTTCGGCGCCCTGCTCGGCCTCGGCCTGGGCATGGGCTGGGGCACGGCGGCGCAGAAGCTGCTCGCCCTGGAGGGCCTCGGCGTCCTGGACATCCCCTGGCCGACGATCCTGTACGTCTTCGCCGGGTCGGCCTTCGTGGGACTGGTGGCCGCGCTCGTGCCGGCGTTCCGAGCCGGCCGGATGAACGTCCTCAACGCCATCGCCACCGATTGAGGGCTGTCCGTAGGATGAGGGCTCCGGCCCGGTGAGCGTCCTCCACGCTCACCGGGCCGGGGTCGTCGCCGCCTCGCACGCGGTCACCGACGGGGGCCCGTCAGCGGCCGCCGGGGGACGGGCTGCCGGAGACCGTGGGCTCCCGCGCGCTGCCCGGGGTCGCGGACCCGCCCGCGCCGGGCGCCGGGCTTCCCGTGGACGTGGGGGGTGCGCTCGGCGTGGGACCGCCGGCCGGGCCGGGCGGCGGTACGGAGGGCGAGGCGGAGCCGGGCGGTACCGCCGGGATCCCGGGCGGCGGCGACGCGGGGGGCGTGGACGCGCTGGGGGAGGGCGTGGCCGGCGTCGCGGAGGTGCCGTTGCCCGAGTCCACGGGCTTCGGTGGCGCGGCCGGCGCCGTGGACCGCGGGGTCAGCTGCAGCGCGGCCACGGTCGCGCCGCCCGCGAGGAGGCACACCGCGCAGGCCGCTGCGACCGCCGTGCGGCGCGCCCGGTGACGGGCGCCCAGCGCCGCCACGCGGCCGGGCGGCGCGGGCGCGGCCAGTGCCCCGCCCGTCGCGGCGGCCCGCTTGAGCGCCTCCGCCAGCGGGGCTTCCTGCTCGTCGAAGTCAGACACCGTGCTCCTCCGCCATGGTCGCGCCGACCCTGTCGGCCGCGTCGTCGAGATGGGGTGCGAGTGCGGCCCTCGCGCGGGACAGATGCGACTTCACGGTCCCGGAGGCCATTCCGGTCTCCGCCGCCACCTGGTCCACGGACAGATCGCACACGTAGTGCAGGACGGACACCCGCCGCTGCCGCTCGGACAGCCGCCGCAGCGCCGCGACCAGCGCGACCGTGCCGGGGTCCGGCTCCGGCACGGCCGGTGCCCGGCCCTCCTGGTGGTGCCGCCGCCAGGCCGCCGCGGCCCGTACCCCGCGCCGCCAGCGGCTGATCGCGAGGCGTCGGGCGACCGTCCGTATCCAGGCCTCCGGACCGGCGTCCGCCCGCAGGGCCGACCGTCGTCCCCAGGCGCGGACGAACGCCTCCTGGACGACGTCCTGGGCCTCGTGGAGATCGCCGGTCATCAGGTACACCTGGCCGACCAGCTGTTTCACGGAGCGTGCGTAGAACTCCTCGAACTCGTCGTCGGTCACATGCGGCTCCGTGGTGCTGGTCGGGTGGTGAGATCTCACGCGGTATACGCACCGGGGGCGGGCCCCGGTTTACCCGCCCCGCGGGATTTCCGGCGGGCGTACCCTGGAGATCCCCGGCCCGGCCCTGGTCCTCGACACAGGGAACCCCAGACGTGTCGGGCTGTTCGCGTTGCCCACCCTCCTACGGAACCCCGGACGGATAACCCTTCATGAGCCTGCACGGTCTGCTCGACGCCGTCGTCAAGGACCCCGCCCTCGTCGAAGCGGTGAAGGCCGCGGGCGACGGTCACCGGCCCCACGTAGACCTGGTCGGGCCGCCGGCCGCCCGGCCCTTCGCCGTGGCCGCCCTGGCCCGCGAGGCATCCCGGCCCGTGCTGGCCGTGACCGCGACCGGCCGCGAGGCCGAGGACCTGGCCGCTGCGCTGCGGTCGCTTCTCGACCCGGACACGGTCGTGGACTACCCCTCGTGGGAGACCCTGCCGCACGAGCGGCTCTCGCCCCGCTCCGACACCGTCGGCCGCCGGCTCGCGGTACTGCGCCGGCTCGCGCACCCCAGCACGGACGACCCGGCCACCGGGCGGGTCAGCGTCGTCGTCGCCCCCGTGCGGTCGGTGCTGCAGCCCCAGGTCAAGGGCCTCGGGGACCTCGAGCCGGTGGCCCTGCGCACCGGGCGGACCGCCGACCTGGAGGACGTCGTCGCGGGGCTCTCGGCCGCGGCGTACTCGCGGGTGGAGCTGGTGGAGAAGCGCGGCGAGTTCGCCGTGCGCGGCGGCATCCTCGACGTCTTCCCGCCGACCGAGGAGCATCCGCTCCGGATCGAGTTCTGGGGCGACGACGTCGAGGAGATCCGTTACTTCAAGGTCGCCGACCAGCGTTCGCTGGAGGTCGCCGAGCACGGACTGTGGGCGCCGCCGTGCCGTGAGCTGCTGCTCACCGACGAGGTGCGGCGGCGTGCCGCGGCTCTCGCCGAGGCCCATCCGGAGCTCGGCGAACTGCTGGGGAAGATCGCCGAGGGTATCGCCGTCGAGGGCATGGAGTCCCTCGCCCCCGTCCTCGTCGACGACATGGAGCTGCTGCTCGACGTGATGCCGCAGGGTTCGATGGCCGTGGTGTGCGACCCCGAGCGGGTCCGTACCCGGGCCGCCGACCTGGTGGCCACGTCGCAGGAGTTCCTTCAGGCGTCATGGGCCGCCTCGGCAGGCGGCGGCAAGGCGCCGATCGACGTCGGAGCGGCCTCCCTGTGGGGTATCGCGGACGTACGGGACCGGGCGCGCGAGCTCGGCATGATGTGGTGGTCCGTGTCGCCGTTCGCCGTGGACGAGGAGCTGACGGACGACACCCTGACGCTCGGGATGCACGCCCCGGAGACCTACCGGGGCGACACCGCCCGCGCGCTCGCGGACACCAAGGGCTGGCTCGCCGACGGCTGGCGCACGGTCTTCGTGACCGAGGGCCACGGGACGGCGTCCCGCACCGTCGAGGTGCTGGGCGGCGAGGGGATCGCCGCCAGGCTGGAGGCGGACCTCGGGGAGATCGGCCCCTCCGTCGTCCACGTCGCCTGCGGCTCGATCGACCACGGCTTCGTCGACCCGGGCCTGAGGCTCGCGGTGCTGACGGAGACCGATCTGTCCGGGCAGAAGGCCGCGGGCAAGGACGGCGCGCGGATGCCTACCCGCCGCCGCAAGCAGATCGACCCGCTCACGCTGGAGGCCGGCGACTACATCGTCCACGAGCAGCACGGCGTCGGCCGCTATCTGGAGATGGTGCAGCGCACCGTGCAGGGCGCCACGCGCGAGTACCTGCTCGTGGAGTACGCCCCCGCCAAGCGCGGGCAGCCCGGGGACCGCCTCTACATCCCCACCGACCAGCTGGAGCAGGTCACCAAGTACGTCGGCGGTGAGGCGCCCACGCTGCACCGACTCGGCGGGGCGGACTGGACGAAGACGAAGGCGCGTGCGAAGAAGGCGGTCAAGGAGATCGCCGCCGACCTGATCAAGCTCTACAGCGCCCGGATGGCGGCGCCCGGGCACACCTTCGGTCCGGACACGCCCTGGCAGCGGGAGCTGGAGGACGCCTTCCCGTACGCGGAGACGCCCGACCAGCTGACCACCATCGCCGAGGTCAAGGAGGACATGGAGAAGTCGGTTCCGATGGACCGGCTGATCTGCGGCGACGTCGGCTACGGCAAGACGGAGATCGCGGTCCGGGCCGCCTTCAAGGCCGTCCAGGACGGCAAGCAGGTGGCGGTGCTCGTCCCTACGACGCTGCTGGTGCAGCAGCACTTCGGGACCTTCTCGGAGCGCTACTCCCAGTTCCCCGTCGTCACCCGGGCCCTCTCGCGCTTCCAGTCCGACACCGAGGCGAAGGCGACCCTGGAGGGTCTGCGGGACGGCTCGGTCGACATCGTCATCGGCACGCACCGGCTGTTCTCGTCCGAGACCAGGTTCAAGGACCTGGGCCTGGTCGTCGTGGACGAGGAGCAGCGGTTCGGCGTCGAGCACAAGGAGCAGCTGAAGAAGCTCCGCGCGAACGTCGACGTCCTGACGATGTCCGCGACACCCATCCCCCGGACCCTGGAGATGGCGGTCACCGGCATCCGCGAGATGTCGACGATCACCACCCCGCCGGAGGAGCGCCACCCGGTGCTGACGTTCGTCGGCCCCTACGAGGAGAGGCAGATCGGCGCGGCCGTCCGCCGCGAACTGCTCCGCGAGGGCCAGGTTTTCTACATCCACAACCGGGTCGAGTCGATCGACCGGGCGGCGGCGCGGCTGCGGGAGATCGTCCCGGAGGCGCGGATCGCGACCGCCCACGGCCAGATGGGCGAGAGCGCGCTGGAGCAGGTCGTCGTCGACTTCTGGGAGAAGAAGTTCGACGTGCTCGTCTCGACGACGATCGTCGAGTCCGGCATCGACATCTCCAACGCCAACACGCTCATCGTCGAGCGCGGCGACAACTTCGGCCTCTCCCAGCTGCACCAGTTGCGCGGCCGGGTCGGCCGGGGCAGGGAACGCGGCTACGCGTACTTCCTCTACCCGCCGGAGAAGCCGCTCACCGAGACCGCGCACGAGCGGCTGGCGACGATCGCCCAGCACACCGAGATGGGCGCGGGCATGTACGTCGCGATGAAGGACCTGGAGATCCGCGGCGCGGGCAACCTCCTCGGCGGCGAGCAGTCGGGCCACATCGCCGGCGTCGGCTTCGACCTGTACGTCCGCATGGTGGGCGAGGCGGTCGCCGACTACCGGGCCTCCCTGGAGGGCGGCGCGGAGGAGGAGCCGCCGCTGGAGGTCAAGATCGAGCTCCCGGTCGACGCGCACGTCCCGCACGACTACGCGCCGGGCGAGCGGCTGCGCCTCCAGGCGTACCGGGCCATCGCCGCCGCGAACTCGGAGGAGGACGTCAGGGCGGTGCGCGAGGAGCTCGTCGACCGCTACGGCAAGCTGCCGGAGCCGGTGGAGAACCTGCTGCTGGTCGCCGGGCTGCGGATGCTCGCCCGGGCCTGCGGGGTCGGCGAGATCGTGCTCCAGGGCCCGAACATCCGCTTCGCGCCGGTGGAACTGCGCGAGTCGCAGGAGCTGCGGCTGAAGCGGCTGTACCCGCGCACGGTGATCAAGCCCGCGGTCCAGCAGGTCCTGGTGCCCCGGCCGACGACGGGCAAGATCGGCGGCAAGCCGGTGGTGGGGCGTGAACTGCTGGCGTGGACGGGCGAGTTCCTGACGTCGATCCTCGGCTCCTAGTGCCGCGTCAGGCGACGTCCACCCCGTCGCGACGCCCGGCACGGCCACTCGCGGCGTTGCCGAATCGACCGAGTAGGCCCACTGCGAGGTCGATCCGGCGCCTTGCGACCCTTTGTCTCGGCCGGGTCCGGGGGGACCTCCATGCGCCGGACACCGCTCCTCGACGGGCAAACCTCGCCACGAGGCCGGCGATCCCGGTGGCTTGCTCGCGCGGCCCGTAGCGGCTCGCGGCGGCGCCTGCCGCCTGGGGCCCGTGGCCGCGGTGCGCGGGCGTCGTCGTCCGTTCGGGGCACGGCTCGCCCGGACGGATCAGGCCGGGGCGACGACGGGAACGGGACGTGTTCGGCTTGGCTCGCGAGGGCTGTGTCCCCGGTGGCCGGCCGTACCGCCCCAGCAGTGAGGAGCCTTTGATGTCTCGTCAGCACGTTCCGGCCGTCGTAGGTCTCGTGGCGGGCGCGCTGGTCACGGTCCCCGTCACTGCCGCCGGAGCCGCCCCGTCGCCTCCGCCGCCGCAGCAGCGGCCTCCGGCGTCCGTGCCCGCGGCCCCCCTGGTGCCGAGGGCTCCCGCTGTCCCCGCTCCCCCCGGCGTGGGGGCTGTCGCACCGTCGGCTCCGGCCGTTCCCGGCCCCGGTGCCGCCCCGCCGGTTCCCACCGCCCCTCCGCCGCCGGCGCCGCCGGCGGCCGCCCCCTCCCCGGTCGCGTCCGGAGGTGCCGTCGCCGGGCCCAAGCCGCCGGGACCCGCGAAGCCCCCCGGCCCCGCGAAGCCCGCCGTACCCGCCAAGCCCACCGCGCCGCCGAAACCGCCCGCGGCCCCCGGCGTCATCGACGTACCGTGCTCGGTCCCGCATCTCCTCACCGCGATCCGCGCGGCCAACGGCACGGCCGCCCCGGAGACCCTGCGGCTGGCGCCGGGCTGCACGTACCGTCTGGCGGCCGGGGCCAACCCCTTCCACCCGGTCAACGGCCTGCCGGTGATCACCGGCACGATGACCGTCGACGGCCAGGGCTCGACGATCACCCGCGTCGCGACGGCTCCGAGGTTCCGCATCCTGCTCGTCGGCAGAACGGCGCGGCTGACGATGCTCGACACCACGATCAGCGGGGGCAGCGCGACCGACTGCCCGGCCTACCCGGACGTCCCCGGCATGGCCTGCGGCGGAGGGATCGCCAACCTCGGCCGGTTGTTCCTGACCCGCAGCCGGGTGACCGGCAACCGGGCCGAGTCGGAGCTGTACGCCCAGGGCGCCGGCATCGACAACCCGGGCAACGCCACGATCCGCAGCTCGGTCGTCAGCGGCAACACCGTCGCCTACTCCGGATCCGAGCGCGGCGGCGCGGCGGCGGGCGGCGGTATCGCCAACGACGGGCCGCTGACGGTCGAGGGCGCCCAGGTGATCAACAACCGGGCACGGGTCAGGGAGGACACCCGGAGCTTCGCGTTCGGCTCCGGCATCGCCGGCATGGCGCAGAGCACCGTCAAGAACTCCGTGATCAGGAACAACCGCGCGTCCGCGCCGGGCGGGTTCGCCCGTGCCGCGGTCACCAACAGCGCACCGGCGTCGGGCCGGATGACCGTCACCGGCAGCTTCGTCCGGGGCAACGTCGCCGACGCCCCCGACGGCACGGCCCAGGGCGGCGGCATCACCAACTCCGCGCGCATGACCGTCGACAACACCCACGTCAGCGGCAACACGGTGACGGCCCGGGGCGGCACGGCACGCGGCGGCGGCATCCGGCTCGGGCCGGGGAGCGAACTGAAGCTGCTGCGCAGCTCCGTCGTCGGCAATGTCGTCGAGGCCTCCGAGGGGGTGGCGCAGGGCGGCGGCCTGGACAACCCGGACGGCGGCACGCTGGAGACCACCCGGTCGAGGATCATCGACAACTCGGTCACCGCGCAGGACGGAACGGCGCTGGGCGGCGGGCTCTACCACGCGGTCGGCACGTCCACGCTGGACCGGACCGTCATCAACGGCACCCGCGCCATCGACGGCGGCGGCATCTTCCGGCGGTCCGGGACCGTGAGGCTCCTCGGTTCCCAGGTCATGTTCAACACCCCGAACAACTGCAGGCCGACCGACTCCGTGCGCGGCTGCGTCGGCTGACGCTCCGCGCACCACGAAGGTCCGCAGCGCCCCGGTCCTCCGGGCCGCGGCGGACGGGTCGGCCCCCTCTTCATCACCCGGTCATCGACCTGCTGTCGCGCGAGACGACACCGGGCATCGGCGAGGTCCGAGGCCCGGTCCGGCCCCGCGGGGAGGGCGCTCCCCGGGATCCGGTCCTCGCGCGGGCCGTCGCGCCCCAAGGGCTGTCCCGCCGTCACCGGTGGATCAGCGCGCGGCGTCAGATGCGGTGCGTCGCAAGGCGGGTGGTATCCCTCATACCGGGTGGATTCGGGCGATCCGACAACGCGGCGAGGTGCCGCAGCTGTCGTCGTGCGCCCGTTGGGGACCAAGGGACAGCCCATAGGATCCCTGCGTGCCCGACTCCCTGCGCAAGCGCTCGGCGCTCTTCGCCGTCGTCCTGTCCGCCGCCGTCCTCGCGGGCTGCGGACCCGGTTCCGGCACGCCCGATGGAGGGGGCTCCGCCCCCGGTCCGTCGGCGGGCCGCGCGGCCGGCCCGCTCGGCAACCCGGACGGCACGAAGCCAGGGCTCGCGCCGGTGACGACGGACGCGGACAAGGCCGCGGCTCGCGGCCTCATCGGGGAGCTGACCACGAAGGGGCGTGGGCCGAGGACGGGCTACGACCGAGATGAGTTCGGCTACGCGTGGATGGACACGGCGGACGGAGTACCGCTGGCGAGGAACGGTTGTGACACGCGGAACGACTTGCTGAAGCTCCATGGGCGGCATGTCCGGTTCCGAGCGGGTTCCGACTGCGTGGTCGTTTCGATGGACCTGTACGACCCGTACACCGGCAAAGACATCGCCTGGAAGAAGGCGAGGGCGGCCGAGGTGCAGATAGACCACGTGGTGCCCCTGTCGTACAGCTGGCAGATGGGCTCGTCCCGCTGGCCGGAGAGCAAGCGTGAGCGGTTCGCCAACGACGTGCTCAATCTCCTGCCCGTCGAGGGCCGTGCCAACTCGGCCAAGGGCGATTCCGGACCGGCGTCGTGGCTGCCGCCCAGCAAACAGATCAGGTGCGCGTACGCGGTCCGCTTCGCCCAGGTGGCGCTCAAGTACGAACTGCCGGTGACGTCTGCGGACAAGCGGATGATGCTGCGTCAGTGCGAGGGCTGAGTACCGGCGTCGGCCCCGTGGCCGCGCGGACGGAGAGCGAAGGACTGTCGGCCTCGCCTCGCCGCCCGCATACGGAGAGGCCGGGAAGGCCGCCCCCTCCTGCGGCCCTCCCGGCTGTCCCCCCCCCCGCTCCTCGCGGACCCGTGTCAGTCGAGGTCCACGATGTCCTTCTCGGCCTGCTCCTTCACGGGCACCGGCCGGTCGAACTCCGAGAAGGTCATGTCGATCGGCTCCGCGCCCCCGGTCACCTGGAAGCGGAGCAGGTACGGCGTGCCCTTCGCGGCCACGTGGGCGGTGGCCTTCTCGCCCCGGTAGGACTCCCTGAGGACCACCGTCGGCGTGCCGTCGACCGTCGAGCCGCCGGCCCGCTTCGCCTCGGTGTCGTCGGCCTCGAACCCTTCGAGGTAGCTGTCGAGGTCGCAGAACTGCGCGAGGTCCTTGGCGTCCTGGGCGTCGGCCTTCTCCCGGACCCACTTGCCCAGGAGCGTGTCCAGGGCGGCCCGGGTCTCCGCCTCGGAGCCGCCCTTGGTCTGCGAGCGCAGCATCCTCTCGTCGAAGCGCAGGTAGACCGTGTCGCCGGTCCTGACGAGCTCCGTGGTGCCCTCCGCGCCCATCTGGACGGTTCCCGCGCAGTTCCCCTTGGTGTCCACCGCGAGGTCCCCCCGGACCGGGCCGTCCGCCGTCGTCATGGTGACCTTGAGTCTGAGCGAGGTCGCCTTCTTCGTCGTGGTGATGGCCTTGTTGAGGATCTCGGGGCCCGAGAGGCCGGGGTACGGGCCGGACTCCGCGCTCGGCTTGCCGTCGCCGGCCGTCCCGTCGAGGGGGCCGCACGCCGACAGGGCGAGGGCGGAAGCGGCGCACAGCGAGGCGAGGGCGAGGTGCTTGACGCGGGAGGGCGGGACGGCGGGCATGACGGCTTCTCCGTTTGGGGGCTGGGGGTGGGGCGGGTCGTGCTGGGTGGGCGTGACGGCTGGGGCGAGGTTCAGAGCTTCAGGTCCCAGACGCCGGCGTCGTACGCGAAGCCGGGGCTGACCTCGACGGTCAGGTTCTCGGCGTCGGCGGGGGCGTCGAAGGCCCAGACGGCGGTGACCTTCTTGCCGGGCAGGATCGTGCCGGTGAACGGCTCGCCGACCTTGCCGTCGTAGATCGACTCGGCCTTCACGCCGTCCTTGCCGGCGCGGGCCTCGGCGGTCACGAGCGCGGCCTCGAACTTCTCCTTGCCGGAGTTCTCGATGGTGACGGTCACCTTGTACGCCTTGTTGCCCTTGGTGTGGCCGATGGCGTACTCGCCCGGTGTCCAGGACGCGGGCTCGGAGACGGTGACGGTCAGATCGTCGTCGTAGACGGCGGAGTCGCCGGCGGCGAGGGCCTTGCCGCTCGCGTCCTCGCCGTCCTTCGCCTTCTCCAGCGGCTCGTCGCTCCCGGAGGGCTTCCTGGAGGCGGACGACCCGGACGTGACCTTGTTGATCTCGTCGACCGCCTCGTCCACGGCCTTGAACGTGATGACCGCGCCGACCACCGACAGGACCAGGGACACCAGGCCGAGCACGATGCCGGCCACGGCGACTCCCTTGTTGGTGGCTTCGCCGCGCTTCACCCGGCCCTTCGCCGAGAGGCCGAGGATCAGCCCGATCAGGCCGAGGATGCCGGCGAGCCAGAAGAGGAGCGGGATCAGCCCGGACAGGGCTCCGATGATCCCCAGGATCAGCGCGGCGGTCCCGAGACCGTTGCGGGCCGGCCCGGCCGGCATGGGCGCCTGCGGGAACTGGGGTTGCTGCGTGTACTGGGACATGGGTGTCCTCCAGGGAACGTGTCATCGGCGCCTGTTGTAGCGGCCAACGGGGCGCTGCGTGGTCCGGCCCGTTCGACGGTCCGGCGGTGCGACGGGTCAATAAGAGCAGAGCCTGTGAACCGAGTCAACATTGTTCACGGCGTTTGGATTCACGCACACTGTGAAGCGTTCCGTCGCGCAGTCATCGCTATGCTCGGTGTCACATCAGCGCCGGCGAGTCGCCGACGGAGAACAGGAGCAGCCCGTGCCGGAGAACGCAGCAGAGGTGACGGCTGCCGGAATCGCCCGGCTGGCGGGCGTCGGGCGAGCCGCGGTCAGCAACTGGCGGCGCCGGCACGCCGACTTCCCCAAGCCCATCGGCGGCACCGAGACCAGCCCCTCCTTCGCACTGCAGGAGGTCGAGCAGTGGCTGCGGGTCCAGGGGAAGCTCGCGGAGGTGCCGCTGCGGGAAAGGGTCTGGCAGCAGCTCTCCGGCCATCCGGCGGGGGCCGTCAACGCCTTGGGGCACGCCGGCCGCGTGCTGCTGCTCGTACGTGACCGGCCCACGGCCTGGCTGGAGTTGGCGGTCGTGTCGGACAAGCGGCTGATCGCCAGGCTCCCCGCCGCGCTGGACGGCGTGCTCAAGGCCCGCTTCGGCGAAAGGCGTGCCGCCGTGCCGACCCCGGGCCCCGCCGAACTGGAGCCTTCCGTGCCCCTCCTGCGGGGCGCTGCCGAGCTCGCCGCCGAGATCGGTGCCCGCCAGGCCTTCGAGTTCCTGCTCGGCCGGCACCTGGACGCCAACCCCCGCCAGTTCACGCTCACCCCTGCCGGACCGGCCGAGCTGATGGCCGCCCTCGCCGGGGCGGACACCCCGGGAAGGACGGTTCTCGACCCCGCGTCCGGCACGGGCGAACTCCTGCGTGCCGTAAGGCAGCCCGCCGCCCTGTACGCCCAGGACGCCGACCCCGAACTGGCGTCGCTCACGGCGCTCCGTCTCGCCCTGCACGGCGACGCCGACATCCGGGCGGCCGCCGGTGACAGCCTCCGAGCCGACGCGTTCCCCGGAGTCACCGCCGACGCCGTGCTCTGCCACCCGCCGTTCAACGAGCGGAACTGGGGCCACGACGAACTCGCCTACGACCCCCGCTGGGAGTACGGCTTCCCGGCCCGCACCGAGTCCGAACTGGCCTGGGTGCAGCACGCGCTCGCCCGGTTGCGCCCGGGCGCCACTGCGGTGCTGCTGATGCCGCCGGCCGTCGCGTCCCGCAAGTCCGGCCGCCGGGTCCGCGCGGACCTGCTGCGGCGCGGGGCGCTGCGCGCCGTCGTCTCCCTCCCCGCGGGGGCTGCGCCGCCGTACGGCATTCCGCTCCACCTCTGGGTGCTGCGCCGTCCGGTCGCCGGCGACCGCCCCGGGCAGGAACTGCTCCTGGTCGACACCGCCGAGCTCGCGGAGCCGGGCGGCGGGCGCGACAAACTCGACTGGCCGGCCGTGCACCGTGCGGTCGTCGGCGCCTGGTTGCCCTTCGATCGCGACGGCAGCGTGGAGGAGCGGCCCGGCAGGAGCCGCTCCGTGCCGGTCATCGAACTCCTCGACGACGACGTGGACCTGGCCCCGGCCCGCCATCTGCCGCCGCCCGCGACCGGAGGGGGCGCGGCCGAACTCATCGACGTGCGCGATCGGCTGGCCGAGACGCTGAGGCTCACCCGCGACCTCACGCCGGAGGCGGCCTCGCCGACGGCGGAGGGGTCGGCCGTCCGCCCCGGCACCACCGTCGGCGAACTGGTCCGTGCGGGAGCCCTCGAGCTGCGGTCCGGCGGTACGGGCACCGGTCCGGTGCCCGTCCTCACCGAACAGGACGTCCTCGACGGCACCGCACCCTCGGGGGCGCTCCCCGACGGTCCGGCACCCGGCGAGGAGCCCGTCGAGCCGGTCCTGGTCCGGGCCGGGGACGTCGTCGTGCCCGTACTCGGGGTCGGCCCGTCGGCCCGCGTCGTCGACGAGGCGACGGCCGGAGCCGCGCTCGGCCGGAACCTGCAGCTGCTGCGGCCCGATCCGGCTGCGCTGGACCCCTGGTTCCTCGCCGGCTTCCTGCGCGGCACCGCGAACAACCGTCAGGCGAGCAGCTACGCCTCCACCGCCACCCGGCTCGACGTGCGCCGTCTCCAGCTGCCCCGCCTGCCGCTCGCCGAACAGCGGCGCTACGGGGACCGCTTCCGGGCGCTCGCCGAGTTCGAGTCCGCGCTGCGCCTCGCGGGCCGGCTGGGCGGGCAGCTGGTGCAGGGGCTGTACGACGGGCTGGCGGACGGCACGGTCGAGGCCTGAGCCGGGAGCGGCGGTGACGCCCGTCCCGGGTGGTCCCCGGCGCCGGTGTTGGCGTGGTGGTGTGGCACGTCCTGGGTGGTCCCCGGCACCGGTGTGGGCGTGGTGGTGACGCACGACCCGCGTGGTACGGCGACGTGCGACCCGCGCGGTCGGCGTCGCGGCGTCGCGGCGTCCCGCGGCGGTGCGGCACGGCGTCCCGCGGCGGTGCGGTGACGACGGCGGTGCGGCACGGCGTCCCGCGGCCGGCCGGCCGCCCCGAGCCCGGGGGCCGGCGACCGGCCGTCCTGGCACGGGCGGGGCCGGCGGCCGGATCCGGGACCGGTCGCGGCGTGATCGGTTCAACAACGGTTCGGTACAACCCACGGCCGGATGTCGCTGTCGATGTATACGCTCGGACCTCGTCCGACGAGCAGTCCGTGAACTCACGCCAGTGAACGCACCAGTCCCAGGAGCAGCCATGCAGGGCCACGGCCACGGCTACCCGCCTCCACCCGCCGGCCGTCCCTCCGACGGCACGCTGATCACCCTGCGCGTGGTCTTCATCGCGGCGGCCGTGCTGAGCTGCAGCCTGCTCGCCTGGGTGCCGATGCTGCGGCTCGCGATCGTCACCCGCAAGCCGGTCGACTGGGTCCTCTTCTGCGCCACCGTCGCGGCCAACGTGGGAATGATGGTCTTCGCCGGTGTCTCCACCCCGGAGAACGGGGAGATGACCGACGCCGTGGGCTTCACCATCCTCGGCTGGGTCACCCTCGTGATGGTCGGGTCCATCACGTACTACGTGCTGGCGGAGACCCGGCACTACGAGCGGCTCAAGTCCGGCGCGGGCCCGGCCGCGGGGTACGGACTGCCGCCGCACCCGCCGGCGTACGGCTATCCGCAGGGCACCGGGGCGGCGGCGCCGAACCCGTACGCCCGGCCCGTGCAGCACCCTCCCGTGCCGCGGCAGTCGCCCTCGCCGGCGCCTTCGCAGTCCGGGCCGCAGCCGCCGGCCTCCGGCCCGGCCGCGGGCCACGAGCCGAACCGCCGTATCGACCAGGTCCGCGCCGAACTCGACGAACTCAGCGACCTCCTTCGCCGGGAGCCCCGTTCCGACGGCGGTGACCGGTGAACGGTCGCGTCATCGCCGGACGCTACGAACTCTCCACCGTCATAGGCCAGGGCGGCATGGGCCAGGTCTGGACGGGCTACGACCAGCGGCTCGACCGGCGTGTGGCCGTGAAACTGCTCCGCCCCGACCACATGGCGCCCGCGACGGCCGCCGACGAGATGCGGCGCCGCTTCGTCCGCGAGTGCCGCGTCACGGCCCAGGTGACCCACCCGGGTCTGGTCACCGTGCACGACGCCGGCAGCGACGGCGACGACCTGTACCTCGTCATGCAGTACGTGGAGGGGGCGGACCTCGCCGACCACCTCGCCGAGCACGACCCGTACCCCTGGGAGTGGGCCGTCTCCGTCGCCGCCCAACTGTGCTCCGTCCTCGGTGCCGTGCACGCCGTCCCGATCGTCCACCGTGACCTCAAACCGCGGAACGTGATGGTGAAGCCGGACGGTACGGTCACCGTCCTCGACCTCGGTGTGGCGTCCGTCATCGACACGGACACCACCCGCCTCACCCACACCGGATCGCCGATCGGCAGCCCGGCGTACATGGCGCCCGAGCAGGCCATGGGCGGTGCCGTCGGCCCGTACACGGACCTGTACGCCCTCGGCGTGCTGCTCCACGAACTGCTCAGCGGCAATGTGCCGTTCGCGGGTTCCACCGCGCTGGGCGTGCTCCACCGCCATCTCTACGAGCCCCCGCTGCCGGTGCGGCAGCTGCGGCCCGAGGTCCCCGAGCAGCTGGAGGCGCTGGTCCTGCGGCTGCTCGCCAAGGACCCTCAGCACCGGCCCTCCGGTGCCCAGGAGGTGTACGAGGCCCTGACGCCGCTGCTGCCCACGGGGCCCGGCGCGCCCGCCGGGCCGCTCGATCCGACCCGCCCCTTCCTGCGCCCGCACGCGCCGTGGCCGGACCGGGCGACGGCGACGTCGCCACCCGATCCGCGGGTGGTCGCCGCGGCGGCTCCGGTGGCCGACCGCCCCGACGTCGCCGCCGCCGTCGACGAGGTCAAGCGCCTCCTCGGCGAGGGCAGCATCACGCGGGCCGTGGACATCCTCGGCGGCATCCTCCCGGCGGCCGCCGCGGAGCACGGCGAGCGGTCCCCGGTCGTCCGCATCCTGCGCAAGCAGTACGCGACGACGCTGATGGACGACGGCCAGTACCGCCGGGCCCTGCCCGAGCTGCGGCGACTCGCGGACGACCGGGCCGCGGAGGCGGGGCCGGGCGACCCGCAGACGCTCCAGTTCCGCTACGACGCGGCGCAGTGCCTGGAACAGCTGGGGGAGACGGCCGCGGCGCTCGCCGAGTACCGGGCGGTGCTTCCCCACTACGAGAGCCGGCACAGGACCGGGGGAGACCCCTCGCGGGCCTTCGACATCCGGCACCGGATGGGGCATCTGCTCCTGGCGATGGGCGACCACACCGCGGGGCATCAGCAGCTGCAGAACCTGCTGTTCGACACGGAACGCGTGTACGGCCCCGGCCACCCGCTCGCCGTGGAGCTGCGCCGGTCGCTGGACCGCCAGCGCCAGTTCCGCACCGGTTGAGGGGCCGCTTCCGATCCGGCGGGGTTGCCGGAGCGAGGCCGCCGGGGGAGCGGGCGGCCGCGATCCGGCGGGGTCACCCGGCCCGGAGGAAGGCCGTTCCCGCGACCACACCCAGCAGCCTCAGGCGGGAGCCGTCGGCGAGCCGCTCGGCGAGGGCCCCGGCGACTCCGGGGCGGGTGTCGTCGCCGTGTCCGTCGAGGACGACGACCGCGCCCTCGGCGGCGAGTTCCTCCGTGAGGTCCAGATCCGCGAGCACGCCCTCCACGGACGGGTCACCGGCCAGGACGACCACGCCGTAGCGCCGGTCGGACACCTCGGCGCGCACTCCGGAGTCGGCGGACGCCCCCCGCAGGAGCCGGGCCTGGGCTCCCGAACGGCTCCCGCACAGCGCCAGGTTGGCCCGGACTACGTCCTCCCTGACCGGGGCGGGCGCGGTAGCGGTCGGCACGAGGGCGCCGGCAAGCGGGTCGACGACCGTCAGCCGCGGTTCGACGCCCGCGCGGTGCAGCATGCGCAGCAGGGCGGCCGCGAACAGTCCGTGCTGGGTGCCGATCTCCAGGACCTCCTCGTTCGGCGGGGCCAGCAGTGGCACGGTCGCCAGCTTCCCGCAGATGTCCGAGGTCGAGCCCGCCAGCCGACCGACGCCCAGCGCCTCCAGTGCCACCACCGTGCGGTACGCCACCGTCAGATCGCGGCGCGCGTGCTCACCGGAGGCGCCCGTCACCGTGGTCACCTCCCGCACCAGTGTGTCCAGTTGGGTCGCGGTGGGCATCCGGTGGCCGTCCCGTCCGGAGTGGTCGAGCAGCAGCCCGAGCCCGTAGCTCTGCCGCCGCAGGTCGGCCACTTCGTGGTGCAGGGCGTCGAGATCGGCCTGGAGTGAGGTGGTGGCACGCTCGAGGCGCTGCTCCACCAGTGAGAACGCCGGACGCAGCATCCGCTTCGCCAGCCGGTTGCTCAGGAGGGAAGGCATGGCCGGGAGGTTACGCCGCGATTTCCGCTCAAGGGGCCACCAACGGGGGCCATTCGGGTGAAGTCTTGGTGTCCTTCCGTTGACGCCCCCGTACAGCGGGTAGCGGTCCGGTCGGCCTTCGCGCTTCCCGCGACGAGGGTCCGCCGCCGCCGGGGGCGCCGTTCATCCCCCGTAGACGACGGTGACCTTGCTGAACCCGAGCGAGCGCAGGAGCCCTTCCAGCATCCGCGTCGTGTTCCGCTCCGCCTGCGCCGTCAGCCGGCTCTCCCTCGCGGCGGTGGCGATGTGCCGTACCGCGAGCTGCTGGACGGCCTGTTCGCTGTTGGGGTTGCCGGAGAAGAGATCGCCGAGCCGGTCGAGCAGACCGCGCTGCTTCGAGACGGCGTAGGAGCGGTCCGGGTCGAGCGCGGGCCGGTCGAGGACGGCGTGCGGGAGCCGGATCGTCGCGGCCGTGCGCTGCTCGTCCACGGTGACGTCCCTCTCCCCGAGAGCCCCCATGTCGACGTACGCGTCCACGGTGCCCGCTCCGACGTACAGCACCCTGGTGCCGCGCAGGGCGTCCGGCAGGTACCTGGTGTCCTTCTCCAGGTCCACCACGACCTGGAAGTTGCCCGTGGCGGCCTGGTAGCGGCTCATGTCCTGGACGGACTCCAGCACCGCCGGCCCCGAGCGGTCGTGCGTCTCCTCATCGAACAGACCGCCGAGCCCAGGCAGCGCCCGCAGCTGGGTGCCCACCACCAGCAGCGCGGTCACCAGCAGGACGCCGACCGACACCTTCACCCACCACGACACAGCCCTGAGCGCACCCATAGCCCTGCCCTCCCTCGTCCGACGGATGCCCCGTTCCCCGCCGATCAGGCCTGCCCGTACGGAACGGGTGCGCGGCGCCGCACCCCGACCGCCTTCCGAATCGTTGACCGAATCAGTGGCGGCGAAGTAGTGGCCTGCGCCACGCCGACTGCCTACCATCGATCACCGCAAGGTCTTTGTGCACCGCGTCACAAACGCTCCGCGTCACGATCACCACCGCACGCCAGGAGGCCCCTTTGCACCGCCGCCGTCGCACCGCGCTCGCCCTCTCCGCCGCGCTCGTCTCGGCGGCGCCCCTGCTCGCCGCCTGCGGGACCGAGGCGCACCCGGGCGCCGCTGCCGTCGTCGGGGGCGACCGGATCGAGGTGTCCGCGCTCCAGGCGGAGGTCAGGGACGTGCGGGCCGCCCAGGAAGCGTCGCCCGAGGCCGCCCAGCTGATCAAGAACACCGGACAGCTGAACCGCGCCAAGCTGCACGGGATGATCTTCGACCGGATCCTGGAGCACGCCGCCGCGAAGAACGGCGTCACCGCCTCGCGCAAGGAGGTCCAGGACACCCGCGCCTCCTTGGCCCAGCAGTCCGGCGGCGAGGAGCAACTGGCCGCCATGCTGCTCCAGCAGCGCGGAGTGGCTCCGGACCGGATCGACCGGGCCGTCCGCGAGGAGGTCCTGCTGACCGGGCTGGCCCGGGCGCTCGGTGCCGACCTCGGCACTCCGGAGGGCCAGCAGAAGGTCGGCGCGGCGCTGACGGCCGCGTCCAAGGAGCTCGACATCGACGTGAACCCCCGGTACGGCGCGTGGGACGACACGAAGATCCAGCTCGGTGACTACAAGGCACCGTGGATCACCCAGGTCACCAAGCAGCCGGAGGCGATCCAGGCCGGGGCGTAGCGACGGCCGCCCGGGCCGCGGTCGGCCGGTGGGACCCGGCGGCGGTGGCCGCTTGCACGGGGCCCGGTGGGATCCGGCGGCGATGGCTCGCACGGAAAGGGGCCCGGTGGCGGTGGCTGCCGTGCGGCCGTGAGACCCGGCCCCGGCGCCCGTCCGTCCCGACGTAAGGTCGAGGGGTGAACGCTGAAGCGCCCGTCGAGCCCGGCCGAATCGTCCTGCTCACCGCCAGCCATCGTGTCGCGCCCGGACTGCTGTCGTGGCCGGCGTGGCAGACCCTGCGTGCCGCCGACCGCGTGCTGTGCGCCGACGCGGAGCACCCGCAGCTCCCGTACCTGAGGGAGGCCGGTGTCGGCGTGGAGGTGGCCGCGCCCACCGCTCAGGAACTCGTGGACGGTTGTGCGGGAGGCCGGACCGCCGTGGTCCTCGCGACCGGTGAGGGCGACCAGGCCCTCACCGACGGCCTGGCCCGCATGGCGGGCTCCGGCCGGGTGCGGATGCCCGACCTGGAACTGCTGCCCGGCTCCTACGACCTCCCGGGCGCGCGGCTCCTCGACCTCGTCCAGGTCATGGACCGGATCCGCCGCGAGTGCCCGTGGTCCTCGCAGCAGACCCACAAGGGCCTCGCCAAGTACGGCATCGAGGAGGCGTACGAGCTGGTCGAGGCCATCGAGGACGGCGACCGCGACGAACTGCGCGAGGAGCTCGGCGACGTCCTCCTCCAGGTCGTCTTCCACGCGCGCATCGCGCAGGAGGCGAGCGGGGAGGAGGGGGACGAGCCGTTCTCGATCGACGACGTCGCCGGGACCATCGTCGACAAGCTCGTCCACCGCCACCCGCACGTATTCGGGGACGCACGTGCCGAGACCCCGGAGGACGTCAAGGAGCACTGGCTGCGCACCAAGGCGATCGAGAAGCGGCGGGAGTCGGTGACCGACGGCGTCCCGCTCGGCCAGCCGGGACTCGCGCTCGCCGCGAAACTGGCGGGCCGGGTGCGCACGGCCGGGCTGGAGGTGGAGCTGCCCACGGAGCACGGCGACCGCGCCGTCGGCTACGAACTGCTGGCGATGGCCGTGCGCGCGGAGGCCGAGGGCCACGACCCGGAAGCCGCCCTCCGCGCCGCCGCCCGCGCCTACCGCGACGCGATCCGTGCGGCGGAGTCCGCGGCCCGGGGCTGAAAGGGGAGGGGCGGCCGCTCCGGCGGGTGCGTCAGTCCCGCTTCCCGCGCCGCCGGTCCACGGCGGTGAGGTCGACCTCGACGGGGTACGGGACCTCGACCTTCAGCCGGTTGTGGTGGATGCCGGTGACGGCGTAGGCGTTCGTGGCGGGGTCGAGCTCGTAGACGTAGACGACCGGCAGGTCGTCGCTCTTCTCGACCCGCCAGAAGTGCCGGATGCCGGCCGCCGCGTACTTGCGCGGTTTGAGCTCGCGGTCGCGCTGCACGGACTCGTCCGAGACGATCTCGACGGCGAGCAGGATGTCGTCCGGGGCGTACCAGGTCTGCTGCGGTCCCGTGCGGGCGCTCCACGGAACCACCATGAGATCGGGCTCCGGCCGGTCGCGTACGCCCAGTTTGGTGGTCATCTCGCGGACGACATAGAGGTCGTCCGGTGCCTGCTGCACCAGTGCGTTCTCCAGCAGCCGCAGTGCGGCCATGTGGAAATCGGTCTGCGGAGTCACGAAGAACAGTCCCCCGTCGATCAGCTCGGTGTGCGGCGGGAGACCCTTGATCCGGTCGAGGTCGTCCGCCGTCCACCCACCGGGGGGCGGGACCGGGAACACGTACTGTTCCTCCCGGCCGTCCTGGTCTTCCCTCCGGTCTTCGGCTGCGGCACTCATCAGCGCTCCCATGCGACGGAGTCTGGCGTGTACGGCAAGCCTACCCACGGGGAACGCGGAGAGGTCCGCCGAACGGGTGACCGGCCCGGCGCGGGTTAACGTCGTCCCATGCACGACCGGCCGTCCCGCGTCCCCGACGCCCCCGAGCTCTTCACCTGGGAGTTCGCCACCGACCCGTACCCCGCCTACGCCTGGCTGCGCGAGCACGCGCCGGTGCACCGGACCAGGCTGCCCAGCGGGGTGGAGGCATGGCTGGTGACCCGGTACGCGGACGCCCGGCAGGCCCTCGCGGACCAGCGGCTCAGCAAGAACCCGGCGCATCACGACGAGCCCGCGCACGCGAAGGGGAAGACGGGGATCCCGGGGGAGCGCAAGGCGGAGCTGATGACGCATCTGCTGAACATCGACCCGCCCGACCACACCCGGCTGAGGCGGCTCGTGTCGAAGGCGTTCACCCCCCGACGGGTGGCCGAGTTCGCACCCCGGGTACAGGAGCTGACGGACCGGCTCATCGACGGTTTCGCACAGAGGGGGAGCGCGGACCTCATCCACGAGTTCGCGTTCCCGCTCCCCATCTACGCCATCTGCGACATGCTCGGCGTCCCGCGCGAGGACCAGGACGACTTCCGGGACTGGGCGGGGATGATGATCCGTCACGGCGGGGGGCCGCGCGGCGGTGTCGCCCGGTCGGTGAAGAAGATGCGCGGCTATCTCGCCGACCTGATCCACCGCAAGCGCGAAGCCCCCGGCGACGACCTCATCTCGGGTCTCATCAAGGCGTCGGACCACGGGGAGCACCTCACCGAGAACGAGGCCGCCGCGATGGCCTTCATCCTGCTCTTCGCCGGGTTCGAGACCACGGTGAACCTCATCGGGAACGGCACGTACGCGCTGCTGCGGAATCCGGGGCAGCGGCAGCGGCTCCAGGACTCGCTGGCCGCCGGCGAGAACGGTCTGCTGGCCACCGGGGTCGAGGAACTGCTGCGCTACGACGGGCCGGTCGAACTCGCCACCTGGCGGTTCGCGACCGAGCCGCTGACGCTCGGCGGACGGGACATCGCCGCCGGCGACCCCGTCCTCGTCGTGCTCGCCGCAGCGGACCGCGACCCCGAGCGGTTCGCGGAGCCCGACACCCTCGATCTCGGCCGCCGGGACAACCAGCACCTCGGGTACGGGCACGGCATCCACTACTGCCTGGGCGCGCCCCTCGCGCGGCTGGAGGGGCAGACCGCGCTCGCGACCCTCCTCACCCGGCTGCCCGACTTGCGACTTGCGGTCGATCCGTCGGAATTGCGGTGGCGTGGGGGACTCATCATGCGCGGATTGCGCACTCTGCCCGTTGAATTCACCCGGCGCTGAATCTGACGACCAGTCAGTAATGTGACTTTCACGTGATCTCCGCTGCATCGACTTGTGACTGACGTCGGAGTGCGGCTACGTTCACCCCGACTCCGGGTCATCGAGGTTTCAATCGCCTCGAGAAACCCTGGAGTTTTCTGTAGTCACACGGAAGGCACACCGCATGCTGTCCGGGAACGGCCGACACCGCCGACCTCGTCAGGCCCCCGCCCTCATTGTCGCGGCAGGGGTGACCGGATCGGCCATCGCCATCCCGCTGCTGGGTGCGGGTTCCGCGTCCGCCGCCGACACCGCCACCTGGAACCGCGTCGCGGACTGCGAGAGCGGTGGTGACTGGAGTGCCAACCTCGGCAACGGTTACTACGGCGGCCTCCAGATGTCCCAGGAGACCTGGGAGGCCTACGGCGGCACCGCCTACGCGCCGCGCGCCGACCTCGCCAGCTCCTCCGAGCAGATCTCCGTCGCCGAGATGGTGCTCGCCGCCCAGGGCGCTACCGCCTGGCAGAGCTGTGGAGTGATCACGGGCCTGGGCGGCGGTGGCTCCGAGTCCGCCGGCACTCCGTCGGCCGACCCGCTGGGCGACCTCGTGAAGGGGCCCTCGTTCGGCGACGGGGCGGATTCCGTGCCCGAGCCGGACGCCGGGGCCTCCTCGCCGGACGGGTCCCAGCCGGGCGCGGGCGAGTCCTCGTCCGAGCCGTCCGGGCCGCCCGAGCCGTCCGAGCAGTCCGAGCAGTCCGAGCAGTCCTCCTCGCCGGCCGGCTCCTCGGAGTCCGCCGGATCCGCCGAGGGCTCCGGTGGGGGCGCGGAGGCGTCCGGTGAAGCCGGGGCGGAGGCGGGCGCCGGCAAGCACCGGGGCACCCCGGCCGCCGAAGGGGATGAGTCGGGTAATTCGGGCGATGAGCGTGAATCGGGGCGCCATGCCTCACGAGGTGACGGATCGGCACGGAGCGACGCCGCCACGGGAGACGAGTACGTCGTTCGCACCGGAGACAACCTCTCGTCGATCGCCGACGCGAACCAGGTGCCCGGCGGCTGGCCCGCCCTCTACGAGGCGAACCAGGATGTCGTCGGCTCTGACGCGGACCTCATCCTGCCTGGCCAGAGCCTCGATCTCGGCCTGGGCGAAGGCGAGTTGAAGGAGTAGTTCGGGTACTTATGTCCGGTTCTGTGCGAGTGAGACAAGAGTCTCTTCCGGTCAACTGGCGCCGCTAGGCGGTCAACTCCGGTCATCACGGCTCTCACCTGCGAAAACGGACATGTTGCCCCGTCAGTTTTGGGCGATTTCTCCCCGATGTTCGTCTTTGAACATCGGGGAGACGTGTGTTTACGGTCTGAACTGCTCGCAACGCGGGCCCCGTCGACCGCACGCCGAATCCTGCCGGCGGCCGCCGGGAACAGTCGTCGCGCAAGCGCCGAAGGCAGGAGCGGGGGACCCAAGGTAAGTGCCGGACAGGCCCGATGAGGGCTGCCCGGCTAGGGGTGGAGCCGTGCGCTCGTCGCACGGCCGGGCACCACATCGGCCCGAACCCGACAGCTCACCTCGCAGGCGTCGGTGAGGAGAACTTCGATGCTGCTTTCCGGCAAGGGCAAGCACCGTCGCCCGACGGTCTTCCAGCGGTCCACCCGTGTCGCCACGCTCGCCGGTGTCGCCGGTGCCGCCATAGCCGCACCGCTGATGGCCTCGGGCACCGCGTCCGCCGCCACCGCCTCCGAGTGGGACGCCGTCGCCCAGTGCGAGTCCGGCGGCAACTGGTCGATCAACACCGGCAACGGCTACTACGGCGGGCTGCAGTTCTCGGCCTCCACCTGGGCCGCCTACGGGGGCACCGCGTTCGCCTCCACCGCCGACAAGGCAAGCAAGGCGCAGCAGATCCAGATAGCCGAGAAGGTCCTGGCGGGCCAGGGCAAGGGTGCCTGGCCGAACTGCGGCACCGGACTGTCGAACGCCTCGTACGACGGCGCCGCCCCGGCCGCCCCCAAGGTCGCCGAGCCCGCCGCCCCGAAGCGAGCCGAGGCCCCGACCAGCCGCTCCGAGCGCGCCGCCGCCCCGGTCAGGAAGGGCGACGGCGAGTACACGGTCAAGGCCGGCGACACCCTCAGCAGGATCGCCGAGGCCGAGAAGGTCAAGGGCGGCTGGAAGAAGCTGTTCGAGTTGAACAAGGACATCGTCGAGGACGCGAACGTCATCCACCCCGGCCAGAAGCTCCACCTGAGCTGACGACCGGCCCCGGGGACCCACTGCGGTCCCCGGGGCGGCCGCCGTCCGGTGGGCCCGGCGGACCACCCGACGGCACACCACCGTCCCCCGGCCCCGGCCCGGTGCGGCATCCCCCGTACCCCCCGCAGTCCGGCGGGCACGGGAGGTGCCCCCGGGCCGGGGCCTTTGTCCGTTCCGACCGCTTTTTCGTCCCACGGGGCGGGCATCTGCCGGCCGATGCCTCCCAGGCGGTTAGGCTCTTGCCGCAAGGCCAAAGCGACCCTGCACCGACACGGCTCCGCTTGTGTCACCTCACGCGTCACATCCCAGAAGGAGATGCTCGTGCCGTCCATCGACGTCGTCGTAGCCCGGGAAATCCTGGACTCCCGAGGCAACCCCACGGTCGAGGTCGAGGTCGGCCTCGACGACGGCAGCACCGGGCGTGCTGCCGTTCCGTCCGGTGCGTCCACCGGCGCCTTCGAGGCCCTCGAGCTCCGCGACGGCGACCAGAACCGCTACCTGGGCAAGGGTGTCGAGAAGGCCGTCCTCGCCGTCATCGAGCAGATCGGCCCCGAGCTCGTCGGCTACGACGCCACCGAGCAGCGCCTGATCGACCAGGCGATGTTCGACCTCGACGCCACCCCGGACAAGTCCTCCCTCGGCGCCAACGCGATCCTCGGCGTCTCCCTCGCCGTCGCGCACGCCGCCTCCGAGGCGTCCGACCTGCCGCTGTTCCGCTACCTCGGCGGCCCGAACGCGCACCTGCTGCCCGTTCCGATGATGAACATCCTGAACGGCGGCTCGCACGCCGACTCCAACGTGGACATCCAGGAGTTCATGATCGCGCCCATCGGCGCGGAGTCCTTCTCCGAGGCACTGCGCTGGGGCACCGAGGTGTACCACACCCTGAAGAAGGTCCTGAAGGAGAAGGGACTCTCCACCGGACTCGGCGACGAGGGCGGTTTCGCCCCGAACCTGGGCTCCAACCGCGAGGCCCTCGACCTCATCCTCGAGGCGATCAAGAAGGCCGGCTACACGCCGGGCAAGGACATCGCGCTCGCGCTCGACGTCGCCGCCTCCGAGTTCTACAAGGACGGCGCCTACGAGTTCGAGGGCAAGTCCCGCTCGGCCGCCGAGATGACCGAGTACTACGAGGAGCTCGTCTCCGTCTACCCGCTGGTCTCGATCGAGGACCCGCTGTTCGAGGACGACTGGGACGGCTGGAAGACGATCACCGAGAAGCTCGGCGCCAAGGTCCAGCTGGTCGGCGACGACCTGTTCGTGACCAACCCCGAGCGCCTCGCCCGCGGCATCGACGAGGCCGCCGCCAACGCCCTCCTGGTCAAGGTCAACCAGATCGGCTCGCTGACCGAGACCCTCGACGCGGTCGAGCTGGCCCAGCGCAGCGGCTTCAAGTGCATGATGTCCCACCGCTCCGGCGAGACCGAGGACGTCACCATCGCCGACCTGGCCGTCGCCACCAACTGCGGTCAGATCAAGACCGGTGCCCCGGCCCGTTCCGAGCGCGTCGCCAAGTACAACCAGCTCCTGCGCATCGAGGAGATCCTCGACGACGCCGCGGTGTACGCCGGCCGCAGCGCGTTCCCGCGCTTCAAGGGCTGATTCCGTACGGACCCGCCGGGCGGCTAGCCCGGCGGGGGCCGGAGGTTGCGTACGTCCCCGCACACGGTCCCGTACCGTGTGCGGGGACGTACGCACGTGAAGGGGAAGGCGCACTGATGGCCCGGGACCGGTTCTCCACCGCGACCAGGCTGCGGCTGCTCGGTGAGCAGACCGCCGCCCGCGTCTACCGTTCGCAGTCCCGCCGGCAGGCCCGGCGCTCCCGGCTCACCGGCCGGGCCGCCTTCCTCGCACTCGTCGTATGCTCGATGATCGTCGCGCTCGCCTATCCGATGCGGGCGTACGTGTCGCAGCAGAACGAGATCGCCGAGCAGCAGCGGCTCGCCGCCGCGGCCCGCGAGCGCGTGGAGCGGCTGCGCGACGAGAAGGCCCGCCTCCAGGACGACGCGTACGTCATGCGGCTGGCCCGTGAGCACCTGCACATGGTCCGGCCCGGCGAGACCGGGTACATCGTGGTCGACCCGCGGGCGGCCCGTGAGCCCCGTGCCGAGGAGGCCGGTGTCGGCCGTCCCTGGTACTCGAACGTCTGGGACGGCGTCGACCGCGCCGACGCGCGACGCTAGCCAAGACACGGAACCGACGAAGAGACATACACATCCCATGGACACGCCCCCGCCGAGCACCGCGCCCACCCCGCCCACCGCGGAGGACATCGCCGCCTTCAAGGAGCAGCTCGGCCGCCCGCCGCGCGGTCTGCGGGCCATCGCCCACCGCTGCCCCTGCGGCCGGCCCGACGTGGTCGAGACGGCGCCGCGGCTGGAGGACGGCACGCCCTTCCCCACGCTGTACTACCTGACCTGCCCGCGGGCGGCCTCGGCCATCGGCACGCTCGAGGCGAACGGCGTCATGAAGGAGATGACCGAGCGGCTGCAGACCGATCCCGATCTGGCGGCGGCGTACCGGGCGGCGCACGAGGACTACGTCCGGCGCCGGGACGAGATCGAGGAGCTGGAGAACTTTCCCAGCGCCGGCGGCATGCCGGACCGGGTGAAGTGCCTCCACGTCCTGGTCGCCCACTCGCTCGCGGCCGGCCCCGGGGTGAACCCCCTGGGTGACGAGGCCATCGCGTTGCTCCCGGAGTGGTGGGCCAAGGGCCCGTGCGTGACCGCGGGAGCGGGGGGCTGCGCGAGCGCGGGTACGGAGGACGGAGCATGACCCGCGTCGCCGCCGTCGACTGCGGCACGAACTCGATCCGTCTGCTCATCGCCGACGTGGACGCCTCGACCGGTGAACTGACCGAGCTGGACCGGCGGATGACCATTGTCCGGCTCGGCCAGGGCGTCGACCGCACCGGTCGGCTGGCCCCCGAGGCCCTGGCGCGCACCTTCGCGGCCTGCCGGGAGTACGCGGGGATCATCAAGGAGCACGGGGTGGAGAGGGTCCGCTTCGTGGCGACCTCCGCCTCCCGGGACGCGGAGAACCGCGACGAGTTCGTGAACGGCGTGGTCGGCATCCTCGGTGTCGAGCCCGAGGTGATCAGCGGTGACCAGGAGGCCGAGTTCTCCTTCACCGGTGCCACCAAGGAACTCCCGGGCCACGAGGAACGGCTGGTCGTGGACATCGGCGGCGGATCGACCGAGTTCGTCATCGGCCGCGGCCACGTCGAGGCCGCCCGCTCGGTGGACATCGGTTGCGTCCGGCTGACCGAGCGTCACGTACGCAGCGACCCGCCGGCGCCGGAGGAGATCGCCGCGGTCCGGGCGGACATCGAGGCGGCGCTGGACCTGGCCGAGGAGACCGTGCCGGTCCGCGAGGCGAGCACCCTGGTGGGCCTCGCCGGCTCGGTGACCACCGTCGCCGGGATAGCGCTGGGCCTCGACGCGTACGACTCCGAGGCGATCCACCACTCGCGGGTCTCCCGGGACCGGGTCGCGGAGATCACCGAGCGGCTGATCCGTTCCACCCACGAGGAGCGCGCCGCGATCCCGGTGATGCACCCGGGGCGGGTGGACGTGATCATCGCGGGCGCCCTGGTGCTGCTCGCGATCATGGACCGCGCCGGAGTGCCGGAGGTCGTCGTCTCGGAGCACGACATCCTCGACGGGATCGCTCATTACGCGGCGAGCGAGGCACGTTGAGGGGCGGTGCCCGGCGGTACGGGCCCCGGGCGGGGCGTCACAGGGTGCGGTAGACGTCCCGCCGGTCGCCCACCTTGACGACCAGGATGACGAGTTCGCCGTCGTTGATCTGATAAGCGATCCGGTAGCTTCCGACCCGGAGACGGTAGAGCCCGGACGGGCCGGTGAGCTTCTTGACGTCGGCGTCCTGGCGGTACGGGTCGTCACCGAGTGCGGTCAGCGCGGTCAGGATGCGCATGGCGTCGGGTCGGCTGATGGCCCGGAGCTGTCGCTGTGCCGCCGTGGTGAACCGGAAGGCGTACTTCACGCCGCCTCGCCGTCCTGCTCGGTGAACAGGTTCGCCAGCAGTTCCGCCATGGTCACGGTGGTGCCGCCCTCGGCCAGCACCGCTTCGGCCTCGCGCGCCAGCATCACGTCGGCCGCTTCCTCCAGCGCTTCGAAGTCCGAGATCGGAACCACGGCCGCCACCGGGGCGCCATTGCGCGTGATGACGGTCGGGACGCCTTCCTCGGCCCGGTTGATGTGATCGGCGAGATGGGCGCGGGCTTCACGTACGGTCACGGTGTTCTCAGTCATGAGCCGAGTGTACGCGCGCTCGTGTACACGCGTGCAGATACCGGGAGCCGCGTTCGTGAGCGATCCTCGACGGGATCACGTTCTCCCTCGCCTGAGCGTGGGACCGAAGGCGGCCGAAGGCGGTTTCCGGGGCGGTTTCCGGCCGCGGGGGAGCGGTCCGCGAGAAAGTTCGTGAAGTTCTTCACAAGGAATTGGGCCCGGTCGGCCGTCGAAAGTGCTCCCAGAGGGCCCGCCGGGCCTGTGCTTGTGCCCAACTCGGTCCGTCCGACCGCGCTCCGGCAGGTGGCCGTCGTGTTGCGTACCCATGGAGAAGGGGCCCGGTTCACCTTCCGGCGGGAGCGTGGGGCCAGCTCAGCGGGCCTTGACAACGTCTCCCGTTACACCGGGGTTCCCGGGGTTCGCCATGACCTCGGTCACGTGGCCGGCGGAGTGTAGCAGAGGGTCCCCCTGTGCTTGTGAAGGGGCTCACGAGCACCCCCTCCGAGGGGGGTGGATACTCGATGGCATGAGCACCACGGAGCGTCCCAGGATCCTCGTAGTAGGCGGTGGGTACGTAGGCCTGTACGCAGCTCGTCGCATTCTGAAGAAGATGCGGTACGGGGAGGCGACCGTCACGGTCGTCGACCCGCGGTCGTACATGACGTACCAGCCCTTCCTTCCCGAAGCAGCCGCAGGCAGCATCTCGCCGCGGCACGTCGTCGTCCCGCTGCGACGCGTGCTGCCCAAGGCCGAGGTACTCACCGGCCGGGTCACCACCATCGATCAGGACCGCAAGGTCGCCACGGTCGCGCCGCTCGTCGGCGAGGCCTACGAGCTGCCCTTCGACTACCTGGTCATCGCCCTCGGCGCGGTCTCCCGCACCTTCCCGATCCCCGGCCTCGCCGAGCAGGGCATCGGCATGAAGGGCATCGAGGAGGCCATCGGTCTGCGCAACCACGTCCTCGAGCAGCTGGACAAGGCCGACTCCACCACCGACGAGGAGGTCCGCCGCAAGGCCCTGACCTTCGTCTTCGTCGGCGGCGGCTTCGCCGGCGCCGAGACCATAGGCGAGGTCGAGGACCTGGCCCGCGACGCGGTCAAGTACTACAAGAGCATCAAGCGCGAGGACATGCGCTTCGTCCTCGTCGACGCCGCGGACAAGATCCTTCCCGAGGTGGGCCCCAAGCTCGGCAAGTACGGCAAGGAGCACCTCGAGGCCCGCGGCATCGAGATCTACCTGAACACCTCCATGGACTCCTGCGTGGACGGCCACGTGGTGCTGAAGAACGGCCTCGAGGTCGACTCCAACACCATCGTCTGGACCGCCGGTGTGAAGCCGAACCCGGCCCTGGCCCGCTACGGCCTGCCGCTCGGCCCGCGCGGCCACGTGGACACCCGGCCGACGCTCCAGGTGCAGGGCACCGACTACATCTGGGCCGCGGGCGACAACGCCCAGGTCCCGGACATCGCCGCCCGCAAGGCCGGTGTCGAGAACGCCTGGTGCCCGCCGAACGCCCAGCACGCGCTGCGTCAGGCCAGGGTCCTCGGCGACAACGTGATCTCCGGCATGCGGGGCTTCCCGCAGAAGGAGTACAGCCACGCCAACAAGGGTGCGGTCGCCGGTCTCGGCCTGCACAAGGGCGTCGCGATGATCGTCATGGGCAAGGTGAAGATCAAGCTCAAGGGCCGGCTGGCCTGGTACATGCACCGTGGCTACCACGGCATGGCGATGCCGACCTGGAACCGCAAGATCCGCGTCTTCGCCGACTGGACCCTCGCGATGTTCCTCAAGCGCGAGGTCGTCTCGCTCGGCGCGATCGAGTCGCCGCGCGAGGAGTTCTACGAGGCCGCCAAGCCGGCCCCGGCGGCGGCCAAGCCCGCCCCGGAGAAGGCCAAGGCGTCCTGATCCCGCAGTAGTACCCCCGAAGGGGCCGTCCGCCATCCGTGGTGCGGACGGCCCCTTCGGCGTACTTTGGGCGCACTCCGCACGGGGAAGTTGTCTGTTTTGCCGTCCATTTGCCCACCAGGGGACTGCGTTCGCACGCCGAGGGCGTTTACGTGGTGTTGGGCATTTCCGTCAAACAGCGATCACGGAGGTGTGCGCCATGGCCGATGCCGCTTCGCGGCTCACCGCTCTCACCGAAGAACTGCTCGGGGCACCGCCCCCGGTCCGCATCCGGGCCTGGGACGGAAGCGAGTCGGGTCCCGCCGACGGCCCGGTCCTCGTCGTCCGGCACCGGCGCGCCCTGCGCCGGTTGCTGTGGAAGCCGGGCGAACTCGGCCTGGCCCGCGGCTGGGTGGCCGGGGAGATCGACGTCGAGGGCGATCTGTACGAGGCCCTGGGGGCTCTCGCGGGGCTGATCTGGGAGCGTTCCGAACCCGGTCCCGGGCTGCGCTCGATGGGCGATCCGCGGCTGCGCTCGGCCGTCGGTGAGCTGATCGCCCTCGCCGGACCCCGCTCCTGGCTGCCGGTGCCGCCGCCCGCCGAGGAGGTGGCCGGACGCCGCGGCCCGCTGCACACGAAGGCGCGCGACCGGCAGGCGATCAGCCATCACTACGACGTCGGCAACGCATTCTACGAGCAGGTGCTCGGGCCGTCGATGGTCTACTCCTGCGCCTACTGGCAGGACGGGGGTTCGCTCGAGGACGCTCAGCGCGACAAGCTCGACCTCGTCTGCCGCAAGCTCGCGCTGCGGGACGGGGACCGGCTGCTGGACGTCGGCTGCGGCTGGGGCTCGATGGCGATCCACGCGGCCGGGGAGTACGGCGCCCGGGTCACCGGGGTCACCCTGTCCCGGGAGCAGGCCGCGTACGCCCGCAAGCGGATCGCCGAGGAGGGACTGACCGACCGCGTCGAGATCCGGGTCCAGGACTACCGGGACGTCAAGGACGGTCCGTACGACGCGATCTCGTCCATCGGGATGGCCGAGCACGTCGGCTCCGCCCGGTACCGGGAGTACGCCGACGCGATCCACGGGCTGCTGAGGCCCGGGGGCAGGCTCCTCAACCACCAGATCGCGCGCCGCCCCGAGCAGGACGAAGCCGCGTACCACGTGGACGACTTCATCGACGCCTACGTCTTCCCCGACGGCGAGCTGGCGCCGCTCGGGAGGACCGTGTCGATCCTGGAGGAGGCCGGCTTCGAGGCCCGCGACGTCGAGTCCCTCCGCGAGCACTACGCCCGCACGCTGCGCGCCTGGGTGGCCAATCTGGAGTCCGACTGGGAACGGGCGGTACGGCACTCCTCACCTGGCCGCGCCCGGATCTGGCGCCTCTACATGGCCGCCTCGGCCGTCTCCTTCGAGCGCAACAGGATCGGGGTCAACCAGATCCTCGCGGTGAAGGGCCGGGACGGCGGCGCCTCCGGCATGCCGCTGAGAACGCGCAGCTGGACCAGGGCCGACGTCCGCTGAGGTCCGGGGGCCGGGGCGCCGCCCCGGCCCCGTACGCGTCCGGGCCGGGCCCCGCCGCAGGGGCCCGGCCCGGACGCGTGTCCTCGACCGTCCGTGGTGCCGCTACTCGGTCTTGATCGCGGTCAGCATGTTCAGCTTCGCGGCGCTGCGCGCCGGCCACAGCGCCGCGAGGACGCCCACCAGCCCGGCGAGCACCAGGAAGAGGCCGATGCGGTCCCACGGCAGGACCAGGGCGTAGCCCGGGACCTTGTCCCGGAAGGTCTCGCCGAGCGCCCAGCCGAGGAAGGTGCCGAGGCCGATGCCGACGACCGCGCCGAACACGGAGATGACGACGGCCTCCAGCCGGACCATCCGCTTCACCCGGCGCCGGTCCAGGCCGATCGCGCGAAGCATGCCGATCTCCTGCTGCCGCTCGAAGACGGACATCGCCAGGGTGTTGACCACCCCGAGCACCGCGATGATCAGGGCCATCGCGAGCAGGCCGTACATGATGTTCAGCATGGTGTTGATCGCGCCGCCGAACTGCTCGCGGATGTCCTGACGGTCCATCACCGCGATGGCGGGGTTGTCGCCCAGCGCGTCGATCAGGGCCTTCTCGTTCGCCTCGCTCTGACCGCCCTCAGTCTTGACGAAGATCTCCGGGATGTGCGGCTTCACCTCGTGCCGGTCGGCGACCTCGGTGCTCACCAGGACCGGCGAGAGGAACTCGCGGTCCTTGAAGACCGCGCCGACCTCCAGGGTCCCCTTCTTCCTGTCGTTGAAGGTGACGGGGAGGCTGTCGCCGACCTTCCAGCCCTTGCTCGTGGCCGTCTTCTCGGCGACCGCGACGCGCCCCTCGGCGAGGGTGTCCAGGCTGCCCTTCACGACCTCGATGTTCAGGACCTTCTCGACGTCCCCGGGCGTCACCGCCGACGCTGACGGGTAGTCGCCCTTCACCTCGAGGTACACGGCCTGCTTCGGGGAGACCGCCGTGACGCCCGGGGCCTTCTCCAGTGCTGCCAGCACCGACCGGTCGAGGGCCCTGCCGTTGGCCATCGTGACCATGTAGTCGGCCTTGATGTTGTCCGTCGTCGCCTTGTCGACGGCCCTGCCGACGGTGACCCCGAGCACCGAGAGACCGGTGACCAGGGTCAGCCCGATCGCGAGGGCCGAGGCGGTGGCACCGGTGCGCCGCGGGTTGCGGACGGCGTTCCGCCCGGCGAGCTTGCCGGCCACCGAGAAGACGCCGACGAGCAGCGGCCGTACGAGGGCGATGACGGGACGGGAGAGCTGCGGGATCAGCACGATCACGCCGATCAGCGCGAGGAACGCGCCCGCCGCGATCAGCATCCGCCCGGCGTCGCCGCCGGCGGTGGCGCCCCAGACGATGCCGCCCGCGCCGAGGCCCGTCAGGACGCCTCCGATGGAGTTGCGCAGCACCAGCGACTTGGCGCCGGGAGCCGCGTGGACGCTGCCCATGGCGGCGACAGGCGGGATCTTCGCGGCCCGGCGGCCCGGCAGCCAAGCGGCGAACATGGTGACGAGGACACCGACGGCGAACGCGGCGATCACCGGACTCGCGGAGATCACGAGCGGCCCGTCCGGCACCTTCATGCCGAAGGCGGCCATCCCCGAGCGCAGACCCGTCGTCAGTCCGATGCCGAGGACGAAGCCGACGGCCGAGGCCACGGCACCGACGATCGCGGCCTCGATGAGCACCGAGCGGGTGATCTGGCGGCGGGAGGCGCCGACGGCCCGCATCAGGGCGAGTTCCCTGGTGCGTTGGGCGACCAGCATCGTGAAGGTGTTGGAGATCAGGAAGACGCCGACGAAGAGTGCGATGCCGGCGAAGCCGAGCAGGATCTGCTTGAGGGTGCCGAGCCCCTGCTCTATGTCCGCGGCCTGCTTCTCGGCGAGCGCCGTGCCGGTCTGCGCCTCGGCGTTCTCCGGCAGCAGCGGCTCCACCGCGGCCAGGATGCTCGCGGCGTCCGCGCCGGGGGCGGCGGTGACGGTGACGTCCCGGTAGTAGCCCGGCTTCAGGTAGAGCTTCTGGGCCACGTCGGTGTCGAAGAGGACCAGGCTGCCGCCGGCGTTCACGGCACCGTCCTTGGTGGTGAAGACACCGCTGAGGGTGTACTCCTCCACCGGCCCGTTGGTGGCGACGCGAACCCGGTCGCCCACCGCGTACCTGCCCTTGGCGGCGCTGTCCGCGTCCAGGGCGATCTGGTCGGCCTTCGCGGGGCCGCTGCCGTCGGTGAAGGTGTAGGCGGGGTCCTTGCCGTCCTTGCCGGGGGCGAAGTTGGAGCCCTTGTTCGACCAGCCGACGCCGATGAGCTTGCCGTCGGGGTCGGCGACCCCGGCGAAGCCGTCGACGCGGCCGTGGGCGGCGTCGACGCCGTCCAGCGCGGCGACCTTGCCCAGGGTCTTCTCGGAGATGCCGGGCTCCTGCTCGGCGTCGTTCTCGTCGGCGTACGAGGTGACGGCCACGGCGACGTCGTCGTAGCTCTTGGCCGTCTGGTTGCGGAAGGCATTGGAGAGGGTGTCGGCGAAGACCAGGGTGCCGGAGACGAACGCCACGCCGAGCATCACGGCGAGCACGGTCATCAGCAGCCTGGCCTTGTGCGCGAGCACATTGCGCAAGGCGGTACGGAACATGGTGTGAGTCAGTCCTGAGGTGAGGGCCGGAAGTCTGTGGTGGAGCCGCGGGTCAGCTGGTCCGGCCCTTGGCGTCGAACTCCTTCATGCGGTCCAGCACGCCGTCGGCGGTCGGGGCGATCATCTCGTCCACGATGCGGCCGTCGGCCAGGAAGATGACGCGGTCCGCGTACGACGCGGCCACCGGGTCGTGCGTGACCATCACGACGGTCTGGCCCAGTTCCCGTACGGAGTTGCGCAGGAAGCCCAGGACCTCGGCGCCGGAGCGGGAGTCGAGGTTCCCGGTCGGCTCGTCGCCGAAGATGATGTCGGGGCGGGAGGCGAGCGCCCGGGCGACGGCGACGCGCTGCTGCTGGCCCCCGGACAGCTGGGTGGGCCGGTGGCCGAGCCGGCCGGAGAGCCCCACCATGTCGATGACGAGCTGCAGCCACTGCTGGTCGGGCCTGCGCCCGGCGATGTCCATCGGGAGCGTGATGTTCTCCAGCGCCGTCAGCGTCGGCAGCAGGTTGAAGGCCTGGAAGATGAAGCCGATCTTGTCGCGGCGCAGCTGGGTCAGCTGCTTGTCCTTGAGCGAACCGAGTTCGGTCTCCCCGATCCGCACCGAGCCGCCGCTGAAGCTGTCGAGGCCTGCGACGCAGTGCATCAGCGTCGACTTGCCCGAGCCCGACGGGCCCATGATCGCGGTGAACTCCCCCTGCCGGAAGTCCACGGTGACTCGGTCCAGGGCGACCACCTGGGTCTCGCCCTCTCCGTAGACCTTGGACAGATCCATGGCGCGGGCGGCCACCGCGGTGGCGCGGGCGGTGGTGGGTGTGGTGGTCACGAGTCGGCTCTCCTGTCGCGGCGTTCGTGGGGACCGCACCATCGTGCTGCCCGGGGCCACGCCGGATCGTCCGTCCCGGTGCCCGTTCCCGGGGCCCTCTCGGGTCTGACGGGGCACCACCCCCGTCCTCCTTTGGTATGACGGCGCCCCCCGGGCCGCGTCCGGGTCCGGCGCGCGCTCCCGGGGCGCCGCCTGCGGGTTGTCCGAGGCGTGCCCGGGCGGCGACTTTCCGTCATTCCCACCGGCGGCACCGGGCTCGCCGGGAGCACGCCTCGGCAGGTGCAAACAGCCGCGAACGAGGGCTGACGCACCCTCAGGCGTCAATAAAATAAGACAACATCGGATCGTTGTTCCGCTGTTGGGGTGAGCCGTACGGATAGGCTCGTGTGCGAACGCAGAGCCGCGTAAGCAGGACCGCGTAACCAGCCCGGATGGTGGAATGCAGACACGGCGAGCTTAAACCTCGCTGGCCTTCGGGCCGTGCCGGTTCAAGTCCGGCTCCGGGCACGTTCATGCGTCCGTGGCGCGAGCGGCAATCGTTGAATTCTTGAACGCTTGCTCGCGCCCGCGCGGCCGCCGGCGTCGCCCGACCGAAGTCCGCCGCCTCCTCCTCTCCCCCCTCCTGGCCTCTCCTCCCGCCGCCCGCCCTGCCGGGCCCGGGCCTCCGTCCGCCGCTCCCGGCACCCCACCCTGCGTGAATTCCGCCGAGCCGGGAATGAGTGAGTCCGTTCACTGGCTGTCATGGGAGGAGAGAGAGCGGTGCGGGGCCCGGGGCCCCGGTCAGTCACGATCGAGGAAAGATCCTCCTTCAGCACTAGGCCGAGGTCTTTGCCCCCGCATTACTCTTGTGTCAAGGCCGCGCAGGGCGGCCATGGAGGAGTGAGATGAGGAGCAGCAACCCGGTCTTCTCGCGACGGGGGTTCAGCCGCGACAACGGCTACGCGGGCTTCAACACCGCGCCGCAGGCCGGGGGCCCCGCAGTCGGCGACAACCCGTACGCCCAGGGCGCGGGCAACCCGTACGCCACCAACCCCTACGCGCCGGCGGACGCCCAGCTGGGTGCCCCGCCGCAGGCGCCTGCCCGCACCAATGTGATGACGATGGACGACGTCGTGGCGCGCACCGCCATGACGCTCGGCACCGTCGTGCTCACGGCGATCCTGTCGTGGGTGCTCCTGCCCGTCGACCCGGCCAACATCGGCAAGTCGTACGGCATCGCCATCGGCGCCGCGCTGGTGGCGCTGGTGCTCGGGCTCGTCCAGTCCTTCAAGCGCAAGCCGTCGCCCGCGCTGATCCTCGCCTACGCGGCGTTCGAGGGCGTCTTCCTCGGTGTGATCTCCAGCGCGGTCTCCACGTACATCGCGGACGGCGTGGTCGCCCAGGCCGTGCTCGGCACGATGGCGGTCTTCGCCGGTGTGCTGTTCGCGTACAAGATGCGCTGGATCCGCGTCACCCGCCGTTTCTACGGCTTCGTGATGGCGGCCGCGATGGGCTTCCTGCTGCTGATGGCGGCCAACCTGCTGTTCGCCGTCTTCGCCGGCGGTGACGGTCTCGGCTTCCGCAGCGGCGGCCTCGGCATCCTGTTCGGCGTGATCGGCATCATCCTCGGTGCCTGCTTCCTCGCCCTGGACTTCAAGCAGGTCGAGGACGGCATCAACTACGGCGCTCCGCGTGAGGAGTCCTGGCTGGCCGCCTTCGGCCTCACCATGACCCTGGTGTGGATCTACCTGGAGATGCTGCGTCTGCTGTCGATCCTGCAGGGCGACGACTGACGCACCGGACGGCCGTACGCCGTCCGGTGAACCGACGAAGGGCCTGTCCGGCATCCGCCGGGCAGGCCCTTCGCCCGTCCTCGAGCCGGGTCCGCTAGAGCAGCTTGCGGGCCGCCCTCCTCAGGTCGTACTCATGGATGATCGCTTTCGCGTGGCCGTACGCGAGATTGTGTTCGCTCCGGAGCCAGCTGACCTTCTCCTCGAAACGGAACAGGGACGGTCCTTCTTCGACGGTGCGCAGCCAGTCGGCGACTTCACGACCGGTGCAGTGAGGGATGCGGGAGAGCAGGTTGCGATGGGTCTCTTCGGAGAAGACTTGGGACATCGGCGCCTCCGGACGCATTGCGCGTGTGGTCCTTCACGTCACCGTGCCTCAGTGTTCGCGTATTGGCAACAGTCCCGCACCGGCGCATAGGGTCGCAGCGTGCTTGATACGACACCTCTGACGGCGGCCGTGGAGCGGTTCGCCGACCGGCTGCGGGCGGCCCCGCAGAGCCGGCTCCAGCGCGGCGCGGCGGCCGAAGGCCTGGCACTGGCCAGGGAGTTGGCGGAGCGCGCCCAGCGGATCGAGACGCCCGGGCGGCAGCCGCGGATCATGCCCGACGCGGGCCTCTTCGCGGTCGCGGACCAATTGGTGGTGGCCGGGACGGATTTGGCCGAAGCGGTACGCACGGGAACGGCCTCGCCGGGGGAACTGGACGAGGCCGTGGAACTGGTCGAGGCGGCGGCGCGGCGGGCGCAGCTCTGAGAGCGCACCCGGGAGCCCTGGGGGCCGGGGCCTGCGGGCCTGACCGTCCGGGGCTCAGAGCGAGGCGATGACGCGGTCCGCGAGGATGTAGACGTTCTCGCCGTCGCCGCCGCAGCAGAACGTCAGGGCGTACGCGCCGGAGACGCCCGAGCCGCCGAGCAGGACCGGCGTCCGTCCGGCGCGCAGCGCCTCCCCGAGCCGCTCCGCGGTCTCGCGGTGCCCGGGGGTCATGCACAGGGTCGTACCGTCGGCGAACACGTACACGTCCAGCGTGCCGAGCGGGCCGGGCCGTACGTCGGTGAGGGCGGTCGCGGTCTCCGCGAGTTCCTCCAGGCGTGCCACGGTGCGCTCGTGGTCGGTCACCACGGGCGTCTGCACCGGTACGAAGTCGGGGTGCGAGGGGTGCCGCCGGCGGGCCGCCGCCAGCTCCGGGGAGTCCTCCGCGAACTCGGCTGCGGGCTCGGCGAGCTCCGCGAGGTCGTCGAGGGCCTCCGCCGCCTCCAGGTCCATGGCCTCCAGCCCCACGAAGTCCGCCTGCCGGGGGACGTAGAGCGGACCGTCCTCGCCGAGGTCCGCCGCCCCGCCGAGCATCGACAGCGGCGACTCGCCGGCGAAGTGCGGTGCGTCGGCCGCCTCGCGGGCCTCCTGCGCGGCCCAGAAGGCGCGCGCCTCGGCCAGCTCGCGCTCGCGCTCCTCGGCCAGCGCCTCGGCGACGGCGGCGCGTATCTCGGCGGCGGGTGCGCTGCGGGCCTGCGGTACGGAGCCGAGGGGGACGCCGCCCTGACGGCTCACGGCGGCCAGCTCCGAACGCAGGGCGGTGACCTGCCTGCGCAGCCCAAGAGTGTTGTGCAGGGCAGCGGCGCCCACGGCCGTGGCAGCGGCGGTGGTCAGCAGCAGGGCGAGGGACATGGCGCTCACTGACGTACTCCCGGTTCTGAGGATTCCCCGACTTACTACATCAGCTTGTCGTGAGCCCACACCTGGTGTCAGTGCAATACGTCACGAAAGGGACGCGACTTTGGGTCGGATGTTTACCTGCGTGACGCTTGCGACCTGGGAAAACGCGTGCCTGCGGGAGATAGGTCACATCCTGGGGGAGATTAGGTCACGGCTGGGCGACGGCGGGGTTGAGAAAGCGGTTGCCGAGGGACGGGGAGGGGTTTCGCTGCCCCCCGGTGCCGCGCGCCATGTGCGCGGAAACGGGGCGCGGCGCGCACGGCCCCGGTCCCGTGCGGGCGGGGCGTCGCACACGGGCGCGACGCCCCGCGCCGAGCGGCGCTCAGCGCGCTCGCGCCTCAGCTGAGGCGCTCGATGACCATCGCCATACCCTGGCCGCCGCCCACGCACATCGTCTCCAGGCCGAACTGCTTGTCGTGGAACTGGAGCGAGTTGATCAGCGTGCCGGTGATGCGGGCGCCGGTCATGCCGAAGGGGTGGCCGACCGCGATCGCGCCGCCGTTGACGTTCAGCTTCTCGAGCGGAATGCCCAGGTCCCGGTACGACGGGATGACCTGCGCGGCGAACGCCTCGTTGATCTCGACCAGGTCGATGTCGTCGATGGTGAGTCCGGCCCGCCGCAGCGCCTGGTTGCTCGCCTCGACCGGTCCGTACCCCATGATCTCGGGGGAGAGGCCGGAGACGCCGGTGGAGACGATCCGGGCCAGCGGGGTCAGGCCCAGCTCCCGTGCCTTGGTGTCGGACATGATCACGAGTGCGGCCGCGCCGTCGTTGAGCGGGCAGCAGTTGCCGGCGGTGACCAGTCCGTCGGGGCGGAAGACCGGCTTCAGGCCCTGAACGCCCTCCACCGTGACGCCGGCGCGCGGGCCGTCGTCCTTGCCGACGACCGTGCCGTCCGGCAGCGTCACGGGCGTGATCTCGCGCTCCCAGAAGCCGTTCTTGATGGCTTCCTCGGCGAGGTTCTGGGACCGCACGCCGAACTCGTCCATGTCCTGGCGGGTGACGCCCTTGAGGCGGGCCAGGTTCTCCGCGGTCTGGCCCATCGCGATGTAGGCGTCCGGGATCAGGCCGTCCTCGCGCGGGTCGTGCCAGCTCGCGCCCTCGCTGGCGGCGACGGCGGCGGTGCGGGCCTCCGCCTCGGCGAAGAGCGGGTTGTGGGTGTCGGGCAGGCCGTCGGAGGTGCCCTTCACGGAGCGGGAGACCATCTCGACACCGGCCGATATGAAGACGTCGCCCTCGCCGGCCTTGATGGCGTGAAGCGCCATGCGGGACGTCTGCAGCGAGGACGAGCAGTAGCGGGTGACGGTGCAGCCGGGAAGGTGGTCCATTCCCATCTGCACGGCCACGATCCGGCCCAGGTTGTGGCCCTGCTCGCCGCCGGGCAGGCCGCAGCCGAGCATCAGGTCGTCGATGTCCTTCGGGTCCAGCTCGGGGACCTTGGCCAGTGCGGCCTGGACGATCGTCGCGGTCAGGTCGTCCGGCCGCAGGTCCTTCAGCGAGCCCTTGAAGGCCCGTCCGATGGGGGAGCGGGCGGCAGAGACGATCACGGCTTCGGGCATCACGGCTCCAGTGAGGTGCTTGGGGACGACTGTCTGGAAGTTACCCCTACGTATCGCGCGGGTCACGGTACGGACCGTGTGATGCGGGACTCTTTTCTAAGCGCTCGCTTAAGCATAGGGCGCTTCGGGGTCGGACGGTCGGGGTGGCGTCCCTCCCGGCCCGCGGCCCCCTTCCCGGGCCCGATCGCTCCGGTACGGGACCGTTCCCGGTTCCCCCGCGCGGCCCGCGGCGGCGCGGTTGCGGTCCACGATGGCCGGCCGCCCGGTCCGCGGCGACGCGGTTCCGTTCCCGGCGTCGGCTCGTCCGGCCCGTGGCGGCTCGGGACGGGAGCGTTCCCGTTCCGCTTCCCGGGCCCGATCGCTCCGGTACGGGACCGTTCCCGGTTCCCCCGCGCGGCCCGCGGCGGCGCGGTCCCGGCCCGTCCACGGCGACCCGGTCCCGGCCCGTCCACGGCGACCCGGTCCCGGCCCGTCCCTGCTCGTCCCGGACCGGACCGGGCGGAGGACCGGCACGGGCCGCGGGTTCACTCCGCTCCCCGGCCCCGCGCCTCCGCGGCCCGGCTCTCCGAGGGGGCGGGCTCCGTCGGGACCGGCAGGCGGCGGCGCCTGCGGTGCTTCAGCAGCGCCCACGGGGCGCGGGCACCCGTGACCTCGGTGCCGGCCTCGCTCGCCGCCTCCGCCGCGGCCTTGGCGACCGGAAGCATGCCCTCGCGGCGGTCGGCGTCCAGCCTGTCCGTCTCCGGCCACAGGCCGAGCGCCGCGCACAGCGTCGGCAGGACCGCCATCGCCGCCGTGGCGTACCCCTCCGCCGAAGGGTGGTAGTTGTCCGGGCCGAACAGCTCGCGGGGGTTCGCAGCGAACTCCGGGCCCAGCAGGTCGCCCAGAGAGACCGTTCGGCCGCCCTGCTCCACCGCGCCGATCGTCTGCGCGGCCGCGAGCTGCCGGGAGACCCGGCGGGCGAGCCAGCGCAGCGGCTGGTAGACCGGCTCGATGGTGCCGAGATCCGGGCAGGTGCCCACCACCACCTCCGCGCCCGCCGTCCGCAGCCGGCGCACCGCGGCGGACAGGTGCCGCACCGACTGCGTCGGGGGCATCCGGTGCGTCACGTCGTTCGCCCCGATCATGATCACGCAGACGTCCGGGGCCCGGGCGGGATCGCGCAGGGCAAGCCCCACCTGCCGTTCCAGGTCGTCGGAGCGCGCACCGGGCTGGGCGACGTTCATCAGTTCCACCGGGCGCTCGGCCACGGCCGCGAGTCCCGAGGCCAGCAGCGCCCCCGGGGTCTGCCCCGCCCGGCGCACGCCCTGCCCGGCGGCCGTCGAGTCGCCCAGCAGGGCCAGCCGTAGCGGATCGGAGAGCCCGAAGGCCGTGCCGTAGATGCCGTCCGCCCCGGGGGGAAAGGGTGCCGTGCCGCCCCCCACCGATCTTTTCGCCAGCTGCACCTCGGCCAGCAGAAGAGTCACCGCCGCAGCTCCGAGCAGACCGATCCCGCCTCCGCCGTATGCCGCGCCCGCCGCGATGCGCCGCGCCACCCTCGCCCTCGACACAGTCCCAGCCACCTCCTCGTAGCCGTGCAGTCGTCCAAGAGCTAACTGCCCCGTAACGGCCGCAGCCCAATCTCGCGCCGAATGCGCATACGCTGACGGAACCACTACGGAGATCCCGGAGACTTACGGTGCAATTCCACGACTCGATGATCAGTCTGGTTGGCAATACCCCGCTGTTGAAGCTGAACAGCGTGACGGCGGGCATTCAGGCGACGGTCCTCGCCAAGGTCGAGTACTTCAACCCCGGCGGATCGGTGAAGGACCGCATCGCCCTGCGCATGATCGAGGCCGCCGAGCAGAGCGGAGAGCTCAAGCCGGGGGGCACGATCGTCGAGCCGACGAGCGGCAACACCGGCGTCGGGCTCGCCATCGTGGCCCAGCAGAAGGGCTACAAGTGCGTCTTCGTCTGCCCGGACAAGGTGTCCACGGACAAGATCAATGTGCTGCGCGCCTACGGTGCCGAGGTCGTCGTCTGCCCCACGGCGGTCGACCCGGAGCACCCGGACTCGTACTACAACGTCTCGGACCGGCTGGTGCGCGAGACGCCGGGGGCCTGGAAGCCGGACCAGTACTCGAACCCGAACAACCCGCGTTCGCACTACGAGACGACCGGTCCCGAGCTCTGGGAACAGACCGAGGGAAGAATCACCCATTTCGTGGCCGGTATCGGCACCGGCGGCACCATCTCCGGCACCGGCAACTACCTGAAGGAGATCAGCGGCGGCAAGGTCCGCGTCGTCGGGGCGGACCCGGAGGGCTCCGTCTACTCCGGCGGCTCCGGCCGGCCGTACCTGGTCGAGGGCGTGGGTGAGGACTTCTGGCCCACCGCCTACGACCCGAACGTCACGGACGAGATCATCGCGGTGTCCGACAAGGACTCGTTCCAGATGACGCGCCGTCTGGCCAAGGAGGAGGGCCTCCTGGTCGGGGGCTCCTGCGGCATGGCAGTCGTCGCCGCGCTGCGCGTGGCCGAGGGCCTCGGTCCGGACGACGTCGTGGTCGTGCTGCTGCCGGACAGCGGCCGCGGCTATCTGTCGAAGATCTTCAACGACGAGTGGATGAACGACTACGGTTTCCTGGAGCAGGCAGGCGACCAGCCGCGGGTCGGCGACGTGCTGGAGCACAAGGAGGGCGCGCTGCCGTCCCTCGTGCACATGCACCCCGAGGAGACCGTCGGCCAGGCCATCGAGGTGCTGCGCGAGTACGGCGTCTCCCAGATGCCGATCGTGAAGCCGGGCGCCGGGCACCCGGACGTCATGGCCGCCGAGGTCATCGGCTCCGTGGTGGAGCGGGAGCTGCTGGACGCGCTCTTCACCCAGCGCGCCTCGCTGAACGATCCGCTGGAGAAGCACATGAGCGCCCCGCTTCCCCAGGTCGGTTCCGGTGAGCCGGTCGGCGACCTGATGTCCGTGCTCGGCTCCGCCGACGCCGCGATCGTGCTGGTCGAGGGCAAGCCCACCGGTGTTGTGAGCCGCCAGGACCTGCTGTCGTTCCTGGCGCTGTCCGGGAAGTAGACGGCACGGGACCGGGGTCCCCGCGCGAAGCAGGGATGCGCGGGGACCGCCGCACCCCCGTGACCGGGGGGCGGGACGACGGCGGTCCCCGCGAGGGACGCGGTCCGGGTCAGGCCGGTCTCACGTCCGGGCGTCCATGGAGGTCCGGGAGCCGCTCCGGAGGTCCTTGACGCCGACACACCTCAATGTGCCGGACGCGTGTTAAGCGGGTGCTGCGCCGACGTGTCGCGCTCGTACCACTTCGGCGAAGCTCCGTACGCGGCAAGCCCGGTGGAGCCGTCGGCCGTACGCGGCACGCCCCGTGGACCCGGGGTCGGCAGGGGCACCGGGCCGGCGCGGCCGGGAGCCGTCGAGGTCGTGCCGCTGGGGTCGGCCCCTCGGATTCGGGTCGGCCCGTCCCCCGGCCCGGCAGGGTCACGGCGGCGCGGCTTGCCCGCTCTGCATATGGTCATGCAGAGTTTAAGAAGACTGAATAGCCGGTGGGCCGTAGTTCTCGGCGATCTTCGTGTCCGTTCCGCCTCCCCGTACCGCTCTCTCGCGGTACTGTCCGGCGTCCGGGGGCGGGCCGGTACCTCCGGCACGCCGGGCGAGAGACGAACTGGGGGACGGGACGGCATGAACGACACCAGCCCTGCCGCACGGCTGCAGCAGCTCTTCGAAGGCCACCGCCTCACCCCCACCCAGCGCCGCATCGCCCACTGCATGGTGCGCAGGGCGGCCGACGTGCCGTTCCTGTCCAGCGTCGAGCTGGCAGAGCTCGCCGGAGTCAGCCAGCCGTCCGTCACCCGCTTCGCCGTCGCGCTCGGCTTCGACGGCTATCCGGCACTGCGCAGGCATCTGCGCGAGGTGGCGCCGGCCGAACCGGCGGAGGAGCTGCAGGAGTTCACCGAGTACCAGCAGGCCGTCCACGCCGAGATCGAGAACCTGCGCCATCTCGCCGAACTGCTCGCCGACCCGGGCCCCGTGGAGCGGGCGGCCCGGCTGCTCGCCGCATCCCGCCCGCTGCCGGTCCTCGGGCTGCGCGCCGCTTCCTCTCAGGCCCGTGGCTTCTCGTACTTCGCGGCCAAGGTCCACCCGGACGTCCGGCTGCTCGACGAGGGCGGCTCGATGCTGGCCGACCGGGTCGACGCGGCACGGCGGGCCGGCGCGACCGCGCTGCTCTGCTTCGCCCTGCCCCGCCATCCCAAGGAGGTTGTGGAGGCGCTCGCGTACGCGCGGGGGGCCGGCCTGACCGTCGTCACGGTCGCGGACTCGGCGTTCGCGCCCGTCGCCGCCCACAGTGATGTGCTGATCCCGGCCGCCGTCGGGACCGGTCTCGCCTTCGACACGGCGTGCGCGCCGATGCTGCTGGGCCGGGTGCTGCTGGAGGCGATGTGCGACGACCTGCCGGACGCACAGGCGCGGTTGGAGGAGTTCGACGTCCGGGCCGCGGACCGCGGGCTCTTCGCCGACTGACGGTCCCCCGACCAGCCGACCAGCCGACCGGGCGAGTGACCGGCTGCCGCGCCGCCGGCCCCGCCGCCGGGGACGCCGCCCCGGGCGGGGCTCGGCGCCGCTGAACGGTCGGCGGGGCGCCGGTGGGGCCCGTCAGACCTCCAGTTCGGCCTCGATCTTGCGCAGCTGGTGGCGGGCCATCGCCAGGTTGGCGCGCTGGTTGTCCAGGGCCAGGTACAGGAACAGCCCGTTGCCGCCGCGTGCCTTGAGCAGCCGGATCAGGTGGTACTGCCCGCCCAGGGTGATGAGGATGTCCTCGATCTCGTCCTGGAGGCCCAGCATCTCCATCGCGCGCAGCTTCGCCCGCACCACGTCGGTGTTGCCCGCGGCCGCGACGTTCAGGTCGAGGTGCTTGCCGCCGCCGAGGGTGCCCAGGGCCATGCCGCTGGTGTAGTCGACGAGGGCGACGCCGACCGCACCCTCGATCACGGTCATCGCTTCCTTGAGGGTCGTCTCGGTGTTCGCCATGGTGGTGCCTCTCCTTGTTGGGGAACTGTTCGGTTCGATTGGTGTGTTGTTGTGTCGGGCTGTCGGGCTGTCGGGCTGTCCGCGGCTCCGGGGGGTGCCGGACTGCGCGAGGCGGCGGCAGGCCTCCGGCCGGGGACGCACGGTCGTCGCCGCCGGCTGGTTCAGGGGCGTTCGAGTGCTCCGTTCACGAGTTCGCCGATGCGCGCCCCGGCCCTGCGGGCCTCGAGGTGCAACCGGCCGACGTTGACCCGGGGTTCGGCGGTCACGGTGAGCACGGCGGCGGTGCCCGCCGCGTACGTCGCGACATAACCGCTCTCGCCCCGGACGAGCAGTTCACGGAAGCGGCCCTGGCCGGTCGCCTCGGTGAGCCGCACGGCCACGCCGAGTGCCGCGGCGGTCAGCGCGGCGATGGTCTCCGCCTCCGCGTCCGGTGTGTCCCTGGCCAGCACAAGGCCGTCCACGCTGGCCGCGAGGGCGCCGGTGAGCTGCGGTAACCGGGTCCTCAACCGATGCAGTTCGTCGAGGACCCCGGTGCTCGCGGTCATCAGCTGTCTCCTCTCGGCGCGCTGCCTCATCGCGCGCATCACAGCGTTGCCTCCAGGGCGTCACGGAGCCGGCGGAGCAGGGCGATGTCCGGATCCGCGGACACCTCCATCACGCGCGCGACATCGAGTGGCGGGTCGGGCGCCATGGCGCTCGGTCGCGGGGTCTCGACGAGCCCGGCTGCGGCCAGCCGGCGTACGTCGATGAGGGTGTGGAACGCGGGACGGCCCAGGGCCCGGGCGATGTCGGCGGGAGTGCGCACCCCGTCGGCAAGGTCGAGGACGGCGCGCTGCCGCGGGGCGGCCCGGATCGGGACGGGCCGGGAGGAGGGCACCACGGGGGCGGTGTCCGTCTCCGGATGCGCCCAGAGACGGTCCAGCAGGGCCCGGCGCCGCAGGGTCTCGCGCTCGACCGCCTCGGCGGCCACGGGCCGTACCGGGCCTATCCAGTGGGCCACGCCGTAGCGGAAGCGAGTGGGGCCGCTGCTCGGTGCGAGGGCGAAGAACGCCGCGTCGTAGAGCGCACCGAGATGGCAGATCTCCAGCTCTCCGCCGGACACCAGGCCGCTGTCGACGAGGTACCGGCCCACCGCGCCGCTCGCCCCGGCCTCGCGGAGGGCCTCCGTCCAGCCCTCGGCGCGCAGCCGTCCGGTCGCGGCGAGCAGTACGTCGATCCCCGGAGCGGCGGGGCTCTCGGCGTGGACGACGCGGCCCTCGACGAGATAGAGCGTTCCCCGGTCCCGTAAGAGGGCGCCGGTGGCCCGCTCGGAGGCGAGCCGCAGCAGCATCGGGGAGACGGTCACTCCAGCACCAGCCGCTCGGTCAGGTCGCGCATTCTGAGCCGGGCGAGGGCGAGGTTGCCGTCCGCGCGGTCGAGCCAGAGATGGAGCAGGACGCTGCTGTCGAAGCTCGTCTCGACGAAGCGCAGAACGTGATAACACGTACGGGTGGTGACGACGAGATCCTCCACCGGAGGGTTCTTGCCGTGGTGCGCGTCCGGGCCTTCTGCGGCCCCCACGGGGGTGAAGGTGGGATGCTCCGCCGCCATGCGCGCCAGTTCCGCGGTCTCGGCCGCCGCCGTCTCGTGGTCGTTCCCGGCCGCGTCCCCAACCGTGCCGAGGGCGAGTCCGCTGGTCCAGTCGACGAGGGCGGCACCGCGGACTCCGGGCAGCCGCATGGCGTGGAGCAGACACTCGTCGATCCCGGGCACGCGGAAATCCCCCTCCAGCACGTGTGCGTACGGCTCGGACGTATGTCCGTAGCCGTAAGGTTACGCACCGCAGTGGCGGCAGGTGGAAGTTCTGGCATTTTCCATCGGAACATGCGGGCGGTCCGCTAAGGTCCGCCCGCCCGACGCGGTCCGGGTCGGCCCTGGCGCGGCCCGACGCCGCCCTGAGCGGACGCCCCTGCCGTCGCCGGGCCACGCCGGGACCCGGTCCTCGCCGCGGCCGGGGCGCGGGGCCCGGCCGACGGTGTCACGGGCCCGCGAAGCCCGTCGCCCGTGCGCCGCGGAGCCCCGGGCCCGTCCGGTCCCGGCCCCGCTGGTCCCGTCCGTCGGGTCCCGGCCCCGCTGGTCCCGGCTTGTCCGGTCCCGGTCCGCCCGGTTCCGGTCCCGGCCGGGACCTCAGTCCGCGGAGCCCCAGGCCGCCGTCTCCTCGTGCCGCAGCCTCATCCACAGCTTGTTCACGCCCCACAGCACGATGCCGATGGCGACCAGCACACCGGCCCGGATGTACACGTCCGAACCGCGCTCCGAGAGCGGGCTGGCCAGGATGACGGAGGTGATCGCACCCAGCACCGGAAGGACCGTCGGGGTACGGAAGTGGGCGAGTTCGACGCGGTCCCTGCGCAGCACCAGCACCGCCACGTTGACCACCGCGAAGACGCACAGCAGCAGGAACGCCGTGGTGTCGCCGAGTCCTTCGATCTCACCGGTCGAGACGAGGCCGATGGCGAGCAGGGTGACGAAGACGATGCCGGTGATGGGGGTGCGGCGGTGGGGGAGCACCCGGGCCATGCCGCGCGGCAGCACCTTCTCGTTGGCGAGGCCGTAGCAGAGCCGCGAGGCCATCATGATGTTGATCAGCGCGGAGTTGGTGACCGCGAAGAGCGCGATGGCCGCGAAAAGCTTGGGCGGGAAGGCGACCCCGCCGGCCTTCACCACCTCCAGCAGCGGGCCGTCGGACTCCGCGAGGACCCGGTAGTCCACGAGCAGCGACGACACCAGCGCCACGAGGACGTAGATCGTGCCGGTCACCCCGACACCGATGAAGATGGCGCGGGGGAACGTGCGGACCGGGTCCTTCGTCTCCTCCGCCATGTTGACGGAGTCCTCGAAACCGACGAAGGCGAAGAACCCCAGTGCCGTGGCGCCCAGCACGCTCGTCAGCAGGGCGTAGCCGGTGCCGCTCGAGTGGAACTCGCCCAGCCGGGACGGCTCCCCGCCGCCGCTCAGCACGGCCCACGCACCGATTCCCAGGACCACGGCCAGACCGGACAGTTCGACCAGCGTCAGCACCATGTTCGTCTTCACCGACTCCGCGACACCCCGCAGGGCGATCGCGGCGAGACCGAGGATGAAGGCGATCGCGATCGCGGTCGGCGGGATCGCGTCGGTGAACTCCTGGAAGTAGTCACCGCTGAACGCGCGGGCGGCGGCGCTCGCCGACGACAGGCCCGAGCACATGACCATGAAGGCGATGATGAAGGTCAGGAAGGGGAGCCGGAACGCCTTCTGGGTGTAGAGCGCGGCCCCCGCCGCCTTCGGGTACTTGCCCACGAGTTCGACGTACGACGCCGCCGTCAGCAGGGCCACGACGAAGCCGATCAGGAACGGCAGCCACAGCGCCCCGCCGATCTTCCCCGCGACCTTGCCGGTCGTGGCGTAGATGCCGGTGCCGAGGATGTCGCCGATGACGAAGAGGATCATCAGCTTCGGGCCGATGGCGCGTTTCAGCGCCCCCTCGTGCTCCTGCGGTCCCGTGGACGTGGATGTGGCCATGGATCCTCTCCCGTTCCCGTTGCCGGCTGGGAAAGTCTCTGCCCGACCACCGGTCCATGATGCCCGCGGCACGCCGGGTCGTTGGGCCGTCCGGGGCGCGGGGTGCCGGGTACGGGTTTCGGGCCGGGACGGGGCCGCGCACCCGGCGTCAGTCGCCGCGCGCCTCCACCGCGGCCGCGACGTCGGCGAGGTCCTTCGCGACGGCCTTGGCCACGGCCCGCTCGCCCAGCGGGCCGAGCACCTTGGCGAGCAGCCCCGCGACGCCTCCGGGCGTGCTGCCGGAGAACGTCATCCGGACCGTCGTCGTCTCCGGGCCGTCGGGGCGCAGCGCGAATTCCGACACGTAGTGCGTGCCGTGGCTGTCGGCCTCGACGACGAAGCGCTCGGTCGGCTCACTGGCCGTCACCCACATCTCCTCGGTGGCCTCCTTGCCGAACATCCGCCGGGTCTCGCGCCAGCGGGTGCCGACACCGAAGGGGCCCTCCGTGAGCTTCTCGATGCGTTCCACGCCGCTGAGCACCCGCTGGGAGCCCTCGACGTCGGTCAGCGCGTCCCAGACGCGGTCCACGGGCGCGGCGATGCGCCGCTCGACGACGACACTTCTGCTTGTCATGGCTTCATGGAACCACCGGGGTACGACAGTCGCCCGCTACAGCAGTGCGTCCGGGCTGTCCCCGCCCGACTCGGCCACTATCTGCCGGACCGTCTGCGGCGCCCGTACGGTCGAGAACCGGACCCCGCCAGGATCCGCGTGGAAGCCGTGCACGCCCGGTCGGGCGAGGCTGTTGTAGGCGTAGTGGCTGCTGAAGTAGTACGCCCCGGTGTCCAGCGCGGCGACCACGTCACCCGGCTCCAGCAGGGGCAGCTCCCGCGCCTCCGCCAGCAGGTCGCCCGCGAAGCAGGCCGGCCCCGCGACGTCCTGGACCACGGCGGCACCGGCCTTCGGCGCGCCCTCGGCGTCGTACGCGGCGATCCGCAGCGGCCACGAGGCCGGGTCGTACACGGTGCGGGTGGCGACCTGGACACCCGCGTGGGTGACGGCGATGGGCCGGGCGCCGGTGGTCTTGGTGTACTCGACGCGGGTGAGGACCGTGCCGTGCTTGGCGAGCAGTGACCGGCCGAACTCGGTGACCAGCCCGTAGCGCCCGTCGAACAGTCCGGGGACCGCGATCCGCAGCGCACGGGCGTAGTCGGAGAAGGTCGGAGTCTCCTCGTCGGTGGCGAAGTTGACCGGCAGACCGCCGCCGATGTCGACGGTGTCGATCTGCTGACGGCCGGCGGCCGCGTTGATCTCCTCGGCCAGCTCGTACACGGCCCGGACGCCCTGGGTCATGAGCTCCAGCCCCAGTCCCTGCGAGCCCGAGTGGGTGTGCAGGCGCGTCAGCCAGGGCCGGTCGAGGTAGGCGCGTACGACGAGCTCGCGGGTGCCCTCGTCGCGGAGGGCGACGCCGAACTTCGAGGTCGCGGTGGCCGTGGACAGCGCCCCGATCGCGCCGGCGCCGATCTGCGCGTTGACGCGCAGCCCGAGCTGCGAGCCCCCGGAGCCGGACCCGGAGCGGATCAGGTCGTCGATGCGGTCGAGCTCCTGGAGGTTGTCGGCGTTGACGGCGATCCCGAGGTCGAGCGCCTCGGCCAGCTCGGCCCGGGTCTTGGCCGGCGAGTCCAGCACGATCCGCTCCGGCCGTACCCCGGCGGCGAGCGCCAGCGCGAGCTCGCCCGGGCTCGCGACCTCCGCCCCGACGCCCTCGGAGTCCAGCAGCCGCAGCACCGGCACCAGCGGTGCGGCCTTCACGGCGAAGGCGTGGAGGACGGGGGCGTCGGTGATCTCCTCGAAGGCGGCCCGCAGCGCGGCGGCCGAGGCCCTCACGCCGGCGATGTCGAGAAGCCCGGCGACGGGGTCGGCCTCCGTGAGCAGGCCCTGCTCCACGGCCGCTCGTACGGCCTGGTCACGACGGTCTGAAGCCTGATGCGCCATGGTCTCCAGTCAATCATCCGTGCCGGGGGCGGGGTCCACCCGTACCGAGGGACCGTGCCAGGCTCCCCGCGGCCACGGGTGCCGCGCCCCGCCCCTGCGTTCCCGCCCTCTTCGCGAGGCCCTGTTGACTGGATTTATTCAGGGCGCAAGGATGTGAATAGTCGAATCAACGCCGCGAGGAGGCATCGGCATGTCTGGACCCCGCCCCGTACGGGCACCGCGTGGTACGGAACTGAGCGCCCTTGGGTGGCAGCAGGAAGCCGCGCTGCGCATGCTCCAGAACAACCTCGACCCGGAGGTCGCCGAGCACCCCGACAAGCTCGTCGTCTACGGTGGCACCGGCAAGGCCGCCCGCGACTGGCGCTCCTTCGACGCGATGGTCCGCACGCTGAGGACGCTGAAGCAGGACGAGACGATGCTCGTCCAGTCCGGCCGCCCGGTCGGCGTGATGCAGACCCACGAGTGGGCGCCCCGCGTGCTGATCGCCAACTCCAACCTCGTCGGCGACTGGGCGAACTGGGAGGAGTTCCGGCGCCTGGAGGCCCTCGGCCTCACCATGTACGGCCAGATGACCGCCGGTTCCTGGATCTACATCGGCACCCAGGGCATCCTCCAGGGCACGTACGAGACCTTCGCGGCCGTGGCGGCCAAGAAGTTCGACGGCACGCTGGCCGGCACGATCACGCTGACCGCAGGACTCGGCGGCATGGGCGGCGCCCAGCCGCTCGCCGTCACCATGAACGACGGCGTCGCCATCTGCGTCGACTGCGACCCCCGGGCGATCGAGCGCCGTATCGAGCACCGCTACCTCGACGTGAAGGCCGACAGCCCGGAGCACGCGCTCCGGCTGGCCACCGAGGCCCGTGACGCCCGCCGCCCGCTCTCCATCGGCGTGCTCGGCAACGCGGCCGAGCTGGTGCCGCAGCTGCTCGCGATGGGCGCGCCGATCGACATCGTCACCGACCAGACCTCCGCGCACGACCCGCTGGCCTACCTCCCGGTGGGCGTCGACTTCGACGACATGGCCTCGTACGCGGCGAAGGACCCGGCCGGGTTCACCACCCGCGCCCGCGAGTCCATGGCGCGGCACGTCGAGGCCATGGTCGGCTTCATGGACGCGGGCGCCGAGGTCTTCGACTACGGCAACTCGATCCGCGGCGAGGCGCGACTGGCGGGCTACGAAAGGTCTTTCGCGTTCCCCGGCTTTGTGCCCGCCTACATCCGGCCCCTCTTCTGCGAGGGCAAGGGCCCGTTCCGCTGGGCCGCGCTCTCCGGCGACCCCGCCGACATCGCCAGGACCGACAGGGCGATCCTCGACCTCTTCCCGGAGAACGAGTCCTTGGCCCGCTGGATCAGGATGGCCGGCGAGCGCGTCCACTTCCAGGGCCTTCCGGCCCGTATCTGCTGGCTCGGCTACGGCGAGCGGGACCGCGCCGGCGAGCGGTTCAACGACATGGTCGCGAGCGGCGAGCTCCGGGCTCCGCTGGCCATCGGCCGCGACCACCTCGACTGCGGCTCCGTCGCCTCCCCGTACCGCGAGACCGAGGCGATGCTCGACGGCTCGGACGCCATCGCCGACTGGCCGCTGCTGAACGCCATGGTCAACGTGGCCTCCGGCGCCTCCTGGGTGTCGATCCACCACGGCGGCGGCGTCGGCATGGGCCGTTCCATCCACGCCGGCCAGGTCACCGTCGCCGACGGCACCGGGCTCGCCGGCGAGAAGATCCGCCGTGTGCTGACGAACGACCCCGGGATGGGCGTCATCCGGCACGTCGACGCCGGTTACGACATCGCCGAGTCCGTCTCCCGGGCGAAGGGCGTCCGCGTCCCGATGCGGGAGGGTGATGCCCGGTGACCGTGCACGACCGGCAGCCGGACGGCCCTCCCGCGGGCGACCGCTCCCTGGACGCCCCCGCCGGGGGCGGGGCTGCGGCACCGAGGCCCCGCTCGTTCCAGGAGATGTGGGCCGATCTGCGGCACATCGGCCGGGACGCGACCAGCGGCGGATACCGCCGGTACGCCTGGACGGGGGCCGACGCCGACTGCCGCGACTGGTTCCGGGAGCAGGCCGAGGCCCGCGGCCTCGCCCACGAGACCGACCGCAACGGCAACCAGTGGGCCTGGCTGGGCGACCCCACCGCCGGTGACGCCGTCGTCACCGGCTCCCATCTGGACTCCGTGCCCGACGGCGGTGCCTTCGACGGCCCCCTGGGCGTCGTGTCCTCCTTCGCCGCGCTCGACGAACTCCGCCGCAGGGGTGTGGAGTTCACCCGGCCGTTCGCGATCACCAACTTCGGCGACGAGGAGGGCGCCCGCTTCGGCCTGGCCTGCGTAGGCTCCCGTCTCACGGCCGGGCAGCTGACGAAGGAGCAGGCGTACGCGCTGCGCGACTCCGACGGCGTGAGCCTGCCCGAGGCCATGGAGGCCGCCGGCCACGACCCGGAGGCCATCGGCGCCGACCCCGAACGCCTCGCCCGCATCAGCGCGTTCGTGGAACTGCACGTCGAGCAGGGCCGCGCCCTGGACGTCTCCGGCGACCCCGTCGGGATCGCCAGCGCCATCTGGCCGCACGGCCGCTGGCGCTTCGACTTCCGGGGCGAGGCCAACCACGCGGGCACCACCCGCCTCGCCGACCGCCGCGACCCGATGCTGACGTACGCGCAGACCGTCCTCGCCGCCCGGCGCGAGGCCGAACTCGCCGGTGCCCTCGCCACCTTCGGCAAAATCTCCGTCGAGCCGAACGGCGTCAACGCCATCCCGTCCCTCGTCCGCGGCTGGCTCGACTCGCGCGCCGCCGACCAGGCCACCCTCGACACGGTCGTCGCCGCGATCGAGCAGGCCGCCAAGGACCGCGCCCAGCGCGACGGCGTCGACCTCGCCGTCGTACGGGAGTCGTCCACCCCCGTCGTCGAGTTCGGGCACGCGCTGCGCGACGAGATCGGCCGGCTGCTGGGCGGACGGGCCCCGCTGCTCGGGACCGGCGCGGGACACGACGCGGGAATCCTCTCCGCGGCCGTGCCGACCGCCATGCTGTTCGTAAGGAACCCGACGGGCGTCTCCCACTCCCCGGCCGAGTACGCCGCGGAGGACGACTGCGTCGCCGGGGTCCTCGCACTCGCCGACGTACTGGAGGGCCTCGCGTGCAGGTGACGACGTACTGGCTGGAGCACGCCTGGCTCGGCACGCACGTCGAGCCGGGCGTGTCCCTGGACGTCGCGGACGGCCGGATCACGGCCGTACGCACCGGGGCGGAGACCCCGGAACCGGGGACCGAGGTGCTGCGCGGCCTGACGGTCCCCGGACTCGCCAACGCCCACTCGCACGCCTTCCACCGAGCGCTGCGCGGCCTGGTGCAGGTCGGCTCCGGGACCTTCTGGACCTGGCGCGAGTTCATGTACCAGGTCGCCTCCCGGCTCACCCCGGAGAACTACCACGCGCTGGCGCGCGCCGTGTACGCGGAGATGGCGCTGGCGGGGATCACGGTCGTCGGCGAGTTCCACTACGTGCACCACGCGCCCGGCGGCAAGCCGTACGCCGACCCCAACGCGATGGGCGAGGCGATGATCGCCGCCGCGGCGGACGCGGGCATCCGCATCACGCTGCTCGACACGGCGTACCTGTCCTCGGCCATCACCAACAAGCACGGCGGGGAGCCCCCGGACCAGCACCAGCTCCGCTTCTCCGACGGCACCGCCGAGGCGTGGGCCGAGCGGGTGTCCCTGCTCAAGGGCGGGGAGCTGGCCCGGATCGGCGCGGCGGTCCACTCCGTACGCGCGGTCCCCGCGGCGCAGCTGCCCGTGGTCGCCGCCTGGGCGGCGGAGCGCGGTGCGCCCCTGCACGTCCATCTCTCCGAGCAGACCGCCGAGAACGACGCCTGCCTGGAGGTGCACGGCTGCACGCCGGCGCGGCTGCTCGCCGACCACGGAGTGCTCGGCCGGCACACCACCGGAGTCCACAACACCCATCTCACGGGCGAGGACATCCGCCTCCTCGGCGACAGCGGGACCGGCACCTGTATGTGCCCCACCACCGAACGGGACCTCGCCGACGGCATCGGCCCCGCGAAGGCGCTCCAGCAGGCGGGCTCACCGCTGTCGCTCGGCAGCGACAGCCACGCGGTGATCGACATCCTGGAGGAGGCGCGCGCGATGGAGATGGACGAACGGCTGCGCACGCGCACCCGCGGCCACTGGACGGCCGCGTCCCTGCTGCGCGCCGCGACTGCGGACGGGCACGCGGCGCTCGGCTGGGACGACGCGGGACGTCTGGAGCCGGGAGCGCTCGCCGACTTCACCACCGTCGCACTGGACTCGGTGCGCACGGCCGGCCCGCTGCCGCGGCTGGGCGCGGAGACCGCGGTCTTCGCGGCCACCTCGGCGGACGTCCGCCACACGGTCGTGGCCGGGCGCCATGTCGTACGCGACGGGGTCCACACTCTGGTGCCGGACGTGCCGTCGGCCCTGTCGGAGGCGATCGGGGCGCTGCGCGGCTGAGCGGCTCACCGGGCGCGGGCACCGGGCGTCGGAGCGGGCCGCGGGGCGGGCGCGGCGTCGTGTGCGAGTCGATGGCCATGGCGCGCGCTCCTCGTCTGTGCCCTGGGGCCCGAGTCATCACGTTCATCCAGGCGTCCTTCGTGGGGGCGGTGGGGCGGGGTGGGACTCCGCACGACCACCGCAGAGGCCGGGCTCCGGTGCGCGGAGGGCGTGGTCGCAGCGGTCGCAGTTCTGCAGCGGGTCGACGGACGGTCGCGCCGGGGGTCGTGGGCAGGGGCGCGGGCGTACGCCGGCTTCGCAACCGGTCCCGGACCGGACTCGGGGGGCGCATCGGCCGCCGCCTCACGGGCGCGCCTGGCGGTGGTGGCGGCCGGGTTGTTGTACGCGTACGTCACGGTGGTCCAGGTGCCGTCGGGGAGCCGTTCCCGGCGCCGTTCCAGGTAGCCGTGCCTCTCCAACTCGCGGAGGGCGGCGGCGAAGCGGTCCCGGCCCTCGGGGAACCGCTCCGTCGGCGAGCGGATGTCCACCGGCGAGCCGGCGCGCAGCGACTGGATGTGGACGGCGAGTCCGATCGCCAGGCAGGACAGGCCCCGGTGCTGGGCGAGGTGGTTGCCCACGACCGTGAATCCGGACGTGTGTGCCTCGGTCACCTTGCGGACGCCGCGGCGCGATCGGTGAACCGGTCCTGAGGCGGAGGCGCTGGTGGAGTACTACCGCCGGGCCGCCGGTGAGCACCCGGACTGGGACGAGTACCGGTCGGTGATGGTGTCCGACCGCAGGGTGCTGATGACCATGCCGGTCGACCACGTGTACGGCTCGAAGATCGTCTGACCCGCACACGGTGACCCCGGCCGGCTCCCTCGGGACCGGCGCGGGCGGGGATCGTCCGACGCGCGCACGGAGAACGTGCCCGGGGCCCCTCGGGGCCGGCCGGGGCCGGTGAGAGGGGCCTGTGGAAGCATGGGACCCGTCACGGTGTGCCCCTCTCCGTAGGGGGACGGAAGGCCACGGAGAGGAACCATGAGCAGCACTCTCATCACCCGCATCGGCACCCTCGTCACCAACGACCCCGCCCTCGGCGACGGCAGCCCGCTCGGTCTGATCGAGGACGCGGCCCTCGTCCTCGACGGCGGCACCGTCGCCTGGGCCGGCCGTGCCGCCGACGCCCCGGACGCCGACGAGCGCCACGACGCGGGCGGCCGCGCCGTGATCCCCGGGTTCGTGGACTCGCACTCGCATCTCGTGTTCGCCGGCGACCGCACCGCCGAGTTCAACGCCCGTATGTCCGGCCGCGCCTACTCGGCGGGCGGGATCAGGACGACCGTCGCCGCGACCCGTGCCGCGAGCGACGAGGAACTCGAGGCGAACCTCACCCGCTACCTCGACGAGGCGCTGCGCCAGGGCACCACCACGTTCGAGACCAAGTCCGGGTACGGGCTCACCGTGGCCGACGAGGCCCGCGCCCTGCGCATCGCCGCGCGGCACACCGAGGAGGTGACCTACCTCGGTGCCCACATCGTGTCACCCGACTACGCCGACGACCCCGCCGCATACGTCGCGCTCGTGACGGGCGAGATGCTCGATGCCTGTGCCCCGCACGCCCGCTGGGTCGACGTGTTCTGCGAGAAGGGCGCGTTCGACGGGGACCAGGCCCGTGCGATCCTCACGGCGGGGACGGCCAGGGGACTCGTTCCGCGCGTGCACGCCAACCAGCTGACCTACGGACCCGGCGTCCAGCTCGCCGTCGAGCTGGAGGCGGCCTCCGCCGACCACTGCACACACCTCACCCAGGCGGACGTCGACGCCCTCGCGAGCGGAAACACGGTCGCGACCCTGCTCCCGGGTGCCGAGTTCTCCACCCGCGCCGAGTGGCCCGACGCCCGCCGGCTGCTCGACGCGGGGGTGACCGTCGCGTTGTCGACGGACTGCAACCCGGGCTCGTCGTTCACCTCCTCCGTGCCGTTCTGCATCGCCCTGGCGGTACGGGACATGGGGATGACTCCGGACGAGGCCGTCTGGTCCGCCACGGCGGGCGGAGCCGCAGCACTGCGTCGTACCGACATCGGCCGCCTGGCGCCCGGCGCCCGCGCCGACCTCGCCGTCCTGGACGCCCCGAGCCATGTCCATCTGGCCTACCGCCCGGGGGTTCCGCTGGTGCGCGAGGTGTGGCGACGGGGGGCGCGAGCCATCTGAGGTACCGGCGGGGCGCGAACGCCGCGGAAGGCGTCCGCCAGGAGCCGCGAGCTGTCCGGCGGAGGGTTTCGGCGCGTCGGTCCGGGGGCGGGCGACTCCACGATTCGCCCCATTGGCACCGCCTTCCACAGGACTTCACACCTCTTCCCGGGTTGGTCACAGCTTGACCCTCACTCCCTGTTGCGGGGCGTTTTCGGCCGGTACCGTCCTGTCCGGGAGAGCTCGAGGGGGAGACCGGGGGGTCGAGTTGAGCGGTGTGCGCATTCGTGTCGTCAGGCCCGGGGAGCTGGACGAGGGGGAGGCCGAGTCCTGGCGCGAACTGCGCGCCAAGTCCGGTGCGCCCGCAAGTCCGTTCATGGAGCCGGAGTTCACCCTGGCCGTCGCCGGTGTGCGACCGGCCGCCAGGGTCGCGGTCGTCGAGGACGACGGAGTACCGGCCGGCTTCTTCCCCTACGAGAAGGGCCCGTTCGGATACGGCCGGGCCATCGGGTTCGGTGTCTCCGACTGCCAGGGGGCCGTGCTGCGGCCCGGACTGGTCCTCTCCGCGCGCGAGTTGCTGCGGGCCTGCTCGCTCTCCGTGTGGGAGTTCGACAACCTGGAGGCGGGACAGGGCCTCTTCGAGCCGGGCGGAGCCGAGGAGTTCGCCTCGCCGGTGATCGACGTGGGCGAGGGGTACGCCGCGTACGAGGAGCGGCTGCGCGAGCAGTCGCCGAAGTTCCTCAGGACCACCACGGCCAAGGAACGCAGGCTGGGCCGGCAGGCGGGCGAGGTGCGGTTCGTCTTCGACGAGCGCGACCCCTCGGCGCTGCGCACGCTCATGGCCTGGAAGTCCGCCCAGTACCGGAGGACCGGCCGCCGGGACCGCTTCGCCCGGGAGTGGATCAGCACGCTCGTGCGGCGGCTCCACGACACACGGACGCCGGGCTGCTCGGGCGTGCTGTCCGTGCTGTACGCGGCGGATCGCCCGGTCGCCGCGCACTTCGGGCTGCGCTCGCGCACGGTGCTGTCCTGCTGGTTCCCGGCCTACGACACCGCGTACGCGAAGTACTCGCCCGGGCTGATCCTGCATCTGCGGATGGCCGAGGCCGCGGCGGGCGCCGGCATCGGGATGCTCGACCTCGGCCGCGGCGCCGCCGAGTACAAGGATGCGCTCAAGACCGGTGAACTCCGGGTCCGCGAGGGCTCGTCCGTCCGGCCGGGGCCGGCGGCCGCGCTCCACCGGTTGAGTCGCGAGCCGGGGCGGCGCGCCCACAGCTTCGTCCGCGGCCGGCCGCGTCTCGCCGGGTACGCGCAGCGGACCCTCAGCCGGATCGGCCGGCTGAGGGGTGCCTGACCGGCCGACCGGCGCACCGGTCGTCGCACGTGTTCGCGCACCGGTCGCGTACCGGTCGCGCGGTTCACCGGACCGCGCCGGGACGGGGACGACGAACGCCGGGCGCGTACGGGGCGACCGGACCGGACCGGGACGGGGCCGCACCGGTCGACCGGACCGGAGGGACCGGAACGGGGCCGACCGCACAAGGGCAATGCCGACGACACCACTCGGGGAGACCTGCATGCCGAACGTCCCTCCCGTCCCGCCGCGACCACGCGCCATGCAGGTCGCCGAGCTGGACCTCGAAACCCTCGATCCGCCGTCGTCCGCGGAACCGCACGCGGCCCGGCGCGCCACCGCCCACGGCGTGCTCGCCCTTCGTCCCGGGCCTGGCGGGGCCCCCGTGGGGCCGGGGGAGGTGTTCGTGCTGGTACGGCGCCGGGGCCGTCCCGTCGGCACCCTCATCGCGACCGTGCCGGACGGGGCCGACCCGGCGGAGGTCCTGGCCGCGGTGGCCCGTGACCGACTGGCGCCGGGCGCCGCGGGCCGCCCGGCGCGCGGAGCCGTCACCCGCCGTCGCGCCGCACCGCACCCTGCCGCGCCCTCGGCTCCCGCCGCTCCGGGAGGGGACGCGCCCCGGGCCGCTCCGCCCCGGACCAGCGTCGTCGTCGCCACCCGTGAGCGCCCCGGACCGCTCGCCCGCGCCCTGGACTCCCTGCTCGCCCAGGACCATCCGGACTTCGAGATCGTCGTCGTCGACAACGCACCGCTGACCGGCGCCACCCGGGAGCTGATCGAGCGCAAGTACGGCGAGCGGGTGCGGTACGTGCACGAGCCCGTGCCGGGTCTCGCCGTCGCCCACAACCGCGGTGTCGCCGCCGCCGACGGCATCGTGCTCGCCTTCACCGACGACGACGTCGTCGCCGATCCGCACTGGCTGACCGCGCTCACGGCGCCGTTCGCCGAGGACCCCCGCATCGGCTGTGTCACGGGGCTGATCCTCCCCGCGCGACTCGGCACACCCGCCCAGATCCTGCTGGAGAGCCACGGCGGCTTCGCCAAGGGCTTCGCTCCCCGCACGTACGACCCGGCGCGGCCGCCCGTCGACGATCCGCTGTTCCCCTTCACCGCGGGCCGTTTCGGCTCCGGCGCCAACATGGCCTTCCGTGCCCGGGCGCTGAGGGGGGCCGGCGGTTTCGACCCCGCGACCGGAACCGGGACCGCGGCCCGCGGTGGCGACGACCTCTACGCGTTCGTACGAATCCTCGCTGACGGTCACCGGCTGCGGTACACGCCCGACGCGCTGGTCTGGCACCACCACCGGGAGACCGAGCGCGACCTGCGGAACCAGGCGTTCGGCTACGGCGCCGGTCTCACCGCGTACCTCACCGCGCTCGTCGCCCGCCGGCCCGGTCTGCTGCCTGCGCTGCTCGCCCGGCTGCCCCGCGGCCTCGCCCACGCCCGGGCGACGACCGCGCACCGCGACGGCGCCGTGGGTGTGCCCGGGGAGCACGGGGCCGCGAGCCACCCCTGGCCGCGCAGCCTTTCCCGGCTGGAGCGGCGCGGGATGCTCGCGGGGCCCCTCGGATACGTCAGGGCCCGTCGCCGGGTCCGCGGCCTGCCACTCCCCTGGGAGGAGAGATGACCCCATCACGTGCACCACAGGAGCCCTGCATGCCATATGAACCTCGTGTGCCTCACGGACCCCACGAACCCAAAGGACCCCACGAACCCAAAGGACCCCACGGACCTCGCGCCACCTCAGAACCCCCAGAACCCCGGGAACCCCGAGATCCCCCGGAACCCCGGGAACCCCGAGATCCCCCGGAACCCCGGGAACCCCGAGAGCGCCCGGAACCCCGGGAACCCCGAGAGCGCCCGGAACCCCGGGCGACCCGAGCACGGACAGAGGGCCGAACAGCCCGTATTCCCGTCCTGCTCTACCACGCCGTCATGGACGACCCGCCGGACTGGATCGCCGAGTTCACCGTCAGCCCCGCCCAGTTCGCCGCGCAGCTCGACGCCGTCGTCGCCAGCGGCCGCACGCCGATCCTGATCAGCGCCCTCTCGGACCACCTCGCCGGACGCGGTGCCCCCCTGCCGCCCCGACCCGTCGTCCTCACCTTCGACGACGGCTTCGCAGATCTCCCCGGACCCACCGCCGAGGCCCTCGCCGACCGCGGACTGCCGGCGACCGCGTATCTCACCACCGGCGCCATCACCCCCGGGCTCCGCAGTCTGCTGCCGCCCGCCCCGATGATGACGCTGGCCCAGGCTCCGCTGCTGGAGCGGTACGGCATGGAGGTCGGCGGCCACACCGTCACCCACGCGCAGCTCGACACGCTCGGGGCCCGGCGGCTGCGGTACGAACTGCGCCATTCCAAGGCCGTCCTGGAGGACGCGCTCGGCCACGAGGTGCGCCATCTCGCCTATCCGCACGGCTACAACAGCCGGGCCGTGCGCCGGGCCGTCCGGGCGGCCGGGTACGAGTCCGCCGTCGCCGTACGCCACGCGCTCAGCTCGGAGACCGACGAGGCGTACCGGATCGCCCGGCTCATCGTGCGCCGCGGCCACGGTGTCGCCGACGTCGAGGCGTGGATGGACGGCACGGGCGCGCGGGCCGCCCCGTACCCGGACTCGCTGCCCACCGTGGGCTGGCGTCTCTACCGACGGGCACGGGCGGCGGTGAAGGGCCCGGAATTCGCGGGCTGACGGGTGAAGATGGTCGAGAGCCGCGCAAATCAGAATCAGGTTCCTATACTTCGCTGAAGGGGCAGTGGCGTGACAGCCGTGCCCACATCCGTGGGGGGAGTCGCACGGTGCAGCAGCAACGCGTGCCCACACCGGTCACCGGGAGCAGCGCGCTGCCGCCCGTGGCCCGGTCCGAGGACCACCGGCAACCCGCCGGGCACGGCGCCCCGCCGCGGAGCGGGCCGCCCCTCCCCGACCCCGCCTGGCTCCCGCTCCTCCTCGGCCTCGGTCTGTGGGTGTACGCGCTGCCGCGCATCGGCTTCCGCACGATGGGGGAGTACGGGCTCCTCGACCGGCTGCCGGCCGTGTTCCTCGCCGCGCTGCTGGTGCTCACCGGCGGTTTCCTGCTCGCGCTGCGACGCGCGGGCACCGCGCCCTGGTGGCCGGCCGCGCACTGCGTGGCGATGCTGTTCGCGCTCAAGGCCCCACCCGCGGTCCTGTACGACTCGGTGCGCTACCCGTGGGCCTCCAAGCACGACGCCGTCGTCAACACCCTCCTGGCCAACGGCGAACTGCGGCCCCATGCCGCGCTGTCGGGGAACATGTCGGCCTACGACCAGTGGCCCGGCTTCTTCGGACTCAACGCCGCCCTGGTGCGCGCCTTCGGCGTCGAGAGCGCCGCCGCGTACCTCAACTGGGCCCCGGTGGTGCTGGGGCTGCTGCTCATCCCCGTGCTGGTCCTGATGTACCGGACCTTCACCGAGGACTGGCGTCTGGTGTGGACCGGAGTCTGGATCTTCCAGCTCGCCAACTGGGTCGGCCAGGACTACCTCGCCCCGCAGGGCTTCGCGTACCTCCTGCATCTGACCGTACTGGCCGTGGTGCTGCGCCACTTCGTGCTGCCGGGGTCGGCCGGGAGGCTGCGCGACCGCACCTTCCTCGACCCGGCCGCGGCCGCCGTGCCGCCGCCGACCGGCAGGCGGCAGCGGGCCGTCTGCGTGCTGGTCCTCGCGCCCCTGATCGCCGCGATCAACGCCTCGCACCAGCTCACCCCGGTGATGCTGTGCGTATCGCTGTTCGCCCTGCTCTTCACCCGCCGCTACCGCAACTACGGGCTCCTCGCCGTCGCCGGAGCCCTGATGCTGGCCTGGGACCTGACGATGGGACGGCCGCTGTTCATCGAGACGCTCGGCACCCTGCGCGAGTCCCTGGGCGAACTGACCCGCAACTCCCGTGCGGGGTACGCCGGACAGCTCACCGGACCGGGACCCGAGCTCGCCGGCCGGGCCAACGTCCTGATGGTGCTCGCGATCGCCGCGCTCGCCGCCGCCGCCGTGTTCACGCGCCGCAGGCTGACCCGGAGCGCCCTTCCGCTGCTGCTCGTGTCGGCGGCGCCGCTCCCGCTGTTCGCCGTCAACGACTACGGCGGCGAAATGCTCTTCCGCGTCTATCTGTTCGGGCTGCCCGGCGCCGCGTTCTTCGCCGCCGCGGCCCTCGTGCCGGCCGCCGGCGTGTCCCGGGACGCCTCGGCGCGCGCCAGGACCGTCCGCCGGCGCGTGGCCCGCGTCGCGCTGCCCGTGTCGCTGGTGGCGCTCGCCGCCGGATTCCTGCCGTCGTACTACGGCAAGGAGCGGATGAACTACACCCCGCCCGCCGAGACGGCACTGGTCACGAGGGCCGTCGACCGGGCGCCCGAAGGGAGCCTCCTCCTCGCCGCCACCGGGTCCTTCCCGATGGCGCTGCACCGCTACGACCGGCTGGAGCACTGGTTCTTCGCCGAGCAGGAGCTCCCCGCGAACGAGCGGATGCTCGCCGACCCGGCCCGCTATCTGGCCGACGGCATCCCTCCCGGGACGCGGGCGTACGTCGTCCTCACACGCACCCAGGACATCTACACCGCGGGCGAGGGGCTGCTGCCTCCCGGCGGCTTCGCGACGCTGCGCGGCAAGCTGGCCGCGTCCCCGCTCTTCACCGTCGTCGAGGAACACCCCTACGGCGTCGTACTCGAATACCGATCACCAGCGAGGTGAGTCCCGATGCCGAAAGAGATCCCGCTCAGAGCCGCCGTCGCGCTGTCCGGCTGGGTGGCGCTCGCGGCGACCCTGCTGCCCGGGGGCTCACCGGCGAGGTGGGTACCGGTGCTCCTGTTCGTCTGCTTCGGCCCCGGCCTCGCGCTGCTGCACCCGCAGCCGGAGGGCCTGCGGCCCGGCGCCAGGCTGGAGGCGTTCGCGCTGGCCGCCCCGATCAGCCTCTCGATCGGCGTGCTCACCGCCACCTCGCTGTTCCTGGTCCGGGGATTCACGGTGACGGCGTTCCTGCTGCCGCTCGCCGCCTTCGCGACGGTCGTCGCCGCACTGCCGGGACTCCCGCTCCCCGCGGCCACGCGCGGCGCGGCCGGACGTGCGCGTGGGTTCTCCCGGGAGGCGCCTCCCGCAACCCCGGCCGGGGAGACGGTCCCGCGATCGGGGAGCGAAGGCACGGCCGACGGCGCGAGCGGCGACGCGGCCGGACGTGCTCAACACGACGGCGGTGGCCGATGAGCGGACGGCATTCGGGATCCCGCCGGCGCGCGGGGGCGGCGGTCGTCCTCGCCACCGTCGCCGCCTTCCTCGCCGGGATCGGGATCTGGGCCACCGCCGACGGCGGCCCCGCGGACGAGGACCTGCCGGAGAACGCGGTGTCCGGTGGGCCCCCGGGCGGGCCCTGCGCCCCCGACGCCGTACTCGCTCCGCGCTGCGGCGCCTGGTGGGGCGCGTACATCCCCTACGACGAGAACGGCTCGCTCACCGCGCCGGTGTACGCGTTCGAGAAGAAGATCGGGCGCCGGCTCGACCTCGTGTACACGTACCATGACATGTCGGGCAACGAGCTCGACGGCCGGCTGCTCACCCCGGACGAACAGGAACTGGGCCGTGACCGGCTGCTCATGCTCGCCTGGGAGTCCACGGTGTGGAAGGAACCGCACCACGCAGGCTGGACCGAGACGCAGCTCGGCTGGAAGAACATCGCGTCGGGACGGTACGACACCGAGATCGTCGACCCGCAGATCCGCCGCATCAAGGCCTACGGGAAGCGGGTCTTCCTCTCCTTCGACCAGGAGGTCGACGCCCGGATCAAGGAGGGCGCCGGGACTCCGGAGGAGTACGTGGCCGCCTACCGGCACCTGCGGGACCGCTTCGAGAGGCTCGGCGCGCGCAACGTGGTGTGGGTGTGGACGGTCTCCGGCTACCTCGGCAGCGCCGACCTGATGAAGCGGCTCTACCCCGGGGACGAGTACGTCGACTGGCTGGCCATGGACCAGTACAACTACTACACCTGCCACAAGACCACGGACTGGAAGGACTTCGAACGCAGCCAGCGCCCCAGCCACGACTGGCTGATCGAGAACATCTCCGGCGAAAAGCCCCTGATGCTGGCCGAGTTCGCGACCGTGCCCGATCCGGCCGACCCCGACCGGCAGCGCGAGTGGTACGCCGCCGTCCCGCAGGTCGCCAGGACCATGCCCAAGGTGAAGGCGATGGTCCACTGGAACCGCGCGGTGCCGGGCGAGGGCTGCGATCTGACGGTCAACGGCGGACCGGGCCTGGAGGGCTACCGGCTCGCCGGCCGGGACGACTGGTTCAGACAGCCGGTCCCGAGCCGCTGACGGACTTCCGCCGGACGGCGCCGCGGGTCGTCCGGCGGTGGGCGAGCGCCGCCACCGTCGTTGCGAGGAAACCGGCCGACACCGGCAGTGCCGTGGCGGCGAAGGCGTCCTGGGCGGCCCAGCCGGTCACCGCCAGGACCCACACCGTGGCCGCCGTGATCCGCCCGGGCACGCCCAGGGCCCGCAGGGCGGTGGCGGCCAGCCCCAGGCAGAGCAGCTGGAGCACGGGCGGCAGGACGGTGAACACGTCAGTGCCGCCGACGGCCCCGGCCGGCAGCACGTCCGCCAGGGCCTCGTGCCCGGGGCCCGAGGCGGGAGCGGGCCGCACGCCCAGCAGGGCGGGGGCGGTGTGCAGCGCGGCGGCGGTGGTGAGCAGGGCGGTGGTGAGCAGGACCGGCCGCATCCGGTCCAGCGCCACGGCCCCGCTGTACACGACCACCAGCAGCACCCCGGCCGTCACCGTCAGCGGCGGCAGCGCGTGCAGCAGTTCCCGGCCCGACAGCGGTCCGGCCGGTACGTCCCGCGCCCCGGCCAGAGGGAACCAGAACAGTCCGGCGGCCAGGCCCAGCAGCAGCCACAGCCAGACGGCCGTGCCGGACTCCTCGCGCCCCGCGGACGCCGGGGGTTCCGGCGGCGCGTACACGGATATCCCGAACGCCGGGGTCGCCGCCTCGTGCACACCCCGCAGATACACCGTCTCCCGGGTCCGGCCCGGGTCCTGCCCGACCGCCGCGGAGGCCCGCCGTTCGGCCGTCCGGCGCGCCCAGGTCGTGCCGTAGTCGTCGGTGGCCGGCCGCCGACGCGGCACGAACGGCCGTGTCCCGCGCGGCGGACGGGGCTCGCGCCCGGCGAGCGCCGCCCGGACGCCGGGCGCGGAGACCAGCGCCATGAGTGACATGGACAGCAGCATCGCCAGGCCCGCGCCGGAGATTCCGGCCGGGCCCGTCAGTACCGCCGCGCTCCCCAGCACCATCGCGCACATCGCGCCCTGGAGCGCCGCGAGCACGCCCGTACGGCCCTGGACGCGCAGGACGCCGATGTACAGCTCCACGACGACGCGGGGCAGCGCGGCGGCGGCCAGCAGCCGCAGCACGGTCGTGCCGTGCTCGGCGTAGTCGGCGCCGAACGGGGCGAGGATCAGCGGGGCGAACGCGACGAGGACGGCGACGACCGGGACGAGCAGCACCGCCATCCGGCGCAGCGCGCCGCGCACTCCCTCGGCAAGGCCGCCGGGGCTGTGCGAGGCGTGTGCCGTGAGCGACGAGGCCATGTTGATGGCCATGAACTCCATCGTGCCGCCGACGGTGTAGGCGATGTAGAAGAAGCCGTTGTGGGCGGCGTCGAAACGGACGGCGACCATCACCGGCAGGAGATTGATCATCGCCAGGGAGAACAGGGCGCCGACGGAGTCCCCGGCGAGGAAGCGGCCGACGTCACGCATCCGCGGCGGTTCGCGGTCGCGGTCGGCAGCGGCCTGACGAGGTATCAGCCGACGGAACACCAGCCAGCCGAGGGGGAGTACGGACAGGGCGATCGCCGCAGCCCACGACACGAAGACCCCGAGGACAGGTACCGCGCCCGCGAAGACGATGAGCAGCAGCAGCTTGCCGATGGAGAACACCGCGTTGCCGACCGGCACCCAGACCGCCTTGCGCAACCCGGTCAGCACCCCGTCCTGCAGGGTGAGCAGCGCCCAGGCGACACAGGCCGCGGTGAAGACCGCTCCGGCGACGGGGCCGTGCAGCGGGGCGTACGAAGGGCCCCACAGGTCGAGCGTGACCAGGAACGCCGCACAGGCGGCGCACACGACGGCCGAGCTGACCGCGTACGCCCGCCACACCAGCGGGCCGGTGGCCCGTCCGGCCCTCGGGACGTACCGCACCACCGCGCCGATCATCGTCGTCGCGGTGATCGAGGCGAGCAGCCGCATCGCGGCGATGGCGGCCGATCCCTGCCCCACGGCCTCCTCGGTGTAGTACCGGGCGGCCACCAGCCAGAAGCCCAGCCCGAGTGCGGCGGAGACCCCGGTGGAGAGCATCAGCGCATAGGCGTTGCGGAACATGGAGTCGCCGCCGGCGGACCCGTCGGCCGCCCCTTCGGCAGGCGTCCCTCCGACCGCGGCGGTGCCGGGCTGCCGCACCCGGGTCGTCTCAGCCACCGGTCCCGCCTCCGGGGCCGCCGGCCGGACCGGGGCCCGGGATCGGCGGGGCACCCGCCGGCCGCACCCCCGCCGCTTCCAGCACGGCGATGATCCGCTCCGCCCCGAGCGGATCGGCCGGGAGGGCGTGACGGGCGAACCAGCGGGCCGGTCCCGGGTCGGGCGACGGATCGGTGAAGAGATCGGAGGCGTAGTCGTCGAGCGGCGGGTCGTAGAGGTAGCCGGTGGTGATGCGGCGCCGGGCCAGCGCGGCGATGGCCGCGTCCCGGTCGGCGACCAGGAGAGGGACGCGGAACAGCGGTTGGACAGGGCCGGGCCCGGGTTCCGCCCAAGGGCTCGCCAGCAGCCGCCGGGTGCCCTCGAGATGGGCCGCGAGACGGTCGTCGAGGCGGTCGAGCAGCCGCGCTGTGCGGTGGAGCCGGGCGCGCCCCGGGCTGATCCGGTAGTCGTGCATGTCGACCCGCGCCCAGGAGTGGAACGGCGGGAGCGCGGGCGCCTGCGCGACCGCTTGCCTCAGCTCGTCCGGCCGCAGCGGCATCCGTATGCCCTCGCGCTCCTCCATGCCGAGGAGCCGCATCACGGCCCGCGCCACGCGGACGAGGCGCAGCCCCCGCACGCCCGCCTCCGCGTACGGCCGTAAGGCGAAGACGAGTTCGGCGGAGAGCCGGGAGGGGACGAGGAGGGCGTCGCGGGCCTCCAGAAGGGCGCTTCGCAGGGCCGGGTCGGCGAACGTGAGGAAGCCCCCGGTCTTGGCGGCGGTGTGCTTGGAGAGGCTGAACACGGACGCGTCGCCGTAGGAGCCGACCGGCCGGCCGGCCGCCATCGACCCGATCGCGTGCGCCGCGTCCTCCAGCAGCGGGATGCCCAGCGCGTCGCAGCGGGCGCGCAGCGCGGGCGCCGGGTCGGGGTTGCCGTAGAGATTGGTGGTGACGACCGCGTCCAGGCTGCGCCAGGTGGCCCCGGGGACGGCGGACGCGTCGATCGAGCCGTCCCTCGGGTCCAGCGGCGCCTGGACGGGACGCAGGCCCGCCGCCAGCACCACGAAGAAGATGACGTCGTCGTTGACGGGCGACATCAGCACCCGCCCGCCGGGCCGGCACCAGTGGCGCAGGGCCACGTACAGCCCGAGCCGGCACGACGGCACGTACAGGCACTCCCTGCCGAGGCGGTCGCGCATCCGCGCTTCCAGCGCCTCCCCCATGGCCCCACCATCCCCCCTGAACCCCGGCTCAATGTGGCCCATACCGGACCCCACCGTCAATAAGGCGGAAGGGCCCATCCCTTGACGGAATGGACCCTTCGGGCGGGGTTCTGCGGGCGGGGAGTCACTCCTCGACCGTGAGGCCCTTTCTGAGCCTGTTCAGCGTGCGGGCCAGCAGACGCGACACGTGCATCTGCGAGATGCCGAGCTCGTCGCCGATCTCGGACTGGGTCATGCCCGCGACGAAGCGGAGGGACAGGATCTTGCGGTCGCGCGGCGGCAGCGAGGCGATGAGCGGCTTCAGGGACTCGATGTACTCGATCCCCTCGAGGCCGTGGTCCTCGTAGCCGATGCGGTCCGCCAGCGTGCCCTCTGTCTCGTCCTCGTCGGGCTGCGCGTCCAGGGAGCTCGCGGTGTAGGCGTTGCTCGCGGCCATCCCCTCGACGACCTCGTCCCTCGTGATGCCGAGGCGCTCGGCGAGCTCGCCGATCGTGGGGGCGCGGTCGAGCTGCTGGGCGAGTTCGTCGCCGGCCTTCGCGAGGTCCAGCCGCAGCTCCTGCAGCCGGCGCGGGACGCGCACGGACCAGGAGGTGTCGCGGAAGAAGCGCTTGATCTCGCCGATGATGGTCGGCATCGCGAACGTGGGGAACTCCACGCCCCGGCTGAGTTCGAAGCGGTCGATCGCCTTGATCAGGCCGATCGTGCCCACCTGGATGATGTCCTCCATCGGCTCGCTGCGGGAGCGGAACCGGGAGGCGGCGAACTTGACCAGCGCGAGGTTGAGTTCGACGAGGGTGTTGCGCACGTAGGAGTACTCGTGCGTGCCCTCCTCGAGGGCTTCGAGCCGGGCGAAGAGCGTCTTCGACAGAGCGCGCGCGTCCACGGGGCCGACCTCGTTGAACGGCGGGAGTGCCGGGAGGTCGAGGTCCTCGGACTGCTCGGTGTGCCCGTGCTGCCCGTACTGCTCGTACGGGGGGTGCTCGTCGTACGCGTCGAACGCGTGGCGCCCGGCGTGCTCGGGGGACTCGAGGTGATCGTGCTTGTGTGTCGACGGCGCGTACGGGGTACGCGTTTCGTCGAGCCGGGGTGACATGGTCTCCTCCATCGTTCTCGGCATATGGCTGCCGATGCCCATACGCGGTGCTGCGGTGTGCGGCGCCTCCAAAGCCGGCCGTGTCGGTGGTGTCCCTCTAGCCCTACCCGGTCCTTGCCGGACGTTGCAAGTGTTGAAAGTCATGTATGTCCGATTTATGGGGGAGTTCGGCTACCGATCGGCGTACGAAAGGCGTAGTGTTCTGCGGACGTCAACGTCATCGGCGAAGAGGACGGGCATGGACCGCGGGACGGTCGGTAGTGCGAATCGAGGCCGCCTTCGGGTCGAGGTAAGGACCGAAGGCCCGAGCGAAGTGGTGACTCCGGCGGGTGAGCTCGATCACCACACGGCGGAATTGTTGCGTGCGCCACTCGAGGACGCGCTCGACCAAGGCCGTGCACGCCTGGTGGTCGACTGCTCACACCTCGAGTTCTGCGACTCCACGGGGCTGAACGTGCTCCTCGGTGCCCGCCTCAGGGCCGAGGCCGCCGGGGGCGGGGTCCATCTGGCCGGGATGCTTCCCGTCGTGGCCCGGGTCTTCGAGATCACCGGTGCGGAGGCGGTCTTCACCGTCCACGACTCGGTCGAAGCGGCCCTGGCGGAGTGACTCCCGCCGCATGACCGGACCGGGGGGTGTCGTCCGGGTCCGGCCGGGCAGAAGACCCCCGCAAGGATCCCTCCGGGACCCCTCGCAAAAGTGTGCGGAGCCCCGCACGCTCCGTATCGACCCACACGCGAACTGGTGAATCGGTGAGGTGAAGCGCTGATGAGCACCACCCGGCAGCATCCGCCGGGCGACCTCGGCCCCGAGCCGGACGGCGCCCCCGCCGGCGGTGGACCCGGTACCGTCCTGCCCGACGGCCGGGTGCGCACCCTGGCGCTCGGGAACGCCAGCGGCATCGTCCCGCTCGCTCGCGATTTCACCCGGCAGGCCCTGTACGACTGGGGCTGGCTGCCCGCGGCCAACGCCGACCGCCGCGCCGCCGCCGAGGACGTCCTCCTCGTCGTCTCGGAGCTGGTCACCAACGCCTGTCTGCACGCGGAGGGCCCCGACCGGCTGCGTGTCTCCAGCGACTCCAAGGTGCTCCGGCTGGAGGTCACCGACCTCGGCGCCGGCCAGCCCGCGCCGCGCACCCCGCACCGGGCCGGCCGTCCGGGCGGTCACGGCATGTTCATCGTCCAGCGGCTGTGCCTGGACTGGGGCGTCGTCAGGACGCCGGGGACGACCGGCAAGACGGTGTGGGCGGAGCTCGCGGCGCCCTCCTAGCCGGAACCCGGGCCCCGGGATTCGAAGCTGTTGTGGAGCACGGCGATCCGCCGTGCTCTTTGTCTTCCCTCCACAAGGGCCCCGGCGTACCTTGAGCGCCCGATCTGATGTGTCGTCAGTTACCTGCGGCGACTTCCGGCATGAGGGGAACTCGAGGTGTCGTACCAGAAGCGGACAGCTCTCGCGCTGGCAGCGGCCGTGGCGGGCTCGGTGGTGCTGACGGCCGCGCCCACCGCCCATGCCGCCGTCGTGGACGTCGACTACCGGTGCCAGACGCCCATCGGGCCCAAGGGCGCGGTGTCGCCGATCGAGATCAAGGCCGTCAGGAGCGGTGGTGGCTACGAGCTCACGATGTCCTTCCGGAAGGGCGTCTCGTCCAGCCCGGTGGAGCTCGGCAAGGGGGCGATGAACCCGAGCGCGGTCATCGAGCTCGGCGGCGCGGAGAAGGGCGAGGTCCCGGTCTCGGGGCCGCCGAACGCCGAGGCGATCCCCGCCAACACCCCCATCAGGATCAACGACTTGAGCGGGACGTACACCCCCGGGAAGAGCGGCAGGGTCACCTTCACCGCCGGGGTGCTCACCATCAAGGCACTCGGCACGACGACCACGTGCACGCCGGGGAACGACCCGAAGCCGTCACTCGAACTGGACGTCACGGGCGCGGGCGGCGGCGGTGCGCAGTCCGGCTCCGGCTCCGCGGCCGGTGAGCTGCCGAGGACCGGCCCCCTCGACTCCGCGCCCGCGCTCGGCACGCTCGGCGGAACGGTGCTCCTGACCGGAGCCGTCGGGGTGCTGTGGCTGACCCGCCGCGGTCCGCGGTCCGCGGGCTGACCGTGCCGGCCCGCGCCCGACTCGCCGCCGCGGCCGGCGCCCTGCTGTCCGTGCTCTCCCCGGCCGCGCCCGCGGCGGCCGGGCAGGACTGGACGGCCGAGCCGGCGACGGGCGGCAGACCGTACGTCTATCTGGAGGGCCCGCCCGGCACGGTCATGGAGGACGGGGTCTCCGTGACCAACCCCGGGGCGGAACCGCTGACGGTACGGCTGCGGGCCGCCGGGACGGCCGGGCCGGTGTTCGCCGAGGACCGGGTCACCGTCCCCGCCCGCACCCGGGCCGACGTACCCTTCGCCGTGACGGTCCCGGCCTCCGCCTCCCCCGGCGACCGGTCCGCGCGGGTGGTGGTGTCGGCCGGCGGCCGTGAGGCGGTGGTACGCGTCCATGTGCGCGTCACGGGGCCCGAGCTGGCGGCGCTCACCGTGGAGGACGTCCGTGTCGACGGCCGCGTGATCCGCTACACCCTCGTCAACCGGGGCAACACCGTGCTCGTACCCAGGCTGGCCGTGCGCGCCGACGGGCTCACCGGCGAACTGCTGAGACGCCCCGCCCGGACTCTTCCGGTCGAGCTGGGTCCCGGCCGGAGCCTCGAACTGACCGAACCCTGGCCCGATCCGCCCGCCCTCGACTCCGTCGACGTCACGCTCCGCGTCACGGCCCCGGGGGCCCCTTCCGCCGAGGCGACGGCCTCCGCCCGGTACGTACCGTGGGCCGCGGCGACGGGTACGGCGCTGGCGCTCGGTGCGGCGGCGGGCGGTCTCGCACTGTGGCGCGGCCGCGGACACACCCCCGACCGGCCCGAACGGACCCCGGCACAGGCGGGAGCCCAACCGTGAACGGCGTCGCGCACACCCCGTCCGCCCGCCCCCGCCTTCTGCGATGGCCGCGCCGCGCGCTCCGTGTGTCGCGCTGTGCCGCCGCCGGCCGCGGGATCGCGGTGCGGCTGTCGGCCGTGCTCCTCGCCGCGGCCGTCGCCGGTCCGGCTCCGTACGCCGCCGCGGACACGCAACCCGCCGTCCGTCTCTCCGCCGAACAGGCCGGCGGGGGCGGTGACATCACCGTCAGCGGCTCCGGCTGGCGGCCCCAGGCGTTGCTGATGCTGCTGATCTGCGGGCAGTCCGCCCCCGGCAGAGGGGTGATCGGCGGCACCAACTCCTGCGCCAACGCCGAGGGCCGGGCCGTGACCACCGACGCCAAGGGCGCCTTCAGCAGGAAGATGCCGGTCGCCGAGCCTCCTGAACCGTGTCCCTGTGTGGTCCACGTCGCCACGGTCACCGGCGAACGGGCCGCCGTGGACGCGCCGTTCACGGTCGCCGGCCATCCCACCGCCCCGCTGCCACGGCAGACGGACGGCGGCAGGCTCGCCGTGCTCGCGACCGCCGAACTGCGGGGGTCGAGCGGGCTGCTCGTCCGGTTCGGCGCTCCACCGGAACGTGAACTCGTCTTCACCGTCGGCAATCTCGGCACCGCCCCGGTCGAGGACCCCGTCTTCCGGGTCGGTACCGCCCACGGCGTCTTCGCCCCCCAGTGGGAGGAGCGCCAGTGGCGCGGCACCGTACAACCGGGCCGGAAGGCGCAGATCAAGCTGCCCGTCCGACTGCCGGCGGGGGCGCACGGCGACTACCGGATCTCCGTGAAGTACGGCTCGAAGGTGCTCGTCGAACAGCCCTGGGGCGTGGGCAGGCCCTGGGGCGTGACGCTCTTCTGGGTGCTGCTGGCCGTCGTCGTCCCGGCGGCGCTGTTCCGGATCGGGATGGCGGTCGTGGACCGCGTGCGGCCGCGGCACCCCGGCCGGCACCGCACCCCGCACCGCACCCCGCCCCACCCCGTCCCGCCCAGGGACGGGACGGCCTCCTCGGCGGAGGACGGCCGTCCCGTCACCACGCCCGCGGCCCTGCCGTGGTTCACCCCGGACTCCGCACCGTCAGAGAACCGACCCACGACGAAGGGACACACGTGAGCACGCAACGGAGGATGAGCGCGGCAGGGCTCGCGCTGATGCTCGGCGGCGCGGGGATCCTGCTGGCCGCCTCCCCCGCCCAGGCCGCCGACGTCTCGTACGCGACGGAGTGCGTCCCGCCGCCCGTATCCGGGCTGCCGCCCGTCCGGGGCACCACCGCGGTGCAGATCACCGCGCCGGCGGAGGCCGAGGTCGGGGACGAGATCGAGGTGGTCTGGAAGACGGTCGAGGCGGCGTCCAAGAACCCCGACGTGCTGGATCTGCAGAAGGACACGGTCAAGCCGACGGGCACCCTCGAGGTGGCCGGGGCGCAGACCGCCGAGCTGGCGATGGAGGGGCCCCGGCAGAACCCCCCGATCCCGAAGAACAGCCAGATGGTGCTGTCCGACATGAAGGCCAAGCTGAGGCTGACCGCACCCGGCGAGATCACGCTGACGCCGGGCGCGTACACCATCAACGTCTCCAAGCCGATCTCGACCGACACCGAGTGCACCCCGAAGGAGGCCGTCCAGCCGGGGGCGACCGTCAAGGTGGTGGAAGGCGGTGGTGGTTCGGGCGGGACGACGGGCGGCGACGCCGGCGGTTCGTCGAGCGGTGGTTCGTCCACGGGCGGTTCGTCGAGCGGTGGCGGCGACTCCGGCGGAACCACGGGCGGTTCGTCGAGCGGTGGCGGCGACTCCGGCGGATCCACGGGCGGTGGCGGCGGCCAGACCGATTTCGAGGGCAGGGAGGTGCGGGTCGCGTACGCCTGCAAGACGCCCATCGGCGACAAGGAGGCCGTCTCCCCGGTCAGGATCAACGCCAGGAAGAACGGCGGCGACTTCGACCTCACCGTGAAGTTCTCGAAGTCCGTGATGGACAGCCCCGCGGACATCCCGGCCGACTCCGTGAAACCGTCGATGGAGGTCCGGCTGGGCGGTGCCGACAAGGGCTCCGTGCACGTCGAGGGCCCCACGAACAAGGAGCCCATCAAGGCGGGCGACCCGATCGAGATCCCCGATCTGACCGGCACGTACAAGCCGGGCGCCGGCGGCAGGTCGACGCTCAGCCCGGGCGTCCTCACGGTCGAGGCGCTGGGCACCACGACGACCTGCGCCCCGCCCGCCGACGTCGCGGTGTCCCTGGAGCTCGACACCTCCGCCCAGCCGGGCGGTGCGAGCGGCGGCTCCGGCGGTGCCGCCTCAGGCGCGGCAGGCGGCGGTGACGCCGCCTCGGGTGGCGGCCTCGCCGACACCGGTGCCGGGGACGACGGAGCCCTGCGCGCCCTCGCCCTCGTGGCCGGCACGGTCATCCTGACCGGTGGCGCGGTCTTCACGTTCACGCCGTGGGGGAGGCTGCGCGGGGCTCGGTGAGCCGCACGGGCGCGGCCGGCCGGCCAGGGCTTCCGCGCCAGGCCTCGCGACGGCGGCGACGAGGTCACGACGACGAGGTCGCCCCCGGCTACGGGCACGGCGTCCTGAGTCCGGGGACGACGGCATGGGAACGGGGCCGGCCCGGCACGCGGTTGTGCGTGCCGGGCCGACCCCGTTCCGCGGAGAGCGCCCGCGCCGGCGGACGCGTGACGTCAGCGGACGTCGCCCATGAGGGCGCGGATCTTCCTGCCCGCCATCATGAACGTCAGGCCCGCCACGATCGCGATCACCGCCCACATCGAGTAGTACGCGGCGTCGCCCAGCGGCTCGTTGAGCTTGGTGGTCCAGCCGTTCAGGGCGTTGCCCGTCGCGGTGGCCAGGAACCACAGGCCCATGATCTGGCCGACGAACTGCTTGGGGGCGAGCTTCGTGGAGAGCGACAGGCCGACCGGCGACAGGCACATCTCGCCGAGGGTCTGGACGAGGTAGACGCTCAGCAGCCAGAAGACGGTGACCTTGCCGGTCTCGCTGTTCGCGGCCGCGGCGCCCGCCAGGCCCATGATGGCGAAGGAACCGCCGATGAGCAGCATCGCCAGGGCGAACTTCATCGGGGTGCTGGGCTCGCGGTTGCGCTTGGCGAGCCTGACCCAGAGGGCGGCGAAGAGCGGGGCCAGCACGATGACCATGGCCGGGTTCACCGACTGGTACCAGGACGCGGGGAACTCCCAGCCGCCGATCACGCGGTCGGTCTTGTTGTCCGCGAACAGGGTCAGCAGCGAGCCCGACTGGTCGTAGATCATCCAGAAGAGCACGGCCGTGGCGAAGAACCAGGCGAACGCCTGGATCTTGGGCTTGTCGGTCGCGGTCAGCGCCGGGTTCCGGTACATCGCGGCGAAGTAGACGACCGGCACGACGATGCCGAGGACCGCCAGGACGTTGACGATGTGCTCGATGTCGTACGTGCCGAGCAGCACGTCGACGGCGAGGGCGGCGACGGCCAGGCCGCCCCACAGCAGGACCTTGCGCAGCGCGGTCCGCTTCTCCTCCGGCGTCGCCGGGGTGCCGGGCTCCTTGCCGACGTCGCCGAGATGGCGGCTGCCGAGGACGTACTGGACGACCGCCAGCGTCATGCCGATACCGGCGACGGAGAACCCGAGGTGCCAGTTGACGTTCTCGCCCAGGTAGCCGACGACCAGCGGGGCGGCCATGGCGCCGATGTTGATCGCCATGTAGAAGAGCGTGAAACCGGCGTCCCGGCGCGCGCTGGACTGGCCCTCGTAGAGCCCGCCGACCATGGCCGAGATGTTCGGCTTCAGCAGACCCGTACCGGCGGCGATGAGCACCAGACCGGCGAAGAAGGCGGTGCCGGACGGGATGGCCAGGGTGTAGTGGCCCAGCGCGATGACGATTCCGCCGACGAGGACGGCCTTGCGCGCGCCCCACAGGCGGTCGGCGATCCAGCCGCCGGGCATGGCCGCCATGTAGACGACGGCGTTGTAGACGCCGTAGATCGAGGCGGCCAGCGCCTCCCTGCCCTGGAGCGGTCCGTCGAGGACTCCCGCGACCAGATAGAGGACGAGGATGCCGCGCATTCCGTACCAGGAAAAGCGCTCCCACATCTCCGTCATGAAGAGCGTGGCCATACCGCGTGGGTGGCCGAGGAAGGTCTTCTCGCCAGGAGTGCTGGACGAGTCCTTCGTCAGGCTGGACGCCATGTCGATCCTTGCTGCTCGGGACGCGCCGCCTCGTGAGCGGTTTCCGCGCCCGGTGGGGGGCGGCCGGCACCGGCGGGGGAGCGGTCCCGCCCCGCGCCCGAGGGGCCCGTCCCAGGGTGGGGGACGAGGGACGGTCCTCGCCGGGATCCACACCCCGCGCGCGTCGTCGCGTGCGGGGCCCGGCCCAGGTCATTCACCGTCACGGAGGGGCGGGGCTCCCGCCCGACTCCGCGCAGAAAAGAGACCTTTGGCGGTAAAAGCAGCCAAAGGTCCCCGTGTAGTGCTGTAGGCGCCTTGACACCATAAGGCATGACAGCAACATGTTTAGACCACTTGAGAGAAGGATCACAGGCGTTCGTGGAACCGCCTGCCCATATTCGAAGGCGCAAACCAGGATGCATCGCCGACATCGGGGGTCTGCCCAGGACCCCCCTGAGCGTGACCGCCGCGGACTACCATCACCCCATGACCCGTGTACTGCTCGCCGAGGACGACGCATCCATCTCCGAGCCGCTGGCGCGTGCGTTGCGCCGGGAGGGGTACGAGGTCGAGGTCCGTGAGGACGGCCCGGCCGCGCTCCACGCCGGGCTCCAGGGCGGTGTCGACCTGGTCGTGCTGGATCTCGGGCTGCCCGGGATGGACGGGCTCGAAGTGGCGAGGCGGCTGCGCGCCGACGGCCACAGCGTGCCGATCCTGGTGCTGACCGCCCGAGCCGACGAGGTGGACACGGTGGTCGGCCTGGACGCCGGTGCCGACGACTACGTGACCAAGCCCTTCCGGCTCGCCGAACTGCTGGCCCGGGTACGGGCCTTGCTCCGGCGCGGCGCCGCGGAGCCCGCGGCGGCGCCCGCGACGCACGGCGTGCGGATCGACGTCGAGTCCCACCGGGCCTGGATGGGCGAGGAGGAGCTGCAGCTCACGGCGAAGGAGTTCGACCTGCTGCGCGTGCTGGTGCGGGACGCCGGCCGGGTGGTCACCCGCGATCAGTTGATGCGCGAGGTCTGGGACACCACCTGGTGGTCGTCCACGAAGACCCTCGACATGCACATCTCCTGGCTGCGCAAGAAGCTGGGGGACGACGCGGCGAACCCGAGGTACATCGCGACGGTCCGAGGCGTCGGTTTCCGCTTCGAGAAGAACTGACCACAGGGGACCGGCCGGCCGCCCGGCGTGACCGCCCGGGACCGGTCGGGACACCGCGGTTCGGGACAACAGGGCCTCGGGGCCGCACCGTCCCGGGCCGGCAAGGACCGCGGGGGTCCGGCCCCCGCACGACCGCAAGACCCGCCCGGAGGGCACCGTGCGCCGCCGACTGATCAACTCCACCCTGGCCGTGGTGCTCGTGGTGATCGCCGTCTTCGGTGTGTCGCTCGTCATCGTCGAGACGCGCACCATCAGCAACAGCGCCCAGGAGAGCGTCGACTCCGAGGCGTTGCGGCTGGTCAGCGTCATCGAGGCCAAGGTCCTGGAGCACGAGCGGGTCGACGACGGGGTGCTGGCCGACCAGATCGGGCCGGACCGGTTCGCCAGGATCGAGATCCCCGGCAGCCCGCCGGTCGAGGTGGGGCAGCGGCCCTCCGGCAGCGTGATCCGCGGCACCGCCACCGGCGAGCAGGGCGAGCGGGTCACCGTCGAGGAGTCCCGGGCCACCGTGACCCGCGAGGTCGGCCGTTCCCTGATGATCATCGGTGCGGTGGCGCTGCTCGCCGTCGTCGCCGCCGTACTGCTCGCCGTGCGGCAGGCCAACCGGCTCGCCTCGCCGCTGACCGATCTCGCCGAGACCGCGGAGCGGCTGGGCTCCGGTGACCCGCGGCCGCGTCACAAGAGGTACGGCGTTCCCGAACTCGACCGCGTCGCCGACGTCCTGGACGCCAGCGCCGAGCGGATCGCCCGGATGCTGACCGCCGAGCGTCGGCTCGCCGCCGACGCGTCCCACCAGCTCCGTACACCCCTCACCGCCCTGTCCATGCGGCTGGAGGAGATCTCCGCCACGGACGACCCGGACACCGTCAAGGAGGAGGCGAACGTCGCGCTCACCCAGGTGGAACGACTCACCGACGTGGTGGAGCGGCTGCTCACCAACGCCCGGGACCCGAGGACCGGGTCCGCGGTCGCCTTCGACCTCGACGAGGTCGTCAAACAGCAGATCGAGGAGTGGCGCCCCGCGTACCGCAGCGCGGGTCGCGCCATCGTCTGCTCGGGCAAGCAGGGTATGCGGGCCGTTGGAACACCGGGCGCGGTCGCCCAGGTGCTGGCGGCCCTGATCGAGAACTCGCTGATGCACGGGGGCGGCACGGTGGCCCTGCGTACGCGTGTCACCGGCAACCAGGCCGTCATCGAAGTGACCGACGAGGGGCCCGGAGTGCCGGCCGACCTGGGGGCGCGGATCTTCGAGCGCACCATCAGCGGGCGGAACTCGACGGGCATCGGTCTCGCCGTGGCCCGGGACCTCGCGGAGGCGGACGGCGGACGGCTGGAGCTGCTGCAGCAGCAGCCCGCGGTGTTCGCCCTGTTCCTGAGCCGCGAGGCGCGGCCGCGCAAGGAGGAGCCGGAGCACACGGTGCGCTGAGGCGGCGCGGGACGTACCGGACGGGGTGCCGGGGGAGGGCGCGACGAGCGGCGGGCCGGTTCAGCTGCCGACGCGGTCGGGCGCCTCCGTGCGCCGCTGCTCCAGGAAGGACTCCGCGGTCTGCACGGCCTCCCGTGCCGGCAGGGCCCGGAAGACCCAGGTGCGGTACGACCAGAAGCGGAACAGCGTCGCGACGGCGATGCCGAAGAACTTGAAGAAGTTGCTCTGCAGCGGGTCGTCCCAGCCGAACCCGTAGGTCGCGACGTACAGCACACCGTTCTCGATCACCAGGCCGACCGCGCTGAACAGCAGGAACAGGGTGAGTTCCTTGGTTCGGCCGCTCTTGTCCCGGTCCCGGTACGTGAAGTAGCGGAAGCCCACGTAGTTGAACAGGATCGCGATGACGGTGGCGAGGAGGCTGGCGCGCACCACCGGGATCTCGGTGGTCTGCCGCAGCAGGTTGAAGACCGCCATGTTGACCAGGAGGCCCAGGGCGCCGACCGCGCCGAACTTGGCGACCTCGCGCGCGAGCCGGTTCAGTCGCACACGCAGTGCGCCCCGTTCGCTCATGGTGTCCGCTGGTCCCGTCCGGTCGACTACGTCAACCAGACCACTCTAACCAGCACCTCCGCCGCGTGCCCGACGGACGGCCATGAAGGAGCGCACACCCTTGTGGGATCGTACGAAGCGGTGGGGCGGGCAGGACCGTACGGAGCTCCGGATACCCTGAGAGGGTGACGTTCCCCGTAGTCGGCATGGTCGGCGGCGGACAGCTCGCCCGTATGACACACGAGGCAGGCATCCCCCTCGGCATCAGGTTCAAGCTCCTCAGTGACACCCCCCAGGACTCGGCGGCCCAGGTGGCCGGTGAGGTCGTCGTCGGCGACTACCGGGACCTGGACGCACTCCGCGACTTCGCGCGCGGCTGCGACGTGATCACCTTCGACCACGAGCACGTGCCCACCGAGCACCTGCGGGCCCTGGAGGCGGAGGGCATTCCCGTCCGCCCGGGCCCGGACGCGCTCGTGCACGCCCAGGACAAGGGCGTGATGCGCGCACGGCTCGACGCGATCGACGCACCCAGCCCGCGCCACCGCATCGTCGCCGACCCGGCGGACACGGCCGCCTTCGCGGCGGAGGTCGGGGGCTTCCCCGTGGTCCTCAAGACGGTGCGCGGCGGCTACGACGGCAAGGGCGTGTGGATCGTCCGGAGCGAGGAGGACGCCGAGCCGCCGTTCCGCGCCGGTGTGCCCGTCCTCGCCGAGGAGAAGGTCGACTACCGCCGCGAGCTCGCCGCGAACATCGTCCGTTCTCCGCACGGCCAGGCGGTCGCGTATCCGGTCGTGGAGTCCCGGCAGGTCGACGGCGTCTGCGACACCGTGATCGCCCCCGCGCCGGACCTGGACGAGGAGCTGGCCGGGCAGGCCCAGCAGCTCGCGCTGCGCATCGCCCGCGAGCTCGGCGTCGTCGGCCATCTGGCGGTCGAGCTCTTCGAGACCACGGACGGCCGCGTCCTCGTCAACGAGCTGGCCATGCGTCCGCACAACTCCGGCCACTGGACCCAGGACGGCGCGATCACGTCCCAGTTCGCCAACCACGTGCGGGCCGTGCTCGACCTGCCGCTCGGCGACCCCCGCCCCCGGGCGAGGTGGACGGTCATGGCGAACGTCCTCGGCGGCGACTACCCGGACATGTACCAGGGCTACTTGCACTGCATGGCCCGGGACCCGCAGCTGAAGATCCACATGTACGGCAAGGACGTGAAGTCCGGGCGCAAGGTCGGACACGTCAACACCTACGGCGACGACCTGGACGACGTGCTCGCACGCGCCCGTCACGCGGCCGACTACCTCAGAGGAACGATCACCGAATGACCACCGCTCCCGATTCGGCCCCCCTCGTCGGCATCGTGATGGGCTCCGACTCCGACTGGCCCGTCATGGAGAACGCCGCACAGGCCCTGGACGAGTTCGAGATCCCGTACGAGGTGGACGTCGTCTCCGCGCACCGCATGCCGCGCGAGATGATCGCGTACGGCGAGGAGGCGGCCGACCGCGGGCTGAAGGCGATCATCGCGGGCGCGGGCGGCGCCGCCCATCTGCCCGGCATGCTCGCCTCCGTCACCCCCCTGCCCGTGATCGGCGTGCCCGTGCCGCTGAAGTACCTCGACGGCATGGACTCGCTGCTCTCGATCGTCCAGATGCCCGCCGGCGTGCCGGTCGCGACCGTGTCGGTGGCCGGAGCGCGGAACGCGGGCCTGCTCGCGGCGCGGATCCTCGCCACCCAGGACACCGACCTGCTGGCCCGGATGCGCGACTTCCAGCAGGAGCTGAACGACCAGGCGACGGAGAAGGGCAGGCGGCTGCGCACCAAGGTGGAGGGGTCCGCGGCGTTCGGCTTCGGCAAGTAGGCTGCGACCGTGGATTTTCTCGCCGAAGCCCGTTCGCTGCTCACATCCTTTCCCGTCGTCGACGGTCACAACGATCTTCCGTGGGCCCTGCGCGAACAGGTCCGCTACGACCTGGACCGCCGCGACATCGCGACCGACCAGACGGGCAGGCTGCACACCGACATCCCGCGGCTGAGGGCGGGCGGGGTCGGAGCGCAGTTCTGGTCGGTGTACGTGCGCAGCGACATGGCCGGTGACGAGGCGGTCAGCGCCACGCTGGAGCAGATCGACGTGGTGGACCGGCTGCTGGCCCGCTACCCGGCGGACCTGGCGCGCGCCCTGACCGCCGACGACATGGAGGCGGCGCGCAAGGAGGGCCGGATCGCCTCGCTCATGGGGGCGGAGGGCGGCCACTCCATCAACAACTCGCTCGCCACGTTGCGGGCGCTGCACACGCTGGGCGTCCGCTACATGACGCTGACGCACAACGACAACAACGACTGGGCGGACTCGGCGACCGACGCGCCGCGCTTCGGCGGACTGTCGGCGTTCGGCCACGAGGTCGTGCGGGAGATGAACCGCACGGGCATGCTCGTGGACCTCTCGCACGTCGCGCCGACGACGATGCGGGACGCGCTGGACACCTCCGTCGCCCCGGTGGTCTTCTCCCACTCCTCCGCCCGGGCGGTCTGCGACCACCCGCGGAACATCCCCGACGACGTGCTGGAGCGGCTCCCGGCGAACGGCGGAGTGGCGATGGCCACGTTCGTCCCGAAGTTCGTCCTGCAGGAGGCCGTCGCCTGGACGCGCGCGGCGGACGAGAACATGCGGGAGCACGGCCTCCACCCCCTCGACACGACCGAGGCGGGCATGAAGGTCCAGCGGGCGTACGAGGCCGCGCACCCGCGTCCGATGGCGACGGCCGCCACGGTCGCGGACCATCTGGACCACATGCGCGAGGTGGCCGGGATCGACCACATCGGCATCGGCGGCGACTACGACGGCACCGCGTTCACCCCGGCCGGTCTGGAGGACGTCGCGGGCTACCCCAACCTGATCGCGGAACTCCTGCGCCGCGGCTGGTCCCACACGGACCTGGCCAAGCTCACCTGGCAGAACGCGGTCCGCGCCCTCCGCGACGCGGAATCCGTCGCCCGGGACCTCCAGTCCCGCCGCGCCCCCTCGAACGCGACGCTCCGTTCGACGACGAGCGAGCCCACGCCGTAGCCCGGGGCGCGCCGCCACCGCACGCGCCCTGTGCACGCCTTTCGGTCGCGGCACGGTTGACGGCCGTGCCGCGCGCGAGGGACCTGTCGCTCACCGTTCGGGCGTCACGCGTACGGTTGTCGGCTTGCCGCGCCCGGCTACCCGCCCCGCCGTGCGCGGTACGCGCGCATCTTCGCGCGGCTGCCGCAGACCGCCATGGAGCACCAGCGGCTGCGGCCCGCCGGGCTGCGGTCGTAGTAGGCCCAGAGGCAGTCCTCCGCCTCGCACGCCTTCAGACGGAGCCAGCTCCCGTCGGCCGCCGCCTCCGCGATCGCCGTCGCGACGCGGGACAGCAGGGAGGCGGGGTCGGCCGTGGGGCGGAGGGCCACCCCGCCCGCGTCGTCCACGGAGACGCGCAGCGGCGCACCGGCCAGCATCCGGTCCAGTTCGGCGGCACTGCGGCCGGGTGAGGAGTGGCCGGCGTGCGCCAGGCACGCCGCCCGCAGCGCCTCGCGCAGTTCCCTCGCGGCCGGCACCTCCGCCGCGGTGAGACCGAACGCCGCGCGCCCGTCCTCGCTGTCCAGCCTGTCGGCGCCCGTGTCGACGCTCAGCGTGTTGACCAGGGACTCGATCAGCGCGAGCCCACCGGGTGCCGGGGCCCTGTCACTCATGGTTGCGACGTTACCTCCACTACGGGACCATGTGGTTCACCGGTTACCGGTTCAAGGTGGTTGCCGGTAACTATCCGTCCGTACGAGAGGAAGCACCATGGCCATCGCCTCACTGGGAACCGTCGTCCTGGACTGTGCCGACCCGCACGCACTCGCCGCCTTCTACGCCGAGATCCTGGGCGCACGGGCGGAGTCGGACGACGACACCTGGGTCTCCCTCACCGGGTACCGGGGCACGCCCCTCGCCTTCCAGGCCGCCCCGGGGCACACCGCTCCCGAGTGGCCCTCGCCGGGGGCCTCGCAGCAGTTCCACCTCGACCTGACCGTCGAGGACCTGGACGCCGCCGAGGGCCGGGTGCTGGCACTCGGGGCCAAGCCGCTGGACACCGGCGACCGGACGCGCGGCTTCCGCGTCTACGCGGACCCCGCCGGGCATCCGTTCTGTCTCTGCGCCGGCTGACGCACCGTCTCTCGGCCCCCGCGTCTGCTGACGCCGGCGTGCCTCAGGCGCGGGGCCGGCCCATCGCGCGGTACGTCCACCCGGCCTCGCGCCACTTCGTCCAGTCCAGCGCGTTGCGCCCGTCCAGCACGATCCGCCTGGACACCACTTCGCCCAGGGCGGCCGGGTCGAGCTCACGGAACTCGGGCCACTCCGTCAGATGCAGCACGACGTCCGCACCGCGCACCGCATCCAGCGCGCTGTCCGCGTAGCCGAGCGTCGGGAACACCAGCCGGGCGTTGGCCATGCCCTTCGGGTCGTAGACCGTGACCTGGCCGCCCTGGAGGTGGATCTGGCCGGCGACGTTCAGCGCCGGCGAGTCGCGTACGTCGTCCGAGTCCGGCTTGAACGTCGCGCCCAGGACCGCGACCCGCGTGCCCAGGAACGACCCGCCGCCCACGGCCTCCCGGGCGAGTTCGACCATGTGCCCGCGGCGGCGCATGTTGATCGAGTCGACCTCGCGCAGGAACGTCAGTGCCTGGTCGGCGCCGAGCTCACCGGCGCGCGCCATGAATGCCCGGATGTCCTTCGGCAGGCAGCCGCCGCCGAAGCCGATCCCGGCACGCAGGAATTTCTTGCCGATCCGCTCGTCGTGGCCGATCGCCTCGGCCAGCTTCACCACGTCGCCGCCGGCCGCCTCGCACACCTCGGCCATGGCGTTGATGAACGAGATCTTCGTCGCGAGGAACGAGTTCGCGGAGGTCTTCACCAGCTCCGCCGTCGGGAAGTCCGTCACCACGAACGGCGAGCCCTCGCCGATCGGCGTGGCGTACACCTCGCGCAGTACCTTCTCGGCCCGCTCGCAGTCCACGCCCACCACGATCCGGTCCGGGTGCAGGGTGTCCCGCACGGCGAAGCCCTCGCGCAGGAACTCGGGATTCCAGGCCAGGTCCACTCCTTCGGGCGCATGCTCGGCGAGCAGACGGGCGAGCCGGTCCGCCGACCCCACCGGCACGGTGGACTTGCCGACGACCAGTGCGCCGCCCTTCACACGCGGTGCGAGCGAGGTGAAGGCGGCGTCGACGTACGACATGTCGCAGGCGTACTCGCCGTGCTTCTGCGGGGTGTTCACGCAGACGAAGTGGACGTCTCCGCCGAAGTCCTCCAGCTCGTCCCAGGACGTGGTGAAGCGCAGCCGCCCGCTGGATCCCTCGAACCCGGCCACATGGCGGGCGAGCAGCTCCTCCAGGCCCGGCTCGTACATCGGGACCCGGCCGGCGGCCAGCATCGCGACCTTCTCCGGGACGACGTCGAGGCCCAGAACCTCGAAACCCAGCTCCGCCATGGCCGCTGCGTGGGTGGCGCCGAGGTACCCGGTGCCGATCACGGTGATCTTGAGGGCCATGGGCTTGCTCCTGGGGTGGGCGGACGGAGTGCGGGCCCGAGCATAACCGGGAGCGCGCAAGGGCATTTTTCCGCTGTCAGCAAGGTCACGTATGCCCGGTCGGGGCGCGCACACTAAAATTTGTGTTACTTAACGGTAGTTAGCAGTTGCTCAGGGGCGTGAGAGACCTTGGCGCCAAAGGGAGATAAGCACAGTGCCTGACTTCGACCTGTACCGCCCGTCCGAAGAGCACGACATGCTCAGGGAGACGGTCCGCTCGCTCGCCGAGGCGAAGATCGCGCCGTTCGCGGCAGCGGTCGACGAAGAGGCCCGCTTCCCGCAGGAGGCCCTGGACGCGCTGGTCGCCTCGGACCTGCACGCCGTGCACGTCCCGGAGGAGTACGGCGGCGCCGGCGCCGACGCGCTCGCCACCGTGCTCGTCATCGAGGAGGTCGCCCGCGTCTGCGCCTCGTCCTCCCTGATCCCCGCGGTCAACAAGCTGGGCTCGCTGCCGGTGATCCTCTCCGGCTCCGAGGAGCTGAAGAAGAAGTACCTGGGCCCGCTCGCCAAGGGCGACGCGATGTTCTCGTACTGCCTCTCCGAGCCGGACGCGGGCTCCGACGCCGCCGGCATGAAGACCCGCGCCGTGCGCGACGGCGACTTCTACGTCCTCAACGGCGTGAAGCGCTGGATCACCAACGCCGGTGTGTCCGAGTACTACACGGTGATGGCCGTGACCGACCCCGAGAAGCGCTCCAAGGGCATCTCGGCCTTCGTCGTCGAGAAGTCCGACGAGGGCGTGTCGTTCGGCGCCCCGGAGAAGAAGCTCGGCATCAAGGGCTCCCCGACCCGCGAGGTCTACCTCGACAACGTCCGCATCCCGGCCGACCGCATGATCGGCGCGGAGGGCACGGGCTTCGCCACCGCCATGAAGACCCTGGACCACACCCGCATCACCATCGCGGCGCAGGCCCTCGGCATCGCGCAGGGTGCCCTCGACTACGCCAAGGGCTACGTCAAGGAGCGCAAGCAGTTCGGCAAGCCGATCGCCGACTTCCAGGGCGTGCAGTTCATGCTCGCCGACATGGCGATGAAGATAGAGGCCGCCCGCCAGCTCACCTACGCGGCCGCGGCCAAGTCCGAGCGGGGCGACAGCGACCTCACCTTCCAGGGCGCCGCCGCCAAGTGCTTCGCCTCGGACGTGGCCATGGAGGTCACCACCGACGCCGTCCAGCTCCTCGGCGGCTACGGCTACACCCGTGACTACCCGGTCGAGCGGATGATGCGCGACGCCAAGATCACCCAGATCTACGAGGGCACGAACCAGGTCCAGCGGATCGTCATGGCGAGGAACCTGCCCTAGTAGGGTCCTCGCAGGTCAGTGGGCGTTTTGAGGTTCCAGAGGGCCGCTCTCGGTTCCTGCCCGTTGCGGCCCGGTCAAGGCCGTCTCCGGGCGGGCGCCATGCTGGGACGTCCTGGGGAACGAGCGCCCCGAGAACGCCCGCTGACCAGCGCAGAACGTCCTCCGCGCGATCGCATGACATGCGACGGCCGCGGGGCCGACCGGCACCATCGGCGACCGGCCGTCGACCGGCCTGGGACGGTCCCCCGCAGATCCCGACAGCCCGGCCCCGCGCGCCGGCCGGGACCTCGTCGGCGCCCCCTCGGTCCGACGCGCCGCCGGCATCGGCTTCAGCGCTTCCGGGTCAGCCAGAGCCACCCCGCGGCACCGAGCGGCATGACGGCCATCAACATGACCATCGCCACCCCCCAGTACAACGGAGGCGTCGCATGGCCGAAGACAAGGTTCGTGACCACCAGTGTCAGTTGTGGCACCACAACGATCGACGTCGCACCGAGCCACTTCTGGCGCGCCGTCCAGTGCCGGGACCTGCACAGCACCACGACTCCGGCGACCTCGAGCACCGTTGAGAGCATCAGGAGCCAGAAGTTCCACCAGAGAGCGAACTTGAGCAGCATCAGCAGTAGCGGCACCCATGCGGGCGAACGGCGCCCGGGCGTCTCCCCGGTGCCCGTCCCGGACTCCTGGAGCGCGGCGGCGGCGATCACCCGCGGGTCGCCCACCTCGCGCAGAATGTCCTGGAGTTCACCGGGCCGTTCGGCGCGCGCGATCTCGATGTGCTCGGCGATGTCGGCGACGAGCTCCTGTCGGCGGTCCGCCGGGAGTGCCGAAGCCTCGCGCTCGACCGCCTCGAGGTAGCGCCGGACCGCCGCGCTCCCGGATGTCTCGGCGTTCTTGGTGTTCATCGTTCCGTCCCTCCAGATGCTTGTGTGCGCCCCGTCTTCGGCGGGAGAAGATGATCGACGGCGTCCCGGAACCTCGGCCAGATCCCGGCGAACTCCTCGAGGGCGGCGTGTCCGGCCTCGGTGAGCTGGTAGTAGCGCCGCGGCGGACCGGATGTCGACTCCTGCCAGCTGGTGACGACGAGTTCGTCCCGTCGCAGTCGCGACAACAGCGGGTACACCGTGCCCTGACTGGTCGCGAGCGCCCCGGTCTCCTCCAGTTCCCGCAGCAGCTCCACCCCGTAGCGCGGTCCGTCGCGCATCAACGCGAGCACGCAGTATTCGAGCACGCCCTTGCGAAGCTGACTCTCGGCCTTGCTCGCGGCGCGGTGACTCGGCTCACCTAGTACCATGCGAAACATAGTACCTTGCGGTCGGTCACTCCGGGAGGCGTGGGGCGGCTGGGTGCGTCCGCGGCGGGTTGCCCGGTCACGGCACGAGGTCGAGCTCTGCCCACACGGTCTTGCGCGGTACGGGGCCCGCGGTCACGCCCCATCGTGCGGCGAGCGCTTCGACGATCAGCAGGCCGCGCCCCGACTCCGCGCCGTCGGCCGGAGGAGTGAGGGTGCCGGGGACGGGCGGAAGCCGGTCCCACCGGGTGTCGGTGACCTCGATCCGCAGGCGCCTGCCCTCGTCCTCGACGGCGAGACGGAGCCGGAAGTCCCTGCCCGGTACGCGCCCGTGGAGCGCGGCATTGGCGGCCAGTTCGGCGACGATTCGCCCCGCCGACTCCGACGGGATGCCCCAGCACGCCAGTTGGGCCGCGGTGAGCAGCCGGGCGAGCCGTGCTCCCCGGCGGGTGGGGGAGAGCAGGACGGTGAACTGCCGGGCAGGAGCGGAAGGTTCGGTTCGGGTGATTTCCACGTTCACATCACTCAGCGTGGCCGGTTCGCTCGTACTCTGAACAGAGCGCCACGTGTACGGACAGTGACTGTCCAGGCGTTGGGCGGCCCTGTCCATCGTGTACGGGCGCCGATTGTCGGGTGTGGTGCGGTAGCGGGGGCACGGACGGAGGCGGTGTCGTATGGCGGATGGGCTCGGCGGGGCCGGTGCGGCTGGCGGGGTGGACGAGCCGGACCGGGACATGGGGCCGGAGGACGACTCGGGAGCGGTGATCGCGGTGGTCGGCCGGCAGGTGCGGCTCTGGCGCGAGGCGGCGGGGATGCGCGCGGCGGAACTGGGCGCGGCGATCGGGTACGGCGAGAACCAGGTCTACAAGGTCGAGACGGGCAAGCGCATCCCGAAGCCGGAGTTCCTGGACAGGGCGGACAAGGCCCTGGGCGCGGGCGGGAAGTTGGCCGCGATGAAGCAGGACGTGGCGGAGGCGAGGTATCCGAAGAAGGTCCGGGACCTGGCGAAGCTGGAGGCGGACGCGGTCGAGATGGGCGCGTACGCCAGTGCCGTGGTGCACGGCCTGCTGCAGACCGAGGAGTACGCCCGTGCGCTGTACCGGGGTCGGCGGCCCGCCTTCTCCGAGGATCGGGTCGAGCGCCTGGTGGCCGCGCGGATGGCCCGCCAGTCGGTGTTCGACCGGCAGCCCGCGCCCCTTCTCACGTTCGTCCAGGAAGAGACGACGCTCAGGCGGCCGGTCGGGGGCAGAATGGTCCTGCGTCGTCAGCTCGAACACCTGCTGGAAGTCGGCGCGTTGAGGCATGTCGAGATCCAGGTGATGCCGACGGAGACCGAGGAGCACTCGGGCCTGGACGGCTCGCATCAGGTACTCAAGCTGAGCGACGGCACAGCTGTTGCGCACAACGAAGTCCAGCTCACCAGCCGGCTGATCAGCGAGCCCAGGGAGGTCCAGATCCTTGAGATGCGGTACGGCTTGATCAGGTCGCAGGCGCTCACGCCTCGGCTGTCGCGGTCCTTCATCGAGAAACTGCTGGGAGAGATATGAGTGTCATGCCCTCGGCCGGGGTTGGTTCCGGGCTGGTGTGGGTCAAGAGCAGCTACAGCACGGCCGACGGCCCCGAGTGCGTCGAGGTCGCGGTGGCAGTCGGCGCGGTCCACGTCCGCGACTCCAAGGACGTGCCCGGCCCGCAGCTCGGCTTCACCACCGAGGCGTGGGGGAAATTCTTGGCCTACGCCGCCGGAGGCTGACCGCCGAGCCCGGGCCACCGGGCCGGGACGCACCCGGCCCCGGACCGAAGTCGGCGGCCCGGGTGCCCGGGGCGGCCGCGTACGGCCGTCAGTCCGCGGTGACGGTGACCTTCTCGTCGTTCTTGATCTGGTTCACCAGCTGGCGCACCTTCTCCTTGTCCCAGACCAGGTTCCCGCCGCGGCTGCCGGAGATCGGCATGTTCATCGACGTGCCGTCGCCGCCGCTGATGCCCTTCATCGCGAAGAACATCTGACCGAGGTCGAAAAGGGACATGTCCTTGTCGACGATCAGGGTGTCCAGGCCCGAGCCCAGGGTCGGGTAGAGCTTGAACGGGTTGAGGATCGTGCCGGGGGTCGCGGCCTGGTTGGCCAGCGTGGCGAGGAACTTCTGCTGGTTCTTGGTGCGGTCCAGGTCGCTGCCCGCGAAGGCGTACCGGGTCCGGACGAAGGCGAGGGCCTGCTCGCCGTTCAGGGTCTGCTTGCCAGCCTGGAAGTCGGCGCCGGACTTCTCGTCCTTGAAGGCCTTGGGGATGTCCATCTCGACACCGCCGAGGGAGTCCACGATGTTCGCGAAGCCGGCGAAGCCGATCTCCGCGTAGTGGTCGATCCGCAGGCCGGTGTTGTGCTCGACGGTGCGGACGAGCAGTTCGGGGCCGTCCTCCGCGTACGCGGCGTTCAGCTTCACCCGGCGGCCCTGGCCCGGGAAGGTCTTGCCGGACTCCGAACCCACGAAGGACGGGATCTCCACGTCCGAGTCGCGGGGGAGCGAGATCATGGTGTTCCCGCTGCCGCAGGCGGCGAGGATCATCATCGAGTCGGTGCGCTTGCCGTCGGCGGAGCCGGTGTGCAGGCGCTTCTTGTCCTCCGACGTCAGGCCCTCACGGCTGTCGGAGCCGACGATCAGGTACGTCGTGCAGTCGCCCTCCTCGGGCCGCTCTATGACCTTCGCGAGGTCGACCTCGCGGCGCATCTTGGAGTCGGCCCAGAAGTAGGTGCCTATGGAGACCCCGAGGGCCAGCACGAGCACGGTGATCGAGCCGACCTTGAGGCGCCGGCGCCAGTCGGGGGCCGGGCGGCCGTAGGTGGGCGGCTCGCCGTAGCCGTCGTGTCCGCCCTGCCCGCCGTGTCCCCGGCCGGACGGCGAACCGTAGACCTGGCCCGTGTTGTACCCGCTGTCGTACGGGGCGTCGAACCTGTCGTCGTAACCCTGCGGCTGCTGCGGGATCGGGCGTCGCCGCACATGGCGCATCACACGCGGACCCTCGGGTTCCGCGCTGCGGCCGCCGTGTCCGTATCCATCGGGCCAGTCATTCATGCGGAACAGTGTGCAGGCCGTCGCCGAAAGCCCGACAGAGCGGGTGACGAATCACACCGGGGCTGTAGCGAACCTGATGCAATGCGGCGGTGTCCGGGGGTCCGCATAGGGTGGAGGGCATGACAGACCAGGCCCAGCGCTCGGAGAGCGATATTCCGGGTAAGCCGACATCGGCTTCGCGTACGACCCTCAGCCACATCATGACGCACGGTGACACCAATCTCCTCGGGACGGTGCACGGCGGAGTGATCATGAAATTGGTGGACGACGCGGCAGGCGCCGTCGCCGGCCGGCACTCCGGCGGACCGGCGGTCACGGCCTCCATGGACGAGATGGTCTTCCTCGAGCCGGTCAGGGTCGGCGACCTGGTGCATGTGAAGGCCCAGGTCAACTGGACGGGCCGGTCCTCCATGGAGGTCGGCGTCCGGGTGCTCGCCGAGCGCTGGAACGAGTCCACCCCCGCGACCCAGGTCGGCTCCGCCTACCTGGTCTTCGCCGCCGTCGACGCGGACGGCAAGCCCCGGCCCGTCCCGCCGGTGGTCCCCGAGACGGAGCGCGACAAGCGGCGCTACCAGGAGGCGCAGATCCGGCGGACCCACCGGCTCGCCCGCCGTCGCGCGATCAAGGAACTCCGCGAGCGCCGCGCGGCCGAGGGGTACGAGGACTGAGTCGTCCTCGGCGCCCGCTCCGAGGAGGTGCGCGGGCGGCCGGGGCGTCCCGACACCGCGGGTGCGCCTGCGCCGCCGCCCGGCGTCCCGGCGCCTTCCGGCTGCCGTCGCCCCGGCGTTCGACGTGTCGGCGCCCTCCCGCGACGCGTCAGCGGCAGAGGACCTCGTCGCCGGTGATGGCGCCGAAGGCGCCCCTGGCGCGCGGGGTGTCCGCCCGGACGGGGGTCACCGAGGTGAAGCCGGAGCCCGCAGTCACCTCGAGCGTCGGGCCCTGGCCCTTCACGGGGCGCAGCTCGGCGCCGGGCAGCGCCACCGCCAGGGACCTCGCCGAGCGGTCCCAGCGCGGGTCGTAGGTGATGAAGGTGCGCTTCACGTTGCGGTCGTCGGCGTTCAGCGGGGCCCGCGTCGTGTCGAACCCGGTCGCCTTCAGGGCGCTGTCCACGCGGGAGCCGAGCCCGTCCAGCTGCGTCCCGTTGTAGACCTGCACCCGGATCTGCTTCGGCGGGACGTCGACGACCTTGGCGGCGCGGGCGGACGCGGCCCCCCGCGGCCGCTCCGGGGCGAGCGGCTTGTCCTCGCGCAGGGCCCGGAAGAGCCGTTCCGCCTTCACCGGGTCCCACTTCACCGTCGAGCCGACCCCCTTCACCGGGAAGCTCGGGTCCTTGACGGGGACCGACACGAACTCCGTCGACGCCGGCGTGAAGCTCCGCATCGCCTTGCCGAGCGTCAGCAGCTGGTCGGTGCCGAAGCCCCGGTCTGCCCGTACCGAGTTGAGCGCCGCCGTGCTGACCTGGCGGAACTTCACCGGGTTCAGCAGCACCCCGCTTCCGGTGGCCTGCTGCACCAGCGCCGCCACGAACCGCTGCTGGCGCTCCATCCGCCCCAGGTCGGCCGCCCCGTCGACATGGCGGGCCCGCACGTACTGCAGGGCCTCGGCACCGCCGAGGCGGTGGGTGCCCGCCTTGAGGTCGAGGCCGGAGTGGGTGTCCTTCAGCGGCCGGGCCGTGCAGACCTCCACCCCGCCGATCGCGTCGACCGTCTTCATGAAGCTGCGGAAGTCGACCTCGAGGTAGTGGTCGACCCTCACCTTCGTCAGGTCCTCGACGGTCCGCACGGTCAGCGCGGGCCCGCCCTCCGCGTACGCCGCGTTCAGCTTCACCGCGTGCAGGCCGTGCTTCTTGCCGGTGGTCAGGTCCGTGTGGGCGGGGATCTCCGCGTACGAGTCACGGGGGAGGCTCACGATGCTGGCCCGCTCCCGGTCCTCGGAGATGTGCACCAGCATGATCGTGTCGGTGCAGCGGCAGGGCGCGCCCCCGAGCCGGTACTTGCGGCGCTCCTCCTTGGTGATCGTGTCCCGGCCGTCGGTGCCGACGAGCAGGATGTTCATACCGTTGCCGTCCTCCGGCCGGTTCTTCATGTCCCTGAACGGGTCGACCCGTCCGATGCCGCTGTCCAGCCCGGTCACCAGCGCGTGACCGATGCCACCCACGCCGAGCACCAGCACCGAGAGGGTCGTCACCAGCCGCATTCCCCAGCGAGGACGCTCCGGCTGCCCCCGCCCGCGGGTGCGCGGGGCCGGTCCCCGGCGGTTCTTCCCCGCCGCCCCCTGCCGCTGTGCCGCCCCGGCCCGCCGCTGTGCCGCCGGTCTCGGGCGGCCCGCCGTCGGCCCGGGAACCGGCCTCGGACGGGCCGCCGCCGGTCGCGGACGGGGCGAGCGGGGCGGTGTGGGCACGAGGGGCACCTCCGCGGGGCAGCAGACCGGTGATCCTGAGCACCGTAGGCCCATACGATCTGCGGCAGGGGGAGGCCGGGGGGAGGCGCGCATCGCTGTCCCCCGTTCGCGGTAACGTGGCGGGCGACGCCGCTGTCTCCCCGAGGCCGTTGTCTCCCGGGGGACGACCCCAGGACCCCGAGGAACCCATGCCAGCCGCCCCGCCCGCCGTCTCCGTGATCATGCCGGTCCTCAACGAGGAACGTCATCTGCGCGACGCCGTCCGTCACATCCTGCAGCAGGACTACGCGGGCGAGATGGAGGTGGTGATCGCGCTCGGCCCGTCGACGGACCGCACCGACGAGATCGCCGCCGAGCTGGTGCGCGAGACGGCGTCGAACCCCTGGGGCCGGGTGCACACGGTCCCCAACCCCACCGGCCGTACGCCCGCCGCGCTCAACGCCGCGATCAGGGCGTCCCGCCACCCGATCGTCGTGCGTGTCGACGGGCACGGGATGCTGTCGCCGAACTACATCGCGACCGCCGTCCGGCTCCTGGAGGAGACCGGCGCGCAGAACGTCGGCGGCATCATGCACGCCGAGGGCGAGAACGACTGGGAGCACGCCGTCGCCGCGGCGATGACCTCGAAGATCGGCGTCGGCAACGCCGCCTTCCACACCGGCGGCGGGGCGGGCCCGGCGGAGACCGTGTACCTGGGCGTCTTCCGCCGTGAGGCGCTGGAGCAGCAAGGCGGTTACAACGAGGAGTTCATCCGCGCCCAGGACTGGGAGCTGAACTTCCGCATCCGCGAGGCCGGCGGACTGATCTGGTTCTCGCCCGAGCTCAGGGTGCAGTACCGGCCGCGCCCCTCCGTGAAGGCGCTCGCCAAGCAGTACAAGGACTACGGCCGCTGGCGCCATGTCGTCGCCCGCTACCACTCCGGCTCGATCAACCTCCGCTATCTCGCCCCGCCGACCGCCGTCTGCGCGATCGCCGCCGGCCTGGTGGTGGGGGCGACGCTGACACCGCTCGGCTTCGTGATCCCCGGCGGCTACCTCGCGGTGATCGCCGCGGGCTCGGTCCCGGCGGGCAAGGGCCTCCCGTTGAAGGCCCGTCTCCAGATCCCGGTGGCGCTCGCGACGATGCACATGTCGTGGGGCTTCGGCTTCCTGACGAGCCCGCGTTCGCTGGCGAGGAAGGTCATCGAGAGCCGCAGGCCGGCGGTGACGGCACCGACACAGGCCTGACCGCGGGCCGACGCCCGACGAACGGGGCCGTCCGAAGCACAGCGCTTCGGACGGCCCCGTTCGTGGAGGGAGCCGGCCGGCCGCCTTCGAGGAGAGGGGCCGGCCGCGGGGCGGAGTCCCGCGGGACGGGCGGCCGTCGCGGACTACCAGGTGAACCCGGGCTGCACGGGCATGCAGGCCTTGGTGTCGCCGGCACTGAGCGGCTTCGCCGACGAGGGGGCCTTGCCGTCGTCCTCGGCGGCGGACTTCGGGTAGGCGGCGCCCTCCCGCCAGTCCGCGCCCACCACCAGCGTCACTCCCGACACGTCGGTGGACCTCTTCACCGCGGAGACGGGCAGTCCGACGGCCTTGGCCACCGCCTGCGCGTCGCCCGCGAGCTCCACGCTGGGGTAGAACACCACGGTCCGTTCCTGCGGGTTGGTCTGCTTGTCCGCCGTCGTCCTGGTGAAGCCCTTGCCGGTCAGCACGCCCGCGATCTCCGTCGCGCGCCCCCTCGCGGACCCCAACTCATCGGTGTACGTGCCGTTCTGCACGCTCACGCCGATCTCGCCCGGTGCCGCTGCGGGGTCCTTCGTAGCGGCCGGCGCCTTGCGCTTGGACCCCTTCCCGTCGAGCGGGATGTCCTCGCGCACCATGCGGAACACCTGCTCCGCGTCCGGCTGCAGCGGTTCGACCTTGCCGGCGAAATAGGACCGCTGGGTGTAGAAGTTCGGCATCGTCGTCATGGTGATGCGCTCGGTCGGGACCTGCTGGAACTCCTCGGCGAGGTCGTACAGCTTCGCCACCGTGTCCAGCCCCGCGTCGACCGTGAGCGCGGACGTGGCCGCCTCGGCCAGGTTCCGCAGCTTGGCGGGGTCGGTGAGCTTGGTGCTCTTGCGCAGCTCGCGGACCATCGAGTTCATGTACATGTGCTGGGCTTCCGTACGGGCCAGGTCGGTACCGTCCTTGAAGCCGTAGCGGGTACGCAGCCACTGCAGCGCCTGCTCGCCCTTGACGGAGGTCGTGCCCGCCTTGAGTTTGAGACCGGAGCCCTGCCCCGCGCTGTTGCGGGAGTGGACGTTGTCCGTGACGCAGACGGGTACGCCGCCGATCGCGTCGGCCATGGCGACGACCCCGGCGAAGTCGACCTGCATGAAGTGGTCGATGGTGATGCCGGTCAGCTTGTACCAGGTGGCCACCGTGCAGCCGGGCCCGCCGCGCTGGAGGGACTCGTTGGTGAGGGTCCAGCCGGTCGCCTCGAAGACCTTGCCGTCGCGGTCCGTGCACTCCGGGATCTTCAGCACGGTGTCGCGCGGCATGCTGATCACCGACATGTTGCTGCGGTCGGCGGACAGGTGGACGAGCATCTGCACGTCCGCCAGCGGGGGTCCGTCGAAGGTGTCCCGGGCGCCGCCGAGGGCCTTGTTCGCCTCCGAGTCGCGCGCGTCCGAGCCGATCAGCAGGATGTTCAGCGGTGTCTGGCCGGCGGCGTTCGCCTTGTGGTCGGCCATCCCGTTCTTGCCGAGGTTCAGGTGGTCCGTCTTGATGTTGGCGTTCAGATGCTCGTAGTAGAGGTATCCGGCTCCCGCCGTCCCGAGTATCAGCAGCGACAGCACGGAGGCGACCCAGCGGAGGGTCCGGCGTCTGCCCCGTCTTCCCGGGCCGCGCGGGTTGCCGCGCGGCCGGACCCGTCCGCCGCCGCTGCCGTCCGCCGCCGCTGCCGGTGAGGATCCTTCCCCGCCGTCGTCCGGGCCGGCGGAGCCGCCGCGCTCCCCCGCGCCGCTGCCGCCGGACCGGCCCGGTTCTCCGGCGTGCCGGACACGCTCCCGCGTGTCCTCCCCTTGCACGCTGCTCCGTCCCACCCCTGGACCCCCCTGTGTCGTCAGGCGCGCCGCGTGACCCGGTGATCCGGGATCACTGGGCGCACACCTGCTTGTCTGCTTCGACCTTGTCCACCGGCGGCTTCGCCGGTGCGGTGATGGGCACCCCCGCGCCCTTGAAATCGGCACCGAGCGTGAGGACCATCGCCTCCGTGCCCTCGGCGTCCTCCGTGCCGGGCTTGAGCGCCGTGGCCGGCAGACCCATGAGGTCCGCGAGCTTGCGGGCCTGGTCTGCCTGGTTCGGCGCGTACTCCAGTGTCGTCTTGGCCGTCTTCTCCGGGGCGTTGCTCTTGTTGGTGGACTTGAGCACGCCCTTCTCGACCTGGAGCCAGTTGAGCGTCCTCTGCGCCGCACCCGGGGTGTCGCTGCCGTTGTAGACGTCGACCCTGACCTGGGAGGCGTCGGCCCGCGGGCCCTTGAGCAGGGCGGCCTGCTTGCTCTTGGCCGCCGACTCCTTCCTCTTGACCTCGGTGAAGGAGATGTCGTTCTGGAGCATGCTGAACACCTGCGGCGCCTTGACCTCGTCGAGGAGGACGGTGGCGCCGTCGGTGTTGTCGACCACCGGCACGGTCGCGAAGCTGATGTGCTTGACGTCAATCTTGCCGAGCTCCTGGGCCATGGCCGTCAGTTTGGGGATGTCCCCGATCGCGCTGTCGACGGTGAGGGCCTGGGTCGCGGCCTCAGCGACCGCGAACATCTTCTTCGGGTTGCCGAGCGTGTCCTCCTTCATCTGCCGGATCATCGACGCCACGAACTGCTGCTGCTGCTTGATGCGGTCGAGGTCGCTCTCGTTGCCGAGGCCGTGCCGGTTGCGGACGAAGGCGAGGGCGTCCTCGCCCGCGACCTTCTGCTTGCCGGCCGGGAGATCCAGCTTGGACTCCTTGTCCTTGATGGGCTTGACCAGGCAGACCTCCACACCGCCGACGGCGGTCGAGAGCGTCTTCACCGCGTTGAAGTCGGCCATCATGAAGTGGTCGACCGGCACGCCGGTGATCTGCTTGACCGTGCGCATCGTGCAGCCCGGGTCGCGGCCCCCGACGCCGAAGCTCTCGTTGAAGCGGACGCCCTGGGAGCCCTTGATTATCTTGGTCGAGCCGTCGGGCTGCTTCGTGGGGCAGTCCGGGATGTCCGTGATCAGGTCGCGCGGGATGCTCAGCGCGGTCGCGTTGGTGCGGTCCTCGGAAACGTGGAAGAGGAACGTGGTGTCGGCGTGGCCGGTGCTGCCCTTGTCGCCGTACCCCTCGTTTCCCGCGCCGGTGCGCTTGTCGGTGCCGAGGAGAAGGATGTTGACGGGACCGTCCTTGGCGATGCCCTTGGAGCCGGCGTCACCGACGTCCACCGTGTTGAGGTTCCCGTTGAGCCGTTCGTACAGGTAGAAGGCGAAGGCCGAGCCGGCGACGAGGACGCAGGCCATCACGCCGCCCGTCCACAGCATCGCCTTCTTCTTCCGGCTCTTCTTCGGCCTGCGCTTCCGGCGCCCCGCGGCGGTCTGCTGGGCGCCGCGCCCTCCGTCCCCGCCCGGCGGGTTTCCGCCACGCGCCGAGCGCCGCGTGCGCTGCCCCGGAACCTCGGCTGTCGTGGGAGCGGCACCGGAAGGGCCGCGGCGGCCGGCAGTTCTGGAGGCGGCGCCGGCGGAGCGGGAGGGGGGCGGCTTCGGAGCGGAACGGTCCAGTCGCAGCTCGTAATTGCCCGTCTGCGGGTTCAGTACCCACTGGTCGGCGGGGTCGATCTCGTCCGCCTGCCCACGGCTCTGCGCATCCACGGTTGTTTGAGTCCTCCGTCGGTGCCACGCGCGGCGTCCCTCCCCCCGGGAGACGCTCGATTCGTCGGTCCGGTTGTGTGTGACCGCGGCCTGGCCGGCCGGATGTACCGGATCGCGTCACACTATCCGCCCAGTTCAGCGGTGGGCGACGTCCGTGACAAATTCCACGCCCCTTACAACCGGGCAATCCGCCCAATCTTCATGGACTGCCGGTGACTCTTTGGGCAGGGCTTTACTCGCACCCGGCCGATGTCGCGTTGGTGCCGGAGAACGTGGGTGTCGCCGACGGGTTCTGCGACCCCGTCCCACTGTCACGTTCCGTGTCCCCCGCGGTGCTCGCCGTCGTCTCCTTGGGCACCACACGCACCGGGGCGTCCTTGCGCAGCCGCTCGAAGAGCCGGCTCGCCGCCGGCTGCGCGAGGACATCGCGGTTGGGGTCGTGCGGGTAGGACCGGCGAGGCACGGTGAGGAACTGCACGCGCTCCGTCGGTACGCCGCGCAGGGAGCGGGCCAGATCGAACAGGTCCTTCAGGGAGTCCAGGCCCGGATCGGTGGTGAGCGACCTGGTCGCCGCGTCGAGCACGGGGTAGAGGCGGGCCGGGTTCAGCAGGACCCCGTTGCTCTGGACCTTGTTGAAGAGCGCGCCGAGGAACTGCTGCTGCCGGTCCATGCGTTCGGTGTCGCTGCCGTCCCCGAGGGACTTGCGGGCGCGGACGTAGCCGAGGGCCTGCTCGCCGTTCAGGGTGTGCTTGCCGGCCTTCAGCCTCAGATGCGCGTCCGCGTCGTCGATGGGCGCCGGCAGGCAGACCGTCACCCCGCCCACGGCGTCGACCATGCTCTTGAAGCCGTGGAAGTCGACGACCATGTGGTGGTCGATCCGGACTCCGGTGAGCCGTTCGACGGTGCGGATCGTGCAGGCCGCGCCGCCGATGGCGAAGGCCGAGTTGAACTGGGCGTACTGCGCCCGGCTGCGGGTGCCCTCGGCGGTACGGCAGCTCGGGATGTCGACCAGGAGGTCGCGGGGCACGGACACCGCGGTCACGCTCCGGCGGTCGCCCGCGACGTGCAGCAGGATCGTGGTGTCCGAGCGCTGCACGCCCTTGTCGCGGCCGTACTTGCCGTTCTCGGTGCCGGCGCGGCTGTCGGAGCCGATCAGCAGGATGTTCTGCGCGCCGTGCGGTGCGGGCAGCGGGCGCTCCCTGTCGTAGCGCTCCAGTTCCTCCACGGCGGTCAGGTCCGTGGTGATGTTGCCCTCCAGCTTGCGGTACAGCCACCAGCCGACGCCGGAGACCAGCAGTACGAGGAGCGAGACGCCCAGCGCGACCCATCGCATGCTCCGGCGCCGCCGCCCCTTCCCGCCCCGGCGCCGTCCGCCGCCCGCACCGTAGCCGTCACCGGCGGCGTGCTCCGCGGTGTCGTCCGGTTCGGCGGGCGTGCCGGCGCTGTCGGTCACGTGGCGTCCGTCCTCGCGGTGGTCTGTCGCAGTACCCACCGCCGATGATCCACCGGACCTGCCGCCGCGGCCTGCGGGCCCGGTGCCCACTGGGCCGAACGGGTGAACTCCGCGGCGCTCGCCGTATGAAGTCGCTGGTCAGGGCCGTGCCAGGCGGGCGGGTGCGGGCGGCATGGGCCGGGGCGACCGGGGCCCGGGTCCGCCGGCGGTGCCGTGCCGCGCCGGCGGATCAGACCGCCGTGCCCGTCACCCGCTCGCTCCCCATCCGCTTCTCCAGGTCCTGCGCCGGCAGCCGGTCCAGGTTCCGGCAGAGCACGACCGAGCCGCCGGACGCGAGAGGTGCGTACAGCCCGGCGGACAGCCCCTCCCAGCTCGCGTACCCGTGGCCCGACAGCAGTCTCGACCCGGGCGCCAGGCCCAGCTCGGCGGCGTCCGCACGGGCGCGCTCGACGAGCTGCGCCCCGGTGAACTCCACCCCTCCGACGGCGAGCGCGGGAGCGTCCGCGTCGACCGGTACGTAAGGGGTGAAGCGGTCGCCCTGGCCGGGGACCTCCACCGCGTAGTCGGCGAAACCCTCGGGCGCCTGCGGGAACCGGCCGCCGAGCGGCCGCAGCGCCAGCGCGATCCGCTCACCGGAGCAGGCGCGGGCGGCGTCGAGGGTGTCCGGGCCGCTCACGACCAGGTCCGCGGCCGCCGGGTCGCCCCCGACGTCCGCGACGACTCCCACCGAGGAGCAGGAGAGCAGCCACACCGCCGTCTGCCAGTGCGCGGGCAGCAGCAGGGCGAGCCGGTCGCCCGGTTCGGCGGACAGGCCGTCCTGGAGGAGGTTCGATGTCTTGGCCACCCAATTGGCGAAGGTGGCGACGGACAATTCCACGCGCTCACCGGTGGCATCGTCGTAGAAGGTGACCAACGGGCGTGCGGGGTCCGCGGCGAGCGCGGATCGCAGCAGGTCGGCCGGGGTGCGGTCGCTGGCGTTCACCCGCGCAAGGGTACGCCGCGCCCGCCGCGCCCGTGCCGCCGTCCCGGTGAGGAGCTCCCCCGGACGGGCCGACGGCGCGCCGGTTTCCCGGTGGGCGGATCCCCGGCCGCCGCCCGAGGATCGAGCCATGCGTGCCTACCTTGCATCCTCCATCGGAGTCGCCTGCACCGCCGCCCTCGTTCTTCCCGCACTCACCCCCGTGGCCTCCGCCGCGCCGCGCGTGCCGGATCTCCCGGGCTCGACGCAGTCGTTGCCCCTGGTGCCCCTGCCCGGCTACGAACGCGCGGCCGGCGGGGCGGTCGTCCAAGGTCTGCCGCAGCGCGAGACCCGGCCGTTCTCCCTCGTCGGTGTCGTGTGGGAGGACCCGGACAGCGAGCTCCACGGCTCGGTCCAGGTCCGTACCCGCGCCACCGGCTCGGGCGCGTGGTCGGAATGGCAGGACGTGGAGACCCACGACTTCGAACACGCCCCGGACCCCGGCTCCGAGGAGCGGGCCGGGGGTACGGTGCGCGGGGCGACCGCCCCCCTGTGGGTCGGCGACTCGGACGCGGTGGCGGTCCGGGTCCGGCCCGAGCCCGCCCGGGGTGCGACCCGCGCCGCCACGCCGCCCCTGCCCGGGGGCCTGCGGCTGGAACTCGTCGACCCGGGTGAGGAACCGGAGAGCCCGCCGCCGGGCAGTCCGGAGAGCCCGCCGCCCGGGAGTCCGGAGATCCCGCAGCCGGGCAGCCAGGAGAACCCGGCGCCGCTCGCCCCCTTCCCGGAGAGGCCGGAGATCCCCGTGCCCGGCGAAGGCGTGTACGAGGAACTGCCGGGAGCCACGGGCGATCCGGCCCTCACCGCGTCGCTCACGCCCGAGTCGGCGGCCGCCTCCGCCGTCAACGCGGACCTCGCGCCTCTCGGCTCCGACGCGATCCTCCCGCTGAGCAAGGCGGAGACGGAGGCGGAGGCCTCGGCGTACGGGGTCGCCAAGCCGTACATCGGACCCCGGCCCGGCATCGTCACGCGCAGGGGCTGGGGTGCCGACGAGGCCCTGCGCGAGAAGCAGTTCGTCTACACGAAGACGGTCCAGGCCGCCTTCGTCCACCACACCGCCACGGGCAACCGGTTCACCTGCCGGCAGTCCGGCTCCGTCCTCCGCAGTATCTACCGCTACCACGTGGAGAGCAGTGGCTGGCGCGACATCGGCTACAACTTCGCCGTCGACAAGTGCGGAAACATCTACGAAGGCAGGGCGGGAGGCGTGGCCAAACCGGTTCTCGGCGCACATACACGTGGTTTTAACACGAACAGCATGGGCATCGCCGTGCTCGGGACGTACAGTTCGACCCCTCCGACCAAGGCCGCGGTGGACGCCATCGCCAAACTCACCGCATGGAAGCTCGGGCTCTTCGGGGCCAACCCGAAGGCCACGACATATCTGACGTCGGGTGGCGGCAACAGATACGCGAAGGGCACGAAGGCCAGGCTCCACGTCATCTCCGGGCACCGGGACGGATTCGCCACCGACTGCCCGGGCGCCCGCCTCTACGGCCAACTCGGCACGGCCCGCGCGGTCGCGGCCAGACTCCAGGGCCGCTGAGGAACCACCCGCCGTCATCCGGCGCATCCGCCGGACCGATCGGCCCGGCGGTGCCGCATACGTACGTACGCACAGGCTGCATACACTGGCCGGTCATACGCGCGAATCGCCCGGCCCCAGAAGGAAGCAGAGAAGGCATTGACCCAGGCCCAAGAAGCGATCCTCCTGGTCGGCGGCAAAGGCACACGACTCCGCCCGCTCACCGTGAACACGCCGAAGCCCATGCTCCCGGCGGCGGGGGTGCCGTTCCTCACGCACCAGCTGGCGCGGGCGCGCGCCGCGGGCGTCGAGCACATCGTGCTGGCCACGTCGTATCTGGCGGAGGTCTTCGAGCCGTACTTCGGGGACGGTTCGTCGCTCGGTCTGCATCTGGAGTACGTCACCGAGGTGGAACCGCTGGGCACGGGCGGGGCGATCCGGAACGTCGCCTCCCGACTGAGGTCGGGGCCGGACGACCCGGTGCTCATCTTCAACGGGGACATCCTCACGGGACTGGACATCCGGGCCCTCGTCGACACCCACCGGTCCTCGGGAGCCGATGTGTCGCTGCATCTGACCCGGGTCGAGGACCCCCGCGCCTTCGGCCTGGTGCCCACGGACGCCACGGGCAGGGTCACGGCGTTCCTGGAGAAGCCGCAGACCCCGGAGGAGATCGTCACCGACCAGATCAACGCGGGCGCGTACGTCTTCCGGCGCTCCGTCATCGACGGCATCCCGGCGGGCCGGCCGGTGTCCGTCGAGCGCGAGACCTTCCCCGAGCTGCTGAGCTCCGGGGCCCACCTCCAGGGCATGGTCGACTCCACGTACTGGCTGGACCTCGGCACCCCGCAGGCGTTCGTCCGCGGCTCCGCCGACCTCGTCCTCGGCCGCGCCCCGTCACCGGCGGTGCCGGGCCGCTGCGGGGACCGCCTCGTCCTGCCGACCGCGACGGTCGCCGCCGACGCCAAGCTGACCGGAGGAACCGTCGTCGGCGAGGGCGCCACCGTCGGCGAGGGCGCCAGGATCAGCGGCAGCACGGTCCTGGACGGCGCGGTGGTCGAGGCCGGCGCGGTGGTCACCGACTCGCTCGTCGGCGCGGGCGCGCGCGTGGGCGCCCGCACGGTGCTCACGGACGCGGTCGTCGGGGACGGAGCGGTCATCGGATCCGACAACGAGCTGCGTGACGGCATCCGGGTCTGGTGCGACGCAGCGATCCCGGCGGGCGCGATCCGCTTCTCCCCGGACCAGTAGCCGCGCGCCGGCCCGGTGACCCGGCGCCGGTGCGGCAGCACGCCGCCCGTCCGCCGCGCCGGTGCGGTTGTGCCGCGCTGTTGCCGGTGGCCCGTTTCGGAGCGGCGGCTTCGTCGGTCTCGTGCCGGTGCTCCGGGAGGGTGGGTGTCGTCGCCGGTGCGGCTGCAACCTGCAACGTGTCCGGCCCGACGGACCCGCGCCGGACCGGCGGACCACGGGTCCGCCGCGCCGGACCGTGGTCCCGTGGGCGGTCGCGGGGTCCCGCTGCGAAGCCGCACCCCGACCGCCTAGGCTCGGGTCAGACCTCGGCACACCCCCGCACCCAGGACACCCCTCCGTGGCAGGACGCTTCACCCCCCGGCCCGCCGTCACCCGCACCACGGTGCGCGGCGGCGAGGTCGCCGTACCCGCGCCCCGGCCCGGGGCGGCGACGGCCGGGGGCCGGGAGCGGACATACGTCCCGCCGGGCCCACTGGACCTCGGACTGGTGCTGGGACCGCTGCGGCGCGGCCCGGGCGACCCGACGTTCCGTACGACCCCCGACGGCTCCGTGTGGCGCGCCGCCCGGACGCCCGCCGGCCCGGGCACGCTGCGGGTAACGGCGAAGGGCACGGCGGTGCACGCCGAGGCGTGGGGTCCCGGAGCCGAGTGGCTCCTCGATCAACTGCCCCAGATGCTGGGGGACCTGGACGACCCGGACGTGTTCGAACCGCGCCACCGCCTGGTCGCGGCCAGCCACCGCCGCCGCCGGGGACTGCGCCTCACCCGCACGGGACTGGTCCTGGAGAGCCTGATCCCGTCGATCCTGGAGCAGAAGGTCACCACGGACGAGGCGTACCGCGCCTGGCGCCTCCTCGTACGCAGGTACGGCGAGCCCGCCCCCGGCCCGTGTTCCGACCGGATGCACGTCATGCCGGACGCCCGCACCTGGTCGATGATCCCTTCCTGGGAGTGGCACCGCGCGGGCGTCGACGACAAGCGCGCGTCCACGATCCTGCGCGCGGTCCGTGTCGCACGCCGGATGGAGGAGGCCGCGGCGATGGAGCCCGAGGCGGCCATGGCACGCCTGGAACTGATCCCCGGCATCGGCCCCTGGACCTCCGCCGAGACCGTCCAGCGCAGCAACGGCGCACCGGACGCGATCACCGTCGGGGACCTCCACCTGCCGCGCATCGTCGGTTACGCCCTCGCGGGAGACCGCGACGCGGACGACGCGGCGATGCTCGAACTCCTCGCCCCCTACGCCGGCCAGCGCCACCGTGCCGCCCGCTTCATCCTCCTCGGCGGCCGGACCCCGCCCCGCCGCACACCGAAGATGCCGCGCTGGGACATCGGCGGACTGTGACCGGAAGGACGTTCCCTCCTCGAGGTGCTGGGGGAGGAGCGGGTGGCATGCGCACGTGCCGAGCTCACCGACCTGCTGCCGGGGGACCAGGGCCACGGACAGCGGCTGGGGGAGAGGCGCGCCGCGGCCGTCGCGCCCGTCACCCGCCGACCCGCGCTCACCGGACCTCGACGAACGCCTCCGCGTCCCGCGCCGGCCGATCCCTCGGCGCCTGTGCCGCGTGCCCGATCGCGACCGCGCCCATCGGGTCCCAGTCGGACGGCAGGTCCAGCACCTCCCGGACGACGTCGCGGCAGAACATCGTGGACGACACCCACGCCGACCCGAGTCGCTCACCGGCCAGCGCCACCAGGAAGTTCTGGACGCCCGCGCCCGTCGCGACGACGAACATCTCGCGCTCCGCGGCATCGCGGCGCCCGTCGCCGTAGTGGTGCGAGCCGTCCACGACCATGCACGGCACCGCCAGATACGGCGCGTTGCGCAGGACGTCGCCGCGCCGCACGCGCTGCGCGATCGATTCCTCGGACTTGCCGTCGCGGCGCAGGTCCGCGATCCAGACGTCGCGCATCGCGTCGAGGAGGCGCAGCCGTGCGGGCTCCGACTCGAGGAGCACGAAGCGCCAGGGCGTCGTGTGGTGCGGAGCCGGCGCGGTCACGGCGGCCGCGACCGCGCGGCGGACGGCGCCCGGATCCACGGGCTCGTCGGTGAAGGCGCGCACCGTGCGGCGCTGGGTCACCGCCTCCCGTACCGCCTCGGAGGTGCCGAGCCGGAACATGTCGTCCGCCGCGGGGCGCACCAGCGCGCGGGCGCCGTCGGTCCCGTCCGCGACGACATGGCCGAGCCCTCGGACCACCGCCACCGGCAGCCCGGCCGCCTTGCCCTTGACCAGATCGCCGGCCGCGGCGAGTTCGTCGGCGGTGGCGACGACGGTCGCGTCGAGCCGGTTGCCGTGCGCGTCGGTGCCGCCGCGCAGGTCGTCCAGGACCCGTACGCCCGCCGCGCCGACGGCGACGTCGGTGAGCCCCGCCCGCCACGGGCGGCCGAAGGTGTCCGTGATCACCACGCCCACTTCGACGCCGAGCGCCTCCCGCAGTCCTTCCCGGATGCGCGAGGCCGAGGCGTCCGGGTCCTCGGGCAGCAACAGCACGGTCCCGGCGGCGGTGTTGGAGGCGTCCACCCCGGCCGCGGCCATCACCAGCCCCTGCCGGTTCTCGACGATGCGCAGGGCACCGCGGCGGGCCACCACCCGTACCGTCTCCGCGTCGATGGCCGCCTCACGGTCGCGGGCCTCGACGATCCGGCCCTCCGCCTTGCTCACGATCTTCGAGGTGACGAGCAGGACGTCGCCGTCCACCAGTCCGGGCTCACCGGCCGCGATCAGTTTCGCGACGTCGTCTCCGGGCCGAACCTCGGGCAGTCCCCGCAGCGCCCACACCCGGTAGGACGGTGCGGTCATCCGCGGACCTCCTCGGCGAGCGCCAGCGCCTCGCGCGCCATCGCGGCCGTGGCGTCGAGGTCGGTCATCATCAGCGGCACCGCCCGGCAGCGGATCCCGGCCTCCTCGACCTCGGCCACCGCGGTCGCGTCCACCGTGTCCACGAGCCAGCCGTCCAGCAGCCCCGACCCGTAGTGCCGCGCCACGGCGGCGGCCGTCGACTCGACGCCGACCGCGGCCAGCACCTTGTCGGCCATGCCGCGCACGGGGGCGTCGCCGACGATGGGGGAGAGCCCCACGACCGGAACGCCCGCGTCGGCGATCGCCTCACGGATTCCCGGCACCGCCAGGATCGTCCCCACGCTCACGACGGGGTTCGACGGCGGGAAGAGGATGACGTCGGCCTCGGCGATCGCCTCCAGCACGCCGGGTGCGGGCTTGGCCTGCTCTGCCCCGACGGGCACGACGGCCTGCGCGTCGACGGACGCCCGCAGCCTGACCCAGTACTCCTGGAAGTGGACGGCCCGGCGTTCGCCGTCGACATCGACGGCGACATGGGTCTCGACCCGGTCGTCGGACATCGGCAGCAGCCGCACCCCGGGCTGCCACCGCGTGCACAGCGCCTCGGTGACGGCGCTCAGCGGATAGCCCGCACCGAGCATCTGGGTCCGCACGATGTGCGTGGCGAAGTCGCGGTCACCGAGCCCGAACCACTCGGGCCCCACTCCGTACGCCGCGAGCTCGCTCTTGACCTGGAAGGTCTCCTCGGAACGTCCCCAGCCCTGCTCCTCGTTGATGCCGCCGCCGAGCGTGTACATCACCGTGTCGAGGTCCGGGCAGACCTTCAGCCCGAACAGATGGATGTCGTCACCGGTGTTGCCGATGACCGTGATGTCGGCTTCGGGGGCGGCCGCCTTGAGGCCACGCAGAAAACGAGCACCGCCGATGCCACCGGCCAGAACCACAATGCGCATGCTCAGAGTGTGTCAGGCGCCGGCACCCGGGATGAGTCGCGGTCCGCGGGCCGAGGCCGGACGCAGGCTGCGGGGTGCGGGGTGCGGGGTGCGGGGTGCGGGTGTGTGCCGGGCCGGGCGGTGGGCGGTCCGCGGTCAGGCCACGACCGCGTCCTGCCGGGCGGCCGGCGAGCAGTGGGCCGTGTGCATCGGCATCTCGGTCAGGCCCGGGAAGTAGACGTGCAGGCTCACGGCCGGCTCGAGCGAGTCGTTGACCACCTCGTGCACATATCCGGGGGCGAAGACGCGCTGCGCGCCGGCGGCCAGGGCGCGATCGGCCCGCGCGGTCCGCTCCGTCAACTCGCCCTCCAGAACGGTCAGTACGCCGGAGGACGGACCGTGGTCGTGAAGCCCGCTGCCCTGTCCCGGGACCCAGGACAGCAACCAGACCTCGTAGCCGGGGCCGGTGCGCAGCCGGTGGTACCACCGTGTCGTGGCGTCGTACCGGACGAGCGGGGCCCACCGGGTGCGGTCCTCGGCGATGGACCGGGCGAGTCCGGCGAACTCGGCCACGGTGGACGGGTGCTCCTTGGCGGGCTGGAGGAGGTGCGGGACCTCGAGGATGTCGCCGGCGATCTGGAGGTCGCTGTCGCTGTTCATGGGGTGCGGTGGTTCCTCGGCAGAAACGGAAGGTCAGTGCTGGGGTGTCGCGAGGCCCGCCGGGAACGGGCGGACCGGGGAGAGAGCTGGAGCGCTACGGCATCAACAGCTGGAACAGCAACAGCGCGCCTGGACAGCGCTGCGGAACCCACGGATCGCGTGGGTCGCGGAGGGCGCTGTGGTCGCTGGCATGCCATCCAAGGTGACGACCACGGCTCCGGATGTCAACTCAGTGACCGATTTGGCGGCAATGTTTCACCTCATCCGGTTACTCCGGTCGGAGAAAGGTTTGTGCGTCGACGGGGCCGGAGACATGGCGCTGCAACTGTGCTCTCAAACGCCGTTGCGCTCTTGTGATCGGACTGTGATCCGGATCGCTTGTGTGGCTGGATCGCAACAAGATCGAAGCGCGAGACGTCCTTCCTTGTGGAGCCGGTGAACGCCGGTGCTGCAGCGCGGAAGGGGGAGGGTGCGGTCAGGCCAGTGGCAAGTGTCATGGTTTTTGGTGATTTGAACACTTTCCGCATACGCTTGGTTCCGCAGAGTGAATACGGGGCCCAATAGCAGATCTCGGCTTGACTGGCCCGGATCCACACACTTGTAATTTCACTCGTGTCGTTCGGCCGAAATCGGTACGGCTCACGGCCGGATCACGGGGACGCAAAGACAGACGAGGGGCGCAGATGACCGAGCTGTTCCAGCAACTGCTGGTCGAGGACGCGGACGAGGAACTCGGCTGGCAGGAGCGCGCGTTGTGCGCCCAGACCGACCCCGAGTCCTTCTTCCCCGAGAAGGGCGGATCCACCCGCGAGGCCAAGAAGGTCTGTCTCGCCTGTGAAGTCCGTTCCGAATGCCTCGAGTACGCCCTCGCCAACGACGAGCGGTTCGGCATCTGGGGCGGCTTGTCCGAGCGTGAGCGCCGCCGACTGAAGAAGGCCGCGGTCTGAAGGGCTGAGGAAGGCCGCGGTCTGAGGCCGGCCTACGGTCTGAAGCAGGTCCGCGTCTGAAGCGGGGCCACGGTCTGAAGGGCCGCGCTCCGGAGAAGGCCGCCGGCCGTCCGGTCGGGGCGCCGCCCGACCCGCCGCCCCACCTCCCGGCCGGTCGTCGACCACTCCCGTCGCCGGCGTCCGTCACGGCCCACGACGCCCGGTCGGCACCCGCTCCCGTCGCGACGCCCGTGACCGCCGCCACCTCGACCACCCGCCCGCGACGGCCCACCAGGCACCCCGCCCGTTGCGCACGGCCCTCCGCCGCCCCCACCCGCACGTCCCGCGCATCCTCATCACTGCGTATCCGTTTCGCCCGCGCGCCCGTGCATCGCACAGGAGGCGTCCGCGCATCGGACGCGTCCGCGCATCGCGTACGAGAAGGTCCGCCGCCCCCGGCTCCGCCGCCGGACGGCGGGCCTCCTCGTACGCCCGCCGGTGTCCCCGCCCCGGGCGGGATCCGGTGGCCGCTCGCCGACCTCCCCGCTCCGGCCGCGATCCGGTTCCCACCCGCCGTCCCCGGTCCGACCTCTCCGGTCCCCCGTCCCCGGCCCGCCGAACGCCGGGCCGCCCGGGAGCGGTCCGCCCCGGCCGCCGGCCCCGCCTGGACAGCCCGCGCCACGGCGCTCCGCCGGACCGTTAGTGTGGGGCCCCGTCCCAGACGCTCCAGCGCCCCCCTCCCGGGGGCGAACCGGCCGGAGGGCCCGTACCTCAATGTCCGCCACCCCTGCGGAGTTTGTTCCCGCCACCTCGGCGGGGCTGGTTCCCGCCACCCCGCCCGAGTTTCCGCGGCACGTCGTCACCGCCGTACTCGTCTCCCACGACGGTGCCCGGTGGCTGCCCGACGCGCTCGCCGGGCTGCTCGGTCAGGAGCGCCCCGTACAGAACGTCGTCGCCGCCGACACCGGCAGCGCCGACGATTCGGCACGGCTGGTCACCGAGGCTCTGGGCGCCGAGCGGGTCCTGCACCTCGCCCGCCGCACCGGTTTCGGTGCCGCCGTCGACGAGGCGGCCCGTCTCGCACCCGTGCTCACCCCGGACGACCTGCCCTATCTGAAGCGTCCCAGCGGCTGGGACCCGGTGACCAGGACCTGGCGCGACGAGGCGTACGACATGCCGGAGCTGCCGCACGGCGAACCGGTCCAGTGGCTCTGGCTGTTGCACGACGACTGCGCACCCGCCCCCGACGCCCTCGCCGAACTCCTCCGCGTCGCCGACTCCGACGAACACGCCGCGGTCATCGGCCCCAAGCTGCGCGGTTGGTACGACCGCAAGCAGCTCCTCGAGGCCGGCGTCTCCATCGCCAACAGCGGCCGCCGCTGGACCGGGCTCGACCGCCGGGAGCAGGACCAGGGCCAGCACGACCAGGTCCGCTCCGTGCTCTCCGTGTCCTCCGCCGGCATGCTCGTCCGCCGCGACGTCTGGGAGGGACTCGGCGGCTTCGACCGGCGGCTGCCCCTGATGCGCGACGACGTGGACTTCTGCTGGCGCGCCCACGCCGCGGGCCACAGTGTGTACGTCGCCCCCGGTGCCGTGCTGCGGCACGCCGAGGCCGCCGCCCGCGAGCGCCGCACCGTCGACTGCGCGGGCCGCTCCGTCGCCAGCCCGCACCGCGTCGACAAGGCGGGAGCCGTCTACACCCTGCTCGTCAACGCCCGCGGCAGGTCGCTGCCCTTCGTCCTGCTCCGCCTCCTCCTCGGCACCCTGCTGCGCACCCTCGCCCATCTGGTCGGCAAGGTGCCCGGCCAGGCGGTCGACGAGGTCATGGGCCTCCTCGGCACCCTGCTGCGCCCGGAGCGGATCCTCGCCGCCCGCCGCAGGCGCGGCAGAGCCCTCGTCGACGCGAGCGAACTGCGACCGCTCTTCCCGCCGCCGGGCGCCACCGTCCGAGCCACCTTCGAACAGGTCGCCGGAAGTCTCGGCGCCGGACGCGACTCCGACTCCGGGGGCTCACGGCACGGCGCCGTCGAGTCCGGTCCGGGCGGCGACGAGGCCGACTTCCTGGAGGTCGAACAGTTCGCCCGGCTCAAGAAGATCGCCCGCAAGCCGGGGCCGGTCCTCTTCGCGCTCCTGCTGGTCGTCTCCCTCGTCGCCTGCCGCGGCCTTCTCGGCGGCGGCGCGCTCGCGGGCGGCGCCCTGCTGCCCGCGCCGGGCGAACTGTCCGAGCTGTGGAGCCGCTACGCCGACGCCTGGCACCCGCTCGGCACCGGCGGGACCCAGACGGCACCGCCGTACCTCGCGATCCTGAGCGTCCTCTCCGGACTCTTCCTCGGCTCCACCGGCTTCGCGCTCACCGTGCTGCTCGTCTGCTCGGTTCCGCTCGCTGGCGTCACGGCGTACTTCGCCTCCCGTCCGCTGATCGAGTCCCGGCTGCTGCGGGCCTGGGCGAGCGTCGCGTACGCGTTCCTGCCCGCCGCCACCGGCGCACTCGCCACCGGGCGGCTCGGCACCGCCGTCCTCGCCGTCGTGCTCCCGCTGATCGCCCGCGCCGGGGTCGCGGCCTACGGACTGGCCCGTACCGACGGTGCGCGCGGCAGCTGGCGGGCCACCTGGGCGTACGCGCTGCTGCTGACGTTCGCGACGGCCTTCACCCCGGTCGTCTGGCCGCTCGCCCTCGTCCTCGGCCTGGCCGCCCTCGTGCTGCGCCGAGGTGACATCACCGCCTACGGGCTGCGCTTCCTCGTCGTGGCCGGTACCCCGCTGCTGGTGCTCGCTCCCTGGTCGCTGTCGCTGCTGACCGACCCGTCCCGCTTCCTGCGCGAGGCGGGACGGGAGTTCGGCACCGGCGCGGCCTCACCGCTCGACCTGCTCGGCATCAGCCCCGGCGGTCCCAAAACCGTCGGCGGGCTGCTCCTCATCGGCGTGGTGCTCGCCGCTCTCGCCGCCCTGCTGCGCGCCGAGCGGCAGCTCGCGATCCGCACCGCCTGGGCCGTCGGGGTCGCCGCGCTGGTCTTCGCGGCCCTGGCCAACGGCTCGGGCTGGGCCGGACCCGCCACCCTCGTCTACGGCATCGCCCTGATCGCCGCCGCGGTCGTCGGCGCGGAGGGCGCCCGCCGGCGCGTCGCCGCCCAGAGCTTCGGCTGGCGCCAGCCCGTGGCCGCGCTCGTCGCCCTCGCGGCCGCGGCCGCCCCGCTGTTCGCCGCGGTCAACTGGATGATCAGCGGAGCCGCGGGCCCGCTGGAGCGCCGAGACCCGGTGCAGGTCCCCGCCTTCGTCGCCGAGGAGAGCGGCACCCGCGACCAGCCCCGCACGCTCGTCCTCGGCGGCTCGTCGCCGGCGAAGGTGTCGTACACGCTGGTCCGCGGCTCCGGCGGGCGCCTCGGCGACGCCGAGCTCAGCGAGGCCGCCGGCAGCGACCCGCGCCTCGACAAGGTCGTCGCCAACCTCGTCGCCGGCTCCGGCGCCGACCAGACCAGCCAGCTCAGCGGCTTCGCCATCCGGTACGTCCTGGTCCGCGACGGCGCGCCGCGCCAGATGAGCCGCGTCCTCGACGCCACCCCCGGCCTCTCCCGGCTCAGCCAGCTCGACGGCAGCGCGCTGTGGCGGGTGGACAGCCAGGTTGCCCGCGCGGTCATCGTCAGCGGCGGGGCGGAGCCGCTGCCGGTGGCCTCCGGACCGGTCGAGGCCCACACGGACGTCCCCAAGGGCCCCGAAGGCCGGGTACTGCGCATCGCGGACCGCGCCGACGACGGCTGGCAGGCCACGCTCGACGGCCGCCCGCTGGAGAGCACCACCGTGGACGGCTGGGCCCAGGGCTTCGAACTGCCCGCCGAGGGTGGACGGCTCGATCTCGCCTATGCGACCCCGATCACCCACACCGCCTGGATCTGGACACAGGGCGCCCTCGCCCTCGTCCTGGTCGTGCTGGCCCTGCCCGGCCGGCGCCGCGAGATCGACGACGACCTGCCCGAGGAGGATGCCGCGATCCCGGCCCAGCCCGTCGAGGGCGAGGGCCGCCGGGCCCGCAGGCTCCGCGCGGCGCAGGCCGAGGCGGCGGCCGCCGCCGAGGAGGAGCCGGATCCCGCGGTGGGCCCGCAGCCCGAGGCCGGAGCCCCGGAACCGTACGCGGCGGTCCCCCGGCAGCCGCAGTACGGCGCCGAGTGGGACGAGCAGGCCTACGCGGACGAGGGCTCCCCGGCCGCCGCCGGCTACGGCTCGTACGGGAACGGCGGGTACGCCGATCCGTACCCGGGCCAGTACCAGGACGCCCCGGGACAGCGGTACGCGTATCCGGAGACCCAGCAGTACGACGGCCCCCAGGGGCAGCAGTACGAGCCCGGGCAGTACCCGCCGGGGCCGTACGAGCCGCAGCAGTACGACCCCCGGTACGGCGGCCAGGCCCCCCAGCAGTACGACCCGCAGCAGTACGACCCGCAGCAGTACGACCCGCAGCAGTACGACCCGTACGGCACGGACCCCGGCCCGGAAGCGGGCCCGTACGACCCCTACGGCCACGAGAACGAGCAGCGTCCCGACGGGAGCAGCAACCAGTGAATCGCACGACCCTCTCGCTCCTCGCGGCCGTGACGTCCCTCGCGGCGGTGACCGGATTCGCCGCGCTCACCGCGCCGGACGGCGGGGCGGCGACCGGGGCGACGGCTCCGGCCCGGCTGCCGGTGGAGCGCTCCAGCCTGCTCTGCCCGGCCCCGGCGACGTCGGACCTCGCCGAGACCGTGTACACGTCCTTCACCCCTGGGCCCGGCAGCGGCGGCGGCTCCGCCACCTCGGGCGCGGTGGCCGAACTCAAACCCTCCGTCGCGACGTTGAGGGGTCCGGCCGGCGGGGAGAAGAAGGACGAGGCGGGCGAGGAGGACGGGGCGGACGGGGCGGAGAACGACGGAAGCGCGAAGAAGCCCCCGTCCGACAAGCCCGTCGTCACGCTCAAGCAGCCCGGGAAACCCGTCGCCGCCAAGGCGAGCGGCAGCGCCGCCCCCGCGCTGGTCGGCACCGCCACCGGCGGTCTCGCCCCTGGCTGGACCACCCAGCAGACGACCGTCGTGAGCGCCGGCAGTGGCCGCGGAGTGCTCGGAGTCCACTGCACCGCACCCGACACGGACCTCTGGTTCCCGGGCGCGAGTCTCGCCGAGGACCGGCAGGACTACGTCCACCTCACCAATCCCGACGACTCCGGCGCGCTCGTCGACATCGAGCTCTACGGCAAGGACGGCTCGCTCAAGTCCCAGCTGAGCGACGGCATCCAGGTCCCCGCGGGGGCGAGCGTCCCCGTCCTGCTCTCCACCCTGACGACCGATCCCGCCGATGACGTGACCGTGCACGTCACGACGCGCACCGGCCGGGTCGGCGCGGCGGTGCGGGGCGCCGGGGACGAGATCGGGAGCGACTGGCTGCCGGCGTCCGCCGACCCGGCCGGCACGCTGGTGCTGCCGGGTGTCCCGGCGGACGCGACCTCCGTGCGGCTGGTCGCGTTCGCGCCCGGTGACGACGACGCGGAACTGAAGGTGCGCCTCGCCGGCGCGACCGGCACGCTCAACCCCGCCGGCGCGGAGAGCCTGCGGGTGAAGTCCGGGATGACGGCCTCGCTCGAGATGAAGGACGTCACCAAGGGCGAGGCGGGCTCGATCCTCCTGTCACCGGCCGAGGGCGCCCCGGCGACGGGTGTGGTCGCGGCCCTGCAGGTCACCCGGGGCAAGGGCGACAAGCAGGAGATCGCCTACATCCCGGCGACCGCGCCGGTCACGGAGCGGGCCACCGCCGCCGACAACCGGGCCGAGGGCTCGGTGCTCTCCCTCGCCGCGCCCGGTGCGACCGCCCAGGTCAGGGTGACGGCCTCGGCCGGTACCGAAGGCGGGTCCCGAGCCGTCAAGACGTACACGGTCAAGGGCGGTACGACGCTGGCGGTCAGCCCGCCCGTCCCGGCAGGGCTGAAGGGCTCGTACGCGCTGACGGTGGAGCCGCAGTCCGGCGGGCCGGTCCACGCGGCCCGCACGCTGCTGCTCCCGCAGGACGGCATCCAGATGTTCACCGTCCAGACCCTGCCGGACGACCGCGGTCTGGTCGCGGTCCCGGCGGCGGAGCAGGACCTCTCCGTCCTCGACGACTGACGGAATCCGGCCACCCGGGCCCGGTGGGCGGCGGACGCGGTTGCCGCGCACCGGGCCGGGAGCCGAGCACCGTGCCCGCGGGAGGGGAGCGGCGCACCGGACGCGCCACGGGTCGTATCGGGCGGGGCGGGTGAGTGCGGCCGCTGCCTCGGCCGGACCTGCTCGCCCTAGTCCTGGCCGTAGCGGGGGTCGACCGACTCCGGCGCGAGGCCCAGCAGGTCCGCCACCTGCTCCACCACCACCTCGTGCACCAGCAGTGCCCGTTCGTCCCGGTTCTTCGTGCGGATCTCGACGGGACGCCGGTAGACCACGATCCTCGCCGGGCTGCCCTTCCCCGCCGGTACCGAGCGGCCCAGCGGCACGCTCTCGTCCAGCGACCCCGGTACGTCCAGCACCAGGAAATCCACCTCGGCCAGCTGGGGCCAGCGCCGCTCCAGCCGTTCCACCGAGTCCTGGACGAGATCGCGGAACGACTCGGCCCGGCTGGCGGAGAGCGGCACCTGCGGCGGGGCGACGGGCCCGCGCATCCCCCGGCCGTGACGGTCGCGGCGGCGCGGCCTGGGCTCGGTGGGGCGGGGCGGTACGGGACTGTCCATCACTGACGCAGGGTAGCTCTCCCGGACCCTGCCGCAGCGGGGCCGTGCCCCTCTCGAACCGGGGGCCATCGCCCTCGGGGGTGACGGCGTACCACCCGGAGGCGTGAAGGTTTCGACGGTCCCCGCCGGACGTCTCCCGGGCGCCCCGGCGCCGCCTGCCCGGGGCGTCCTCGGTGGGCCACATGGGCTTGTCGCCTATTGAACATTCAAGCCAAGGTTGGGTTCGATTCGACATCGTTCTTCGATCGCCATACTCGCCGTGAATGACGCGATTCATATGCAGTGGTGACCGGATCGCATGGGGTCCCGGATCGGCCGCCGTTCCTCCCGCGCAGGTCAGTCCAGCCGGCCGGAACGCGGCTGTGCGGGACCTCACAGCACGACACGGTGGGGTGACGTGGCGGAGAGTCGTCGCGGCCCGCTCAAGAGTGCGGTACCGTCCAACGTCGTGAGCCCTGTACGTCGCTGTTCGCGCACCGCGTGCGGCCGTCCTGCCGTCGCGACACTGACGTACGTCTATGCCGATTCGACCGCGGTCCTCGGCCCCCTCGCCACCTACGCCGAGCCCCACTGCTACGACCTGTGCGCCGAGCACAGCGAACGGCTCACCGCGCCGCGCGGCTGGGAGGTCGTCCGGCTCTCCGACGCCTCCGGCCCGGCCAGGCCCAGTGGTGACGATCTCGAAGCCCTGGCGAACGCGGTCAGGGAGGCGGCTCGCCCGCAGGAGCGCGCGGCCCAGGCGGGCGGGGGCCCGGGAGCCCGCAGGTCCGACCCGATGGAGGTCGCGCGGCGGGGGCACCTCCGGGTGCTGCGCTCGCCCGACTCCTGAAGAGGCGTTTCCTCTCCTGTGGTTCCTGGCACACCTGCCTCTCGTGCCGTTCCGCCGTTCCTCCCTTCCGCGGCGCGCTGACTGCGGTGCGCCGACCGGGACGGGCCGACTGTGGCGGACCGACCGGGCGCGGGGCTTCCGCTCTCCGTCCGGGCCGCTTCCCCGTTCCCCGGCCGCGGGCTGCCGCCGTACCGGCCGTGTGGCCGCCGGCTCTCCGACTGCGCTCTCCGATCTCCGCGCCGCAGATCCCGGACGGAGGGTCTCCCGGGGGCAGATCTCCCCCGCCCCAGGTCTCCCGTCCGATGGTCGTCACCCCTGACGCCGCCGCCCCCGGGTTCACCGCCGGCCGGTGAGTCCGCCCCGGGTCCGCAGCCGGCCCGGCCGGCCAGTCGCCCCGTCCGGCCCGGCGCCCGTGCCGATCCGTCCCGAATCTCGGGCCTGGCCCCGGCTGCCCCCGCCCCGACAGGTAGTTTGTTGCGACCACAGGGAATTCGGGAAGGTTGGGCCGTGGCTGCATCCTCTGCTGCTGATCTGTCACAGATCGTGAAGGCGTACGACGTGCGCGGGGTGGTGCCGGACCAGTGGGACGAGTCGCTGGCCGAGCTGTTCGGGTCCGCTTTCGTCCAGGTCACCGGTGCCGACGCCATCGTCGTCGGTCACGACATGCGGCCCTCGTCGCCCGGTCTGTCCGCCGCCTTCGCCCGGGGTGCCGCTGCCCGCGGCGCCGACGTCACCATGATCGGTCTCTGCTCGACGGACCAGCTGTACTCGGCCTCCGGTCAGCTCGCGCTGCCGGGCGCGATGTTCACGGCGTCCCACAACCCCGCCCGGTACAACGGCATCAAGATGTGCCGCGCGGGCGCGACCCCGGTGGGCCAGGACACGGGCCTGACGGAGATCCGAGAGCTCGTCGAGTCCTGGCGCGCGTCCGGTGCCCCCGCCCCCGCGACCGCCCCGGGGACGGTCTCCGAGCGCGACACCCTGGACGACTACGCCTCCCACCTGCTCTCCCTCGTGGACCTTGCGACGATCCGCCCGCTGAAGGTGGTCGTGGACGCGGGCAACGGCATGGGCGGCCACACCGTCCCGAAGGTCTTCGCCTCCCTGCCGGTCGAGCTCGTCCCGATGTACTTCGAGCTGGACGGAACGTTCCCGAACCACGAGGCCAACCCCCTCGACCCCAAGAACCTCGTGGACCTCCAGCAGCGGGTGCGCGCGGAGGGCGCGGACATCGGCCTCGCCTTCGACGGCGACGCCGACCGCTGCTTCGTCGTCGACGAGCGCGGCGAAGGCATCTCCCCGTCGGCGATCACGGCCCTGGTCGCGGCCCGCGAGCTGGCCAGGCACGGCGGCGGCGTCGTCATCCACAACCTGATCACCTCGTGGTCGGTGCCCGAGGTCGTGCGCGAGCAGGGCGGCACGCCGGTCCGCACGCGCGTCGGGCACTCCTTCATCAAGGAGGAGATGGCCCGCAGCGGCGCGATCTTCGGCGGTGAGCACTCCGCGCACTACTACTTCCGCGACTTCTGGAACGCCGACACCGGCATGCTCGCCGCCCTCCACGTCCTGGCGGCCCTCGGGACCCACGACGGCCCGCTGTCCGACCTGGTGGGCCGCTACGACCGCTACGCCGCCTCCGGCGAGATCAACTCCACGGTCGAGGACCGGGCCGGCCGCACGACGGCCGTCCGCGAGGCTTTCGCGTCCCGCGACGGCGTCACGTTCGACACCCTCGACGGGCTCACGGTCTCCACCGCCGACTGGTGGTTCAACCTCCGCCCCTCCAACACCGAGCCCCTTCTCCGCCTCAACGTCGAGGCCCGTGACGAGGCCACGATGTCGGCCCTGCGGGACGAGGTCCTGGCGTTGGTGCGGAACGGCTGAGGCCGGCCCGGAACGCCTGGTGCCGGCGGGTGGGCGGGGGTCCGTGGGTCACCGGCGAGTGGCCCACGGACCGACCCGCGCCGCCTCCCGTACCGGAGAGGCACAGCACGCGCCCCGCTCCGACGCCCCGCCCCTTCCCGCCGGTCCGGCCCCACTCGGTGGACCCGCGGACCGGCGGACCGGGGGACCTGGTGGGTCGGTCTCGATGGGCCCGCCGTCCCGGTCGGTCTCGGTGGACCCGCGGACCGGGGGACCAGGGGACCTGGTGGGTCTCGAGGGGCCCGGCGTCCCGGTCGGTCTCGGTGGACCGGCGGCCCCGGGCCCCCTCGGCTGACCCGCCGCCCCCGGCCCACCGCAGCGGACCGCGGAGCGCGTCGAAGCCGCGGCCGCACCGCGCGACGCGGCGTCTCCGCCCCGCCCGCCGCACCCGCACGCCGAGCCGCGCCGGCCGCCCCCCGGCGGTAGGCTGACGTGGCCCGATCCGCATGTTCGAAAGGACGATCCACATGCCGCTCGAAGCCGGCCTTCTGGAGATCCTCGCCTGTCCGGCCTGCCACGCTCCGCTCGACGACGCGACGGCCGCCGAAACCCCCGAGCTGATCTGCACCGGCAAGGACTGCGGCCTGGCGTACCCCGTCCGGGACGGCATCCCCGTACTCCTCGTGGACGAGGCCCGCCGCCCCGCGTAAGCGTCGAGCCCCCCACCTGTCCGGCTGTTCGGCGAATCGGAGGCACACCCCCATGCTCGACGAGTCACTCCTCGACGCCCCGGAAGCCCTCGCCCGCGCCGACCGCCGCGGTCTGCTCCGCGGCGCCGCGGAGGCGGGGGCGCGTGTACGTACCGCCGCCCGGCACGCCGCCGAGGCGGGCATCGCCGAGCTGACACCGGAGGGCCGCCCGCGGGCCGTCCTGATCGCGGGCGCCGGCACGGCGGCGACGGGCGTCGCCGACCTCCTCGCCGAGCTGGCCGGACCCACCGCGCCGGTCGCCCGCCTCCACCCCACCGGCGTCGCCCCGGCGGCCGGCGCCCTGCGCTGGGGGCTCCCGGGCTGGGCGGGCTCCGTCGACCTGCTGCTCATCGCCACGACCGACGGCAGCGAGCCGGGACTCGCCCTGCTCGCCGAGCAGGCGTACCGGCGCGGCTGCACCGTGGTCGCCGTCGCCCCGCAGCGCTCGCCGCTGTCCGAGGCCGTCGACGGCATCCACGGCCTCGTCGTGCCGATGGCGACGGCGCCGTACGAGCTGTACGAGGAGACCCGGAGCGCGGCGAGCCCCGGCGCCTTCTGGGCCCTGTTCATCCCGCTGCTCGCGCTCCTCGACCGGGTCGGCCTGATCCCCGCCGACCCTGAGGTGATGCAAGGCGTCGCCGACCGCCTGGACCGCATCGCCGAACGCTGCGGACCCGCGATCGCCACGTACAGCAACCCCGCCAAGACCCTCGCGGCCGAGCTCGCCGACACGCTCCCGCTGATCTGGACGGAGGGCGCGACGGGGCCCGTCGGCCGCCGGTTCGCCGCCGTACTGGCCGAGCTCGCCGGCCGGCCCGCCATCGCCGCGGAGCTGCCCGAGGCGCTACCGGCCCACGGCATGCTCCTCGCGGGCGACTACGCGGCCGGGGCGGACCCGGACGACTTCTTCCGCGACCGAGTCGAGGAGCCGCAGGCGGTCAGGGCACGGGTCCTGCTCCTGCGGGACAGCCTGGACAACGGGTTCACGGCGGCCCCGGCCGCGCGTGAGCTCGCGCTCAGCCACGACACCGCCATCAGCGAACTGGAGCCGGAGGAAGGCAGCACGCTGGAGACCCTGGCGGAGCTGCTCGCGGTGACGGACTTCGCCGCCGGGTATCTGGCTCTCGCGAGCAACGGCCACGCCTGACCTCGCACCGGCCCGGCACCCGGACCGGGGGTGCCGGTACCGGATCGACCGGCGCCGCGGAACCGGCGCCGAGCCTCGGGGACCCGGTGGCCCGGCACCCGGAGTTCCCGCCGGTTTCCGCCAACGACAACCCGACGTTCCGGCAAGGGTCCGTACTCCGGACACGGTGACCCGTGCCCGGAGCAGGGCCGTCGGACCGGCCGGACGCACACCGCACCGGTCACACTGCAGACACGCACCAGCCACGCATCCGCCACGTACCGAGTCGAGGATCACCCCTCATGGATCGCCTCTCCAACATCGTGCGCCCCTACGCCTGGGGATCCACCACGCTCATTCCGGAACTCCTCGGCATCGCCCCGACCGGCGAGCCACAGGCGGAGATGTGGATGGGCGCCCACCCCGGTGCCCCGTCGCAGACGGGCCGCGGCTCCCTGCACGACATCATCGGAGCCGATCCGCTGCGCGAGCTCGGCCGCCCCGCGCTCGACGCCTTCGGCCCCCGGCTCCCCTTCCTGCTCAAGCTGCTCGCCGCCGGCGCGCCCCTGTCCCTCCAGGTCCACCCGGACCGCGCGCAGGCGCAGGAGGGCTTCGCCGCCGAGGAGAAGGCCGGCATCCCCCTCGACGCGCCCCACCGCAATTACAAGGATGAGAACCACAAGCCCGAACTGGTCTGCGCGCTCACCCCGTTCGACGGCCTGTGCGGCTTCCGTCCGCCCGTCGAGGCGGCCGACTTCATCGCCGGTCTCGACGTCGACTCCCTCAAGCCGTACGTGGACCTCCTCCACGCCCACCCCGAGGAAGCCGCCCTGCGCGAGGTCCTGACCGCGGTCCTCTCCGCCGACCCGGAGGAGACGGTCCACACCGTCGCCGAGGCCGCGGCGGCCGCGGAACGCCTCGGCGGGCCGTACGCCCCCTTCGCCGCCACCGCGCACCATTTCCCCGGCGACCCGGGCGTCATCGCGGCCATGCTCCTCAACCACGTGCGGCTGCAGCCCGGAGAGGCGCTGTTCCTCGGAGCCGGTGTCCCGCACGCCTACCTCGGCGGACTCGCCGTGGAGATCATGGCGAACTCCGACAACGTGCTGCGCTGCGGGCTGACCCCGAAGCACGTCGACGTCCCCGAACTGTTGCGCGTCGTGCGCTTCGAGGCGGGCGACCCCGGCGTCCTGCGGCCCGAGGCCTCGCCCTCAGGCGAGGAGCTGTACGACACCCCGATCGACGAGTTCCGGCTCTCCCGCTTCGTACGGCCGGAGGGCGCGGCTCCCGTGGACCTCACCCTGCCCACCCCACAGATCCTGCTGGCGACCGCGGGTCGGCCGAAAGCCGGGGAGCTCACCCTCGCCGCAGGGGAGTCGGTGTTCGTTCCCGCGGGCGAAAAGGCCGAACTGTCCGGTACGGGCACGGTCTTCCGGGCCACTGTGGCGGTCTGACTCGGCGTCCGCCCGGGCTGCTGCAACAATGTCCCGCCGTAACGCCGGAGCTCCACCCCGGAACCCCGGGGAGGCAGGAACCACGGAACCCCGGGAACGAAACGAAGGGACACCACGCACCCATGAGCGCGTCAGGCGGAACCAAGGCGATCGTCGCGGCCCTCGTCGCGAACCTCGCGATCGCAGTAGCCAAGTTCGTGGCGTTCCTCTTCAGCGGCTCCTCGTCGATGCTGGCAGAGAGCGTCCACTCGGTCGCCGACTCCGGAAACCAGGGCCTGCTGCTCCTCGGCGGCAAGAAGGCCAAGCGCGCGGCCACCCCGGAACACCCCTTCGGCTACGGTCGCGAGCGCTACATCTACGCGTTCCTCGTCTCGATCGTGCTCTTCTCGGTCGGCGGCATGTTCGCGATCTACGAGGGCTACGAGAAGATCGCGCACCCGCACGCCATCGAGGACTGGTACTGGCCGATCGGCGTGCTCGTCTTCGCGATCATCGCGGAGACCTTCTCGTTCCGGATGGCCATCAAGGAGTCCAACGTCCTGCGGGGCAAGCGCTCCTGGAAGGAGTTCGTCCGCCACGCCAAGGCCCCGGAGCTCCCGGTCGTCCTCCTCGAGGACCTCGGCGCGCTCGTCGGTCTGGTCCTGGCCCTCTTCGGCGTGGGCCTCGCCCTGATCACCGGCAACGGTGTGTGGGACGGCATCGGCACCCTCTGCATCGGTGTCCTCCTCATCCTGATCGCGCTGGTGCTCGCGGCCGAGACGAAGTCCCTGCTGCTCGGTGAGGCGGCAGGCGTCGAGGACGTCGAGAAGATCAAGGCGGCGACGGTCGACGGCGACACGGTGACCGGCATCATCCACATGCGCACGCTGCACATCGGCCCCGAGGAGCTGCTGGTGGCGGCCAAGATCGCGGTCCGGCACGACAACACGGCGGAGCAGGTCGCCGTGGCGATCAACGCCGCCGAGGACCGCATCCGCGCCGCGGTCCCGATCGCGCGCGTCATCTATCTGGAGCCCGACATCTACAGCGAGGAGGCCGCCGCCGCGGGTGCGGACCCGGCCAAGTCCCCGGGCGGCCCCGGCCCTGAGCCGGCTCACTGACGACGACGCCTCCGCCGATCGACGGGAGGGGGCCCGCACCACCACGACCGGAACCCGAGCGTGGTGCGGGCCCCCCGCTTGTTCGGAGGACCGCGGTCGGGCCGCCCCGCAACGCGTCGTCGCGCGGCCACCTGAATCGGTGACCGGGAGATCTCCGGGGTCGTCGTCACACGACCCCGGAGCCGGCACCGGTGCGCGAGCCCGTGCCGGCACCGGTGCCCGAGCTGGAGCCCGGATCGGTGCCCGAGCCCGTGCCCGGAGCCCCCGTTACGCGATGTCCTTGAGCACCCGGAGTACGGCAGGTTCGTCCGGGGCCGCGAGAAGCCGCCCACGGAATTCCGCGTCCATCAGCTTGCGGGACAACAGCGACAGGATTCGCAGGTGCTCGTCGCCCGCGGCTGCCTCCGGAACCGTGATCATGAAGATCAGCCGTGCCTTCGTGCCGTCGGGCGAACCCCACTCCACCCCCTCGGGCGAGCGCGCGAAGCCGACGACAGGGGCGGTGACCGCGTCGGTCTTCGCGTGCGGGACGGCGATCTCCTCGCCGAGACCTGTCGTGCCCTGGTCCTCTCGGGCGAGCGCGGCCCGAACCAGCCCTTCGACGTCCGTGACCCTGCCCGTCGTCGCGAGCATCGCGGCCATCTCGCGGATGGCGGCGTCCTTGTCCGTGGCATCGAGCCCGACCTTCACGGAACGGGCGGTCAGATGACCGGACAGCACCCCGGCGTCCGGTCCGGATCCGGACCCTGATCCGGCATCCGCCTCATCCGTGTCATCTGCCCTGCCGGTTCCGGTTCCGGTTCCGGTGCAGGCGCCGGGGTCCTCGGCGTCCGCAGCGGTGGCCTCCGCCGCACCACCGGTGCGCGTCCCTCGCGTCGGTTCCCCTTCGGCCGACGCCCCTCCGGTACGCGTTCCACCGGCCGGTGCCCCGGCGAGCGCCGGAGCGAACGTCGCTCCCTCCGTGTCCCGTGCGTCCGCCGGCGCACCGGCCTGTGCCGGGACGCGGCCGTGCGCGCCGCCACCCCCTTCCGCGCCCCGCTCCCTGACGCCGATCAGCGCATTCGTGGTCAGCGCCGTCACGACCGTGCCGACGACGACCGCAAGGAAGAACATCGGCACGCCCCCCACCGCGCCCAGTACCGCGACGATCGGCCCGCCGTGCGGCACCGCGTCCTCCACGCCCGCGAGCCCGGCCAGCGCACCGGCGACAGCGCCGCCGAGCATGTTCGCCGGGATGACCTGGGCGGGCCGCGCCGCCGCGAACGGGATCGCCCCCTCCGAGATACCGAAGAAGCCCATGAACAGCGCCGCCATACCGGTCTCGCGCTCCTGCTCCGAGTAGAGCCTGCGCCGGATCAGCGTGGCGAGGCCCTGCCCGAGGGGCATCACCGGGATGGCCGCCGCGCACATGCCCATGACCGTCTGGTTGCCGGACGCGATGAGGCCGGCGCCGAAGAGGAACGCGGTCTTGTTGACCGGGCCGCCCATGTCGAACGCGATCATGAGGCCGAGTACCGCGCCCAGCAGGATCGCGCTGGTGCCGGTCATTCCGCTCAACCAGCCGGTCAGATGCTCGAAGACCCAGGCGATCGGCTTTCCGATGACGTAGATGAAGAACAGGCCGAGCGCCGACGTCGCCACGATCGGGATCACGATGATCGGCATGATCGGCTGTGCGAACCGGGGGACCTTGATCTTCTTGATCCAGAGCACCAGGTATCCGGCCAGGAAGCCGGTCACGATCGCGCCGATGAACCCGGCGCCGGCCTCGGAGCCGTACAGCGCTCCGGTGTTCGCGATCCAGCCACCGATCATGCCCGGCACGAGCGCCGGCCTGTCCGCGATGGCGTAGGCGATGTATCCGGACAGGATCGGCACCATCAACCGGAACCCGATCTCGCCGATCCTGAACACGCTCTCCCAGAAGGAGCCCTCCGGAATCGCGTAGCCCTCCGGCGTCGCATGGCCGCCCAGAGCGAGGGACACCGCGATCAGCAGTCCGCCGACCACGACGAACGGGATCATGTACGAGACGCCGTTCATCAGCGCCTTGTACGCGACGCTCCGCTCCTTGCCACCACGGTCACCGCCACTGTCACCGTCCCCGCCGTCGGCGCCCTCGGCGCCGTCGCGTGCGCCGGACGGGCCGGCGGCCGTCGGGCCCGAGGCCTCGTGAACCGGCGCGCTGCGCGCCCGCTCGATCAGCCTCTCAGGATGACGGATGCCCTCTGCCACGCCGGCCTTGAGCACTCGCTTGCCGATGAAGCGGCTGAGGTCCACGTCCTTGTCGGCCGCGACGATGATGGCGTCCGCGTCTCTGACATCGTTGTCAGAGAGAATGTTCTCGGCCCCGATGGATCCCTGCGTCTCCACCTTCATCTCGACGCCGAGGGCGTCCGCGGCCTGCGCGAGCTTCTCCGCGGCCATATAGGTGTGGGCGATGCCTGTGGGGCAGGCGGTCACGGCGAGCAGCCTCGTCCTCCGCTGCTCGTTTTCCGGACTGGTCACGAGATCTCCTCACGCTAAGGGTGCGGATCGCGCGGGCTTCCCGATCCGCGACGAGCATGGTGCACCACACGACGGCTGGACCAAAAGTCTTGGAACACGAGCCTCCGTATTACCGCGCGCCCCGGAATCCGGCCGGAAACCGGGCATGGGCGGGCTGTGGGCCGCGACGGCGATCGGTGTAGATTCGTGACAAGAGCCAGACGTCGCTGCTGATGGCGGTCGGGCGGTCCCGAGCGGACCGGCCGAGGGAGAGAGGGCCTCCGACGGACTGCGCTGCGGACGTCCCACGGCGTCCGGACACGCACGTGCGGCACCCGTGTGTGCTCGTGCGCGTGTCCGTTTTCGCCGTAGCGACCGCAGAGCCATCCCGCCCGAACACCCTCGACCCCTCTGAGGAGCAGCTCGCAATGACGACTGTCGCCACCGGTCAGGACTTCAAGGTCGCCGACCTTTCCCTCGCCGACTTCGGCCGCAAGGAGATCACCCTCGCCGAGCACGAGATGCCCGGCCTGATGGCGATCCGCAAGGAGTACGCGGAGTCGCAGCCGCTTGCCGGTGCGCGGATCACCGGCTCCCTGCACATGACGGTGCAGACCGCCGTGCTGATCGAGACCCTGGTCGCGCTCGGCGCCGAGGTGCGCTGGGCGTCCTGCAACATCTTCTCCACCCAGGACCACGCCGCCGCGGCCATCGCCGTCGGCCCGGACGGTACCGCGGACAACCCCCGGGGCATCCCGGTCTTCGCCTGGAAGGGCGAGACGCTGGAGGAGTACTGGTGGTGCACGGAGCAGGCCCTGACCTGGCCGGACTCGCCCACCGGCGGCCCGAACATGATCCTCGACGACGGCGGTGACGCCACGCTCCTCGTCCACAAGGGCGTCGAGTTCGAGAAGGCCGGCGAGGCCCCGGATCCCTCCACCGCTGACAGCGAGGAGTACGGCCACATCCTCCGCCTGCTGAACCGCACCCTCGCGGAGAACCCGCAGAAGTGGACGCGGCTGGCGTCGGAGATCCGCGGCGTCACCGAGGAGACCACGACCGGCGTCCACCGCCTGTACGAGATGCAGCGCGACGGCTCCCTCCTCTTCCCGGCGATCAACGTCAACGACGCCGTCACCAAGTCGAAGTTCGACAACAAGTACGGCTGCCGCCACTCGCTGGTCGACGGCATCAACCGGGCAACCGACGTCCTCATCGGCGGCAAGGTCGCCGTCGTCTGCGGCTACGGCGACGTCGGCAAGGGCTGCGCCGAGTCCCTGCGAGGACAGGGCGCCCGCGTGATCATCACCGAGATCGACCCGATCTGCGCCCTGCAGGCGGCCATGGACGGCTACCAGGTCACGACGCTGGACGAGGTCGTCGACCAGGCCGACATCTTCATCACCACGACGGGCAACAAGGACATCATCATGGCCTCGGACATGGCCAGGATGAAGCACCAGGCGATCGTCGGGAACATCGGTCACTTCGACAACGAGATCGACATGGCCGGTCTGGCCCAGGTGCCCGGCATCGTCAAGGACGAGGTCAAGCCGCAGGTCCACACCTGGACCTTCCCGGACGGCAAGGTGATCATCGTGCTGTCCGAGGGCCGCCTGCTCAACCTGGGCAACGCAACCGGTCACCCCTCCTTCGTGATGTCCAACTCCTTCGCGGACCAGACCCTGGCGCAGATCGAGCTGTTCACCAAGCCGGAGGCGTACCCGACCGACGTCTACGTGCTGCCCAAGCACCTCGACGAGAAGGTCGCCCGCCTCCACCTCGACTCGCTCGGCGTGAAGCTCACGACGCTCCGCCCCGAGCAGGCCGCGTACATCGGCGTCGAGGTCGAGGGCCCGTTCAAGCCCGACCACTACCGCTACTGACCCACCGCCGGGCGGCCCTCCGATCGACCGACCGGAGGGCGCTCCCGCCGGCAGTGGCACCAGCGCACCAGGCAGGCCCCCGCACCCCCGTGCCGGGGGCCTGCCCGTACTCCGGAGAAGTCAGGCACCCCCATGCCCCGCGGCCGCTATTCGCTTCATGACCCGCACGATCGCACCCCCTTCGGTGAAGAGCACTTCCACTGCGCACCCGGCCCGTCGGGCTGGCGCTACGTCTCCCAGCTGACCACCCCCTCCGGAGAACACGCGGGCTCCGTCGACCTGGCGCTCGACGAGCTCGGACGCCCCATCCGGCTCGAGCTCCACGCCGCGAGCTGGCAGGTCCGCGGCGCTGCCATCGACGGCGTCACCTGGGTGCGCACCGACCCCACCGGCACGCACGCCACCGAAGGAAATGTCCGCGCCCACGCCTTCACCGGAACCTCCCCCGCGTTCGTCGTCGCGACGGCCCGACTGCTCCGGCTCTCACCCGGTGCCCCCGCCACGCGTGTCCGTCTTGTCGCCTTCACGGACCCGGTCCTCGCCCCCCTGACCGTCGACCAGTCCTGGGCCCTGGTGAAGAGTGAAGCGCACACCACTGACAACGGCCTTCTGACCGTCGACGAATACCAGGTCAGCGCCCTGGACACCGGTGAACAGCACACGGTCCACATCGCCGGCGACGTGGTCCTCGCCGCGCCCGGCATCGAGCTCGAGGACCTGGAGACCCCACCCTCCGTGTTTCCGTGAGCGGTCCGCTCCCCGAACGGATCCGCGTCCAGAAGGGGTGGACCTGAACCGGCCCTCCCGGGAGCGTCGTCACACCGCAGACGGTCCTCCCGAGCCGCCCCTCAAGCGGGCGGCGCGAACCCCGTGGCCGCCCGGACCGGCCCCGCTCCCTCACCACCGCTGCCTGCCCCGGCGGGCCCGGGGGAGGACGCCGGAGCGGGGGCGGGCCCGGCAGCAGGGACGGAATCAGCGGGGGCGCCCGGCACTGCGAAGCCGGTGGAAGCGGGGGCGGAATCAGTACGCGCCGCGTGCCCTCGGACCGTCCCCCGCACGGAGTGGTCCGTCGGCACCGGCCAGGCCCGGTGCGGCCCCGCGTAGGCGCGGTGCATCTGCGGGGCCGAAAGGGCCACCGGCACCACGGGCTTCCCGGCCGCCGCCGCATGCGCGCGTCGCGTGTCCCGGGTCTGCCGCTCGTTCACCACAGCCGCCAGGAACGCTCCCGCCGGCACACCGGCCGGGACGGGTGTTCCGGTGCACGCGGCCAGATCGACGGCGAGCCGCTCGGCCAACGACCGGCCCACCTCCGCGTCCAGATGGTTCATCCGCGTCAGGTACTGGCGCACCGCAAGCCACAGATCGTCCGGCACACCGGACAGGTCGAGCTCCGTGAACCGCCCGAGCAGCCAGGGCGGCGGCGCAGGCACGTACACGGACCGTGCGGCGGGCACCCGCTCCCGGACGACGAGGGTCCCGGCGAACACATCGCCGACACGCCGCCCGCGTGCGGACACCAGCGAGGCGATGCAGGCGACGGCTCCGAAGGTCATCAGGATCTCCACGACCCCGATCGCC